>JARGOE010000018.1 GCA_029210015.1 Vicingaceae bacterium
TTAAAAAGGAAAAATATTTTAGCAAAATATCAAGAATTATATCAAAAAATATATGCTAGCTAAACTCAAGTTCATAGGCGTTTTTATTTTTGTTATGCTTCATTTTGTTGGTTTTTCTCAAGAAAACTATAATGAAGTGTTACATGATATTGTAGAGGCTGAAATGAAAGGTCATTCAAAAAAACAACCGATTAACAAAGGAGTATTACAAGCTGCTAATTATGATTTAAAATACCATAGATGTGAATGGGAAGTTAATCCAGAAGTTAATTACATAAAAGGAGCTGTAACATCTTATTTTGTTCCTGTAATTGCTGGGTTTAATCAAATTTATTTTGATTTATCAAATTCTTTAACAGTAGATTCAGTAAAGTATAATGGTAGTAATGTTGTCTTTTCTCAAGCAACTGCGGATGTTTTACAAATTAACTTACCTATTACATTGCCTCAAAATACATTGGATTCTGTAACTGTTTTTTATCAAGGAGTACCCATAAATTCAACTTCACTAGGAGGAACATTTGTCCAATCATCACATTTAAATGACTCTATTATATGGACTCTATCAGAGCCTTATGGGGCAATGGAGTGGTGGCCTTGTAAACAAGATTTGTATGATAAAATTGATTCTGTAGATATTATAGTAACTACACCTCAGAAATATAGAGTTGGTAGTCAAGGTTTATTGGTAAAAGAAACTACTGTTGGGTTAAATAAAGTTTATCATTGGAGGCACAGATATCCAATAGCAGCCTATTTAATATCGTTAGCAGTTACTAATTATGCAGTTTTTAGCAATAATGTGGCTTTATCACAAGGTAATTTAGAAGTCTTAAATTACGTTTACCCGGAAGACTCATCAAGTAATTATAATTTATCATTAGGAGTTATCCCTGTGATACAAATGATGGATACACTTTTTGGGGTTTATCCTTTTATGAATGAAAAATATGGGCATGCTCAATTTAGTAGAGGAGGAGGTATGGAACATCAAACTATGAGTTCAATGTATGATTTTAGTCAAACATTAATAACACACGAATTAGCTCATCAATGGTTTGGTGATAAAGTAACTTGTGGTAGTTGGAAAGATATATGGTTAAATGAAGCTTTTGCTACTTATTCAGTAGGAATTATGTTTAAAAACATTAATCCAATATGGTGGAAGCCATGGAGAATAACAACTATTGATGCTGTTGTTCAGCAATCAGATGGCTCAGTTTACTGTCCTGACACAACTAATGTTTCAAGAATATTTGATAGTAGGCTAACCTATCATAAAGGAGCTTATGTATTAAGAATGCTTGAGGGGAAAATTGGTTCCAATACTTTCTTTCAAGGTGTTAGAAATTATGTGACTGACTCTAATTTGTCATATAATTATGCTAGAACAGATCATCTAAAAGCTCACTTAGAAGCAGTAAGTGGTCAGAATTTAACTGAATTTTTTAACGATTGGTTTTATGGTGAAGGACATCCAAGTTATCAGGTGGTTTGGAGCCAGTTAGGCAATAATGCTACTTTCACAATAAACCAAACCCAATCACATGCCTCTGTTTCATTTTTTGATATGCCCGTTCCAATTTATGTGAAGGGGCAAAACAAAGATACTACCTTAGTCTTTTATAATACTTTTTCAGGAGAGGTTTTTAATGCTAATTTACCATTTACAATTGATTCGGTTTTCTTTGATCCTGAATTGTGGATACTTTCAGCAAATCCAACTGTTTTATCTGTAGATGAGTTAGAAAACTCCGAAAACCAGTTTGATATTTACCCAAACCCTTCAGCAACAAATGTTAATGTTTGGGTTGCTAAAACTAAAAAGGTTAGTTCAATAAAAGTGTATGATGCATTGGGGCGAGATGTAACTCCATCTATCATTAAAAAAGCTAATAATTTTTATGAATTACAAACCCAATCTTTTTCTCAAGGAAACTATATTATTGAAATAGAAATTAACAATAAGTTAATCAGACAAAAATGGAATAAATTGTAGCACCTTTTGGTATATTTGCATTCCATAAAATTAAAGGAATGAAAAATATAGTTTGGCCATTATTATTATTAACTTTAATATCTGCTTGCGGAAATTCAGAGGAAAAAGAAGAACGTTTAAGTGTAGATTTAATTGAGAATAATAATACAGGTGAAGATGGTGTAAAGAATTCTGATGATAATGCACCATTTTTTGAATTTGTTGAAGAAGTAAAAGATTTTGGTCAGATTACTCAAGGAGAAATAATTACAACAGTTTTTAGGTTTAGAAATGTTGGTAAATCAGATTTGATTATATCATCTGCACAAGGTAGTTGTGGTTGTACTGTTCCAGAGTGGCCTAAAGAGCCAATTAAATCTGGAGAAAATGGGGAAGTAACAGTTACCTTTGATTCTAATGGAAAATTTGGAGTTCAAAATAAAACAATTACGTTGGTAGCAAACACAATTCCCAATACAAAAGTAATCGCGTTAAAAGGAGAGGTTTTAGCTCCGTCAAAATAATTATATAAAAAAAATAAAATGAAAGGATTAGGAATTTTATTAATGGCAGCTCCAGAGGCTGGTGAAGAAGGTGGCGGAATGCAAACATTAATTATGTTTGGAGCAATCTTTTTGGTGTTTTATCTGTTTATGATAAGACCGCAAATGAAAAAACAAAAAGAAGCTAAAAAATTTAAAGAAAGTTTAGCTAAAGGAACTAAGATTGTTACTATTGGTGGTATACATGGTAAAATTATAGAGCTACAAGAAAATACTGCAACTATAGAAATAGAAGGCGGTAATAGACTTAAAATTGAAAAAGCAGCTATTTCTAAAGAATTTTCATCAGAAGAAATGGAAAAAAAATAAGGTTGAGTTTTGTCTAAAAAACAAAATAAACTTATAACATTTTTTGATAAAGCTTCCGGTAATCGGAAGCTTTACGTGTTTTTATTCTGTTTGTTTTTAGCAACTTTTTTCTGGCTATTGAACTCATTAGGGAATAATTATAGTTCTGAAGTTATATGTGATGTTACCTATAAGAACCAACCTAAAGGGAAGGTAGTTTTAAATGATTTGCCTAAAGAATTTAAGATTGAAATTAAAGGTTTAGGGTTTGATTTGTTAGCACTGAAAATGAGTTTTAATCACCCTCAGGTTTCTATAGATTTACAAAAATTAGGAGTGCTTAATGGGACTCAAAAAATATCTTCCATTCGATATGCTACAGCAATTTCTAATCAGTTAGGTGATAATATAGAAATTAAATCAATTTTACCTGAAAGCATTAATCTTATGTTAGATGACCAAATGGAAAAAACAGTAAAGGTAATTCCACAAACTAACTTAAAGTTTAAAAAGCAATATCAACTTTTTGGACAAATACTATCTAAACCAGTTATTACAAAAATATCTGGCCCAAAAATGATTATAGACACAATAACTCAAGTTTCTACAAGTTTAATAGAAAAGGAAGAGTTGTCGTCTACTTTAACTGAATCTATTGGGTTTGATAAAAAATATGAGCTATTAAAAATTAAATTTAATCCATCAAAAGTATTGGTTCATATTCCTGTAGAAAAATTTACAGAAACTGCACAAAGAGCTATGATTGAGGTTGTAAATTTACCTGATTCAATAAAATTAAAAACGATACCTCATGAGGTAGAAATTAAATTTCAATTACCCTTGAGTAAAATGGCAAATTTAGCGAGTGCAAATTTTAAAGTAGAAGTAGATTACAATGCTATAAGAGAAAGATTTAGTCATAAATTAAAGATTAACCTTGTAGAGTACCCTGATTACATTCAAAATATTTCATTAACACCTGAAAAAGTTGAGTACATCATCAAAAAATAATAAACCTTTATTAGTTGGTTTAACTGGAGGTATAGGTAGTGGTAAAACAACTATTGCTAAAGTTTTTATTGCAATGAATGTCCCAGTTTTTAATTCGGATCGTGTAGCTAAAGAAATAATTAATTCTGATAAAGAAGTTATTACAGCCATTACCAATCAATTTGAAAATGTATATGATAATAATTTGTTGAATGCAAAAAAAATGGCAGATATAGTTTTTAATGATAAGTCTGCTTTGCAACTATTAAATAATATTGTTCATCCAAAAGTAGCAGAACACTTTAATACTTGGGTCCAGAAACATCAATCAGAACCAATATTAATAAAAGAAGCAGCAATTTTAATTGAGAGTGGGGCTTACAAACAAATGGATAAAATCATTTTAGTAACAGCTCCTGATCAGTTAAAAATAAATCGTGTAACGAGTCGAGATAATGTGACTGTGGAGAAAGTAAAAGAAAGAATGAGTAAGCAACTTTCTGATACTGAAAAATTAAGGTATGCAGATTATACAATTGATAATTGGAATAACCAATTAGTTATACCTCAGATAATAAAAATTAAAGAGCAATTAAAAAGCCCATCTTCATAGATGGGCTTTACTATTATTTTTTAGCGGTTGCTTTCTTAGCTGGAGCTTTTTTTGCAGCTGTTTTCTTAGCTGTAGGTTTTTCTTTTTCTTCTGTTGCTTTTGGGGCAGCTTTTTTAGCTTTTGGTTTAGTAGCTACAAAAACATTTTTTTTAGCTTTCTTCCGGCTAACACCATATGAACCTATTGTGATTTTTCCTTTTTTAGTCTTTTTGTCTCCTTTTCCCATAGTTTGTTGTGTGTTTTATTAATGTTCTATACAAATATATAAAAATGAACCAATTATCAAATTATTACGTATGCTAAATTTAAGAGAGTGTTCATTAAAGATTGTTAAGAATACAACAAAAAAAGTTAAATATGTTTAAAATGTAATTTTAAACAACTTGTTATTTTTGTTCATCGAATCATATATAGAATTTGGTTGTAAAAATCTCAATCTTCGTCTAAAAAATAACAGCTTTTAGAAATTAATAGTACTAGAAAAACTATAAAGTTCTTATTGGTTTTAGAAAAATTAATGATAGTATTTTTGTAAAAATTAAAGCAAGAATAAATTAAGATATAATTAAAAATTTAAACTAAAACTAAAACTATGAAAAGAAAATTACTAATTGTATTGCTCTGTTTGTTTGGGATGACACAGATTAATGCGCAGATTTCTTCATTCCCATATACATATGGGTTTGAAAATGAAAATACCGGACCTACCGGTTGTAATCCTACTTATGTTATGCAGGAAGCTGGTTGGCTAAATGCAGCTGGTGATGATATGGATTGGACCAATGATATTAATACTACTGGTTCTGGATATGGAGCTAGTCAGGATCATACTCCTGGAGCTGGTGTTTTATATATGTATTTAGAAGCATCTTGTTCTGCAAACAGACAAGCTTGGTTAGAATCACCAGTTTTTGATTTTACTTCAACATCCAATCCTGAGGTATCTTTTTGGTACCATATGTATGGTGCAAATATTGGAGTTCTTACTTTAGAAATTGATACTACAGGAGCAGGTTCTTGGATATCTATTTTTACAATTTCAGGTCAACAACAAATTAATTCTGCTGCACCATGGCTTGAAGCTAGAGTTGCTTTAGGTGGATATGCAGGCGCTAGTAATGTTAAATTTAGAATTACTGGGACAACATTATCTACTGGGCTTGCAGGAGATATGGGAATTGATGATTTTATGGTAGAAAATGTTTTAGCTAACGATGCGGGAGTTGTTTCTATTGATAACCCAATGAATCCTGTTACAGTTGGAATAAATCCTGTAGATGTTACTATCAAAAATTTTGGATCAGATACATTATTTGGTGCAGATGTAGAGTGGTCAGTTAATGGAACTCCGCAAACAACTTTTGCGTGGACAGGTTCTTTAGCTAAAGATTCTTTAACAGGACCAATTCCTGTTACAATAGGTACATATAATTTTCCTAAAGGATTTACTACTATTAAAGCTTGGACTGCTTTACCAAACGCAATACCAGATTCAGCTAATGGAAATGATACTACTGAGTTAATAGTATGTACGCCTTTAAAAGGAGTTTATACTTTGGGTGGTGTTACTGCAGATTTTAATACGTTTAACGATTTTTCAACAGCTATTAATACATGTGGAGTTGATTCTCATGTAGTTGTAAATGTTAATCCAGGTACATATAATGAAAGATTAATATTAAATAGAATTAATGGAACATCTGCAGCTGCAACGGTAACTGTAAATGGAGGTAATCCAAGTTTAGTTACTCTATCTAATAATACATTTAGTAATGTTTATTTAAATGGAGCTGATTTTATTACTATTAAAAACATGACTCTTGAAAATACGGGTACTGTTGATGCTTATGGTGTTCAGTTGAGAGATTCAGCAATGAATAACACTATTGATAGTTGTGTAATCAACATGTCAATGAATACAGGTTTATCTGATGTTATTGGTGTAAGTGCATCTAACATCGAAACTTCTTCTACTAGTGAAGGTTCTAACGCTTATTCAACTAGAGTTAGTAATAACATGATTAACGGTGGTGAAAAAGGAATTCATTTTGAGGGTGCCTTTGCTTCAAGAAATAGAGGGAATAGATTCATTAATAATGTAATAGATTCAGTTGAAGATTACGGTATTTATATTGATGATCAGGATGACATTTCGATTCTTCGTAATGAAGTTTCTAATATTAGAAATGTAAATGGTGACGGAATTTATTGTTTCGATATCATGGATTTTGATATATCTTATAATAAAGTAATAGATGCACCTGATTACGGACTTTACATTTCTGATGGTAACTTTGATGCAGTTCCTAATGGGAGAGCAAGATTAATTAACAATATGGTTTCTAGTAGAAATGATTATGGAATATACTTAGATGATGTAGAAGAAATTGATGTGTGGCATAATACAGTTTATAATAAAGCTGGTATTAATGGAGCATTTAGAGTGAATGATATGATTGGATTAGATATTAGAAATAATATCTTTATGAGTGAAACGGATTATGCTTTTGAATCATTAGATAATATTACTTTAGGTGCAAATGTTGTTGATTACAATGCATACTGGACCAATGGAGCTTTATTTGTTAGGGATGGTGTTAATAGCGCTACTTTAGCTGCATGGCAAACTGCACAGCCTACTGCTAATGTTAATTCTATAGAAATAGACCCTTTATTTATAGCTACTAATGACTTACATCTTTATGCTCCTACAATTAATGATTTAGGAGATAATACTGTTGGTATATTACTTGATATCGATGGAGATGTTAGACCTGCAGGGCCAAATGTAGATATGGGTGCTGATGAATTTACTCCATTTAGTGATAATGCAGTGTTTGTTGGTTTTGCGGAGCCAGGATCTGTTGCTTGTGGTGATAGTGCAATGCCAATAACAGTTATTGTTAAAAATATTGGAGATACTATCTTTAATATGAACATTAATGTTGATGTTACAGGAGATTTAGTTACATCATTGCCTTATGCTTACTCTGATACGTTATTATTTAACGAGTATGATACAGTTACAGTTGGTACAATTAATACTTATGCAGGTATTAACTATAATTTGTTAGGATATGTTGATTTATTAAATGATCAAGATTTAAGTAATGATACATCTTCTTTATATTCATTTATTGCAATTCCTTACGAACCAATTGGTATTGACGGTGTAGGATGTGATGGTGATACGGCAACAATTTATGGGTTTAATTTACCAGTAGTATATGAATGGTATGATTCACTGGTTGGTGGTAATTTAGTTGGCACAGGTAATTCTTACCAAATCCCTTCTGTTACTACTCAAAACACATATTATTTACAATATTCATCTGTTGGAGCTGATTCTTTGTCTACTGGTTTCCCAGGAGGAAATGGTCAGGCAGGAAATATGTTTGATGTTGTTGCAATAAACCCAGTAAATATTTTAAGTTTTGATGCTAATTTAAATGCTGGAACGCACGCAACAGTTGATATTTGGTATAGAGTAGGAACACATGTAGGTTTTGAGAATTCAAGTGCCGGATGGACACTTATTGGTACAGCAACAAATGTTGTTAGTACTGGTAATGGAATAGGAACACCAATTCCACTTCCTATTAATCTTACTATACCAGCAGGTCAAACTTATTCCTTTTATGTAGACGCTTCAAATTCAGTTGCTTATACAAATGGTGGTACAGTAGGTAATGTTTGGGCATCAAATGCTGATATGCAAATATTAGAGGGAATAGGTAAAGCATCTAACTTTGGTGGTACTTTCTCAGTTAGAAACTGGAATGGAACCATCCATTATGGTTCTTCTACTACTTGTTCTACATTTAGAACTCCAGTATCTGCAACATTAGATACTACAGCAGTAGCTTCATTTACATCTGTACCAAACTACAATGTGGTTAGCTTTGATGGATCATCTACAACACATCAAGATTCAGTATCTTGGGATTTTGGAGATGGTAATACATCTACTGCTTTAATGCCTACACATACTTATACGGTTGATTCTACTTATGTAGTATGTTTAACAGCATATTCTTATTGTGGAACTGATGTGGTATGTGATACTATGACAGTTTGTGATTCATTAGGTGCAAACTTTACAGCATCTGTAAATGGGTTCATAACTAATTTTACAGACATGACTGCTGGTAACCCAACAGTTTGGTTCTGGGATTTTGGTGACGGTAACACAAGTAGTCAACAAAACCCTTCACATACTTACAATAATGACAGTACATACTTAGTAACCTTAGTAGTTCAAAACTATTGTGGGCAATTCTCTGTATACACTTTCAATGTTATTACTGTTGGTATTGAAGACTTTAACAATAATTCTGTTATTTCAGTATTCCCTAACCCAAGTGGTGGTGAGTTTACATTGAACTTAGCAAATTATAAGTCTGATAATGTTACTGTAGCAGTATTTAATCAACTTGGAAAAGCTGTTTACAATGAATCTCTTAACAGAGGTGAGCAATCATCTAATTATTCTCTTGATTTGACAGGAAATGCTAAAGGAGTTTACTTCTTAAGAGTTTCTTCTGACAAAGGAGTAATAACTAAGAGGATTATTATCAAATAATAATTTTAATTATATAACAATTAAAAAGCCAATCGAAAGATTGGCTTTTTTTTATACCTTAAAGTCAAAACTTTTTTGCAAGGCTTTATTATAATTATGAGCCTTTTTATAGTTGAAAAAACTACTTCCAAAAAATAGATTTAATTCTTAACTTCGCAAGGCTTCGAATAAGGCAAATTTCTTATAACAATTATTTCAGAACGGGTATGAGTAACACAACAGTAGAAAAATCAGGAACAGCTAAGTTATCTAAAGAAGAATTTAAAACCACTGTTTTAAACGATTATAAGTTGGCTTATATGAGTAGGGAGACTTCTTTATTAGGAAGAAGAGAAGTGTTGACTGGTAAGGCTAAGTTTGGAATTTTTGGAGATGGTAAAGAGCTACCACAAATTGCATTAGCTAAACAATTTCAAAACGGAGATTTTCGTTCAGGCTATTATAGAGATCAAACATTAATGATGGCTATTGGACAACTAACTGTTCAGCAATTTTTTGCTCAGTTATATGCTCATACAGATGTTGAGGCGGAACCATGTTCTGCTGGGCGTTCAATGAATGGCCATTTTGGAACAAGGAGTTTAAATGAAGATGGTAGTTGGAAAAATTTAATGGAGATGAAAAACTCTTCTGCTGACATTTCTCCTACTGCTGGTCAAATGGGAAGGCTTTTAGGTTTGGGGCAAGCTTCAAAAGTTTACCGAAACAATAAAGAGTTAGCCAGTTTTACTAACTTTTCTAATAAAGGAAATGAAGTAGCTTTTGGAACTATTGGGGATGCCAGTACTTCTGAAGGACCTTTTTGGGAAGCAATAAACGCAATTGGAGTTTTAGAGGTTCCTGTTGTAATGTCTGTTTGGGATGATGGTCATGGAATATCAGTTTCTAAAGAACATCAAACTACCAAAGCAAGTATTTCTGATGCATTAGCTGGATTTCAAAGAGAAAAAGGGAAAACAAATGGTTATGAGATATTTAAGGTAAGAGCTTGGGATTATCCTGCTTTAGTAGAAACTTATGAGAAAGCGGTAAAAATTGCTAGAGAGGAGCACTGTCCTGTTTTGGTTCATGTTGAGGAAGTAACACAACCACAAGGACATTCAACTTCTGGTTCTCACGAAAGATATAAATCTGAAGAAAGATTAAAATGGGAAACTGAATACTGTTGTGTTAGAAAGTTTAGAGAATGGATTGAAGAAAATAAATTAGCTACTACTGAAGAAATAGATGCTCTAGAGAAAGAAGGAAAGAAAGATGTTAGTGCTCAAAAACGTGCTGCTTGGGATGCTTATTTAAACCCTGTTAAAGCAGAACGTGATGAAATGGTTGGTTTGTTAGAACAAGTAGCAGCATCAAGTAGTAATGCTGCTTTTATTGAACCAATGATTGCTTCTTTAAAAAGTAGCACAGAACCAATAAGAAAAGATATTATTTCTACTGCTAAAAAAGTAATGAGAAATACTCGTTTAGAAGATATTCCAGCAAAACAACAATTATCATCTTGGTTAAATGAAGCAAAGGTTATTAACCATGACAGATATAGCTCTAAATTGCTTTCAGAGTTTGTAACATCACCTATGAATGTAACTGAAGTTGTAGCTGAATTAACAGATAAAATGGAAGATGGAAGAGTTATCTTGCGAGATAACTTTGATAAAATTTTAGAAAAATACCCTGAAACTTTGATTTTTGGTGAAGATGCTGGTAAAATTGGAGGGGTTAATCAAGGATTAGAAGGGTTACAAGACAAGTATGGAGAGATAAGAGTTAGCGATACAGGAATTAGAGAGAATACTATTATTGGTCAAGGGATAGGAATGGCAATGAGAGGTTTAAGACCAATTGCTGAGATACAGTATTTAGATTATTTGCTGTACGCTATTCAAATTATGAGTGATGATTTATGTACGTTACAGTATAGAACAAAAGGAGGACAAAAAGCCCCATTAATTATTCGTACTCGTGGTCATCGTTTAGAAGGTATCTGGCACTCAGGCTCTCCAATGGGAATGATAATTAATGCAGTTAGAGGAATGCATGTATGTGTTCCGAGAAACTTAACTCAATCAGCAGGGTTTTATAATACCCTTTTACAAGGGGACGACCCTGCAATAGTTATAGAGCCTTTAAATGGTTATAGAACAAAAGAAAAAGTGCCAAGTAACTTAGGTGAGTTTACAGTTCCTTTAGGAGTTGTAGAAACTTTATCTGAAGGTGATGATATAACAATTGTATCTTATGGTTCTACTTGTAATTTAGCATTGCAAGCAGTAAAACAATTGCAAGAAGTTGGAATAAGTGCTGAATTGATTGATGTAAGAACTTTATTACCTTTTGATATTAATCATGATATTGTAAAATCATTAGAGAAGACTAATCGTTTAATGGTAATAGATGAAGATGTTCCTGGTGGAGCTTCTGCTTATATTTTAGATCAAATATTGGTACAGCAAAAAGGTTATTATCATCTAGACTCTGAACCAGTTACATTAACATCTAAAGCTCATAGACCAGCTTACGGAACAGATGGCGATTATTTTTCTAAGCCAAGTATTGAAGATATATTCGATGCAGTTTACAATGTAATGAATGAGGTAAATCCAACTGATTTTCCTGAAATTTATTAGTTATAACTATTTTAAGGGTGTTTTAACTCTATGTTTGGCAATAATTAGTCAAACTGAAAGTTATCTCGAATAACTATATTTGTTGCACTCAAACTTAATAGTGAAGAAACTCTATAAATTCATATTACTTTCCTTTATAGGTCCTTTTATTATGACCTTTTTTATTGCTGTGTTTGTATTACTAATGCAATTTATATGGTTATATGTAGATGAAATGTTGGGTAAAGGAATTGAGTGGTATGTAATTGCTGAACTATTATTGTATTCTTCTGCAAACGTTGTTCCGCTGGCATTACCTTTAGCAGTGCTTTTAGCCTCTTTAATGACTTTTGGTAATCTAGGAGAGCATTTTGAGCTAGTATCATGTAAAGCAGCTGGTATTTCCTTGCAAAAAATAATGAGACCAATTGGTGTCTTTGTAGTAATAGTTTGTGGAGTCGCATTTATATTTGCAAACTACGCTGTTCCTGTTGCAAACCTTAAATTCTATTCTCTCCTATATGATATAAGGAGTACAAAGCCTGCGGTAAACATTAAACCAGGTGTTTTTTATAACGAAATAGAAGGTTATACTATACGTGTGATGGATAAGGTTCCGCTTGAGAATGGTGATGAGATGTTAAAAGATGTAATGATTTATGATCATACTTCTAATACTGGAAATAGAAAGTTAACTGTAGCAGATTCTGCAGTGATGAAAATGGCTGATGATAAAGCCTATTTTTCAATAAAGATGTATCATGGTACAGATTATCAGGATCAGCAAGAGAACACCACAAATAAGAATTATCCCTTGTCTAGGTTTTCATTTGAAGAGAATGAAATGAGAATTAGTTTGGTTGGGTTTGAACTTCAAAGAACAGATGAAGACCAATTTAAACATGATTATAGGATGTTTAATTTAAGTCAATTAGCTAACAGAATTGATACGCTAAAAAAGGAATATGATAATCAAGTAGCTAGTTTCACATACTTATTTAAAAAGCCTTATACTTTTGCAGATAGTTTGTCAAAAGCAGCATTAAGTAATGATACCACTAAAATTGAATCACAAAAAATTTTACCTTCCGCAAAAACTCAATATGAAAGGTGGAATCAGATTTATACGATTGCTTTAAATAATGCAAGGGTAAATCAAGGTAGAGCATCTGCTTCGGCAACAGAGACGGTTAGTAGAGCTAGGGATACAGCAAGAATGGAAATTGAGTGGCATAGAAAGTTTTCTTTTTCATTAGCTTGTTTTTTAATGTTTTTAATTGGAGCACCTTTGGGGGCAATTGTTAAAAAAGGAGGCTTGGGTATGCCGGTTGTTATTTCGGTTATATTCTTTTTAATTTTCTGGGTATTATCTATAGTTGGAGAGGATATTTCTAAAGAGTTAGTTTTACCAGCACATATTGGTATGTGGATTTCTACTGCAGTATTGTTGCCTCTAGGTATCTTTTTTACCTATAAAGCTACTACAGATTCTGCTATGTTTAACATGGGAGCTTACAAAGCATTTTTTGCTAAAATTTTTAAACGCAAATCTGCTAAATGAGAGTTTTACAAATATGTTTAAAACCACCTTTGCCTTCAATAGATGGTGGCTGTTTGGCAATAAATGCGATAACTCAAGGATTAATTAATAATAATGTTGGGGTTAAATTACTTACTATTTCTACAGCCAAGCATCCTTTTATTGTAGAAAAATTACCAAAAGAATACCTTAACAAAACTCAAATAGAGCATGTATTTGTTGATACTAAGGTTAAGCCAATAGAGGCTTTTTGTAATTTATTTTCAAAGGAATCATATAATATTAAGAGGTTTTACAATGATGAGTTTAAACAGTTAATTTTAAAAACTTTAAAAAATAATAAATATGATATAGTATTACTTGAAAGTTTGTTTGTAGCACCTTATGTGGCGGATATAAGAAACTATTCTGATGCGAAAATTATATACAGAGCACATAATATTGAATATGAAGTATGGGAAAGAAATGCAAATCAAACAAAGGGCTTAAAGAAGAATTATATTAACTTACTGGCAAAACGTTTAAAAGCTTATGAGGTTGAGGCTATTAATCAGGTTGATGGAATAGTAGCAATTACTGAAAAAGATAAAACTGAGCTCATAAATCTAGAATGTAAAGTGCCTATAGTAGTTACTCCTTTTGGAATAGATAGTACTGTTTACGGTGCTGAATATAAAACAGAAAATAATACTGTTTTTCATATTGGAAGCATGGATTGGATGCCTAATCAAGAAGGTGTGAAGTGGTTTCTGTCAGAGGTTTGGGATAAAGTAGTACAAAAAAATTCTAACGCTCAATTTAACTTGGCAGGTAAAAAAATGCCGAGCTGGTTACAAAATTTACAGCAACAAAATGTTACTGTTGTTGGTCGGGTAGAAAGTGCAGTTGATTTTATGCTAGCAAACTCAATATTAGTTGTGCCATTATTTTCTGGCAGTGGTATGCGAATAAAAATAATAGAAGCAATGGCATTGGGTAAATTGGTAATTGCTACTGGTCTTGCTTTAGAGGGTATAAGTTGTTCTCACAAAAAAGAAGCAATAATTGCTAATACTTCAGATGAATTTGTAGAAGCAATAACTTATTATTTAGCTAATGTTGATGAGCAAAAGCAAATTGCATTGGCTGGACAACAATTGGTGCAATCTAATTATGATAATCAAGTAATTGTAAATAACTTGGTATCGTTTTTTAAAGAACAAAATTAGATGAAGATTTTTGTGTTGTTATCGCGCTTTCCTTACCCTTTAGAAAAAGGGGATAAGCTACGTGCGTTTCACCAAATTAAAGAATTGTCTAAGAACAATGAGATTATACTTTGTGCATTGTCTGATGAGAAAGTAAGTAAAGAATCCATAGCAATATTATCAGAATTTTGTTCTGAAATTAAAGTGATTCGCTTAAGAAAGTTGAGTGTTTATTTTAATTTAATTTTTAAACTATTATTCTCAGATCAATCATTACAAGTAGCTTACTTCTATAACAAAAAAGCACAAAAAATAATTGATAGTTTAATTCAAAAGCAACAACCCAATCATATTTATTGCCAGTTAATTCGTGTGACTGAATATGTTAGGAAAAGTAAAATTCCTAAAACATTAGATTATATGGATGCTTTAGCAAGAGGGATGGAGCGAAGGGTAGAAGAAGCACCATTTTATTTAAGATGGTTTTTAAAAACAGAGACTAAACGTTTAAAACGTTACGAGCATTTTGTTTTTGATGATTTTGATAATACTACCATTATTTCTGAACAAGATAAAAATCTGATTGTAAACATTAAAAACATTACCACATTAGTAGTACCTAATGGAGTAGATTATCAAACCTATCAGCATAAAGATATCCAAAAAGAATATGAGTTAATATTTACTGGCAATATGGCTTATCCACCCAATGTGGATAGTGCTGTTTATCTAGCTAATGAAGTTATGCCATTAGTATGGAAACAAAAGTCTAATATTAAATTGGTTATTGTTGGAGCTAAACCAGCACCAAAGGTTCAAAAGTTAAAATCTGACAAAGTAATAGTAACGGGTTGGGTAGATGATATCTCAGAATATTATGCAAAATCAAAAGTGTTTGTTGCACCTATGCAAATAGGAACAGGTTTACAGAATAAGCTATTAGAAGCCATGGCAATGCAAATGCCTTGTATTACTTCGACTTTGGCAAATAATGCTTTAAATGCAGAACCTAACAAAAGTGTATTAATTGGTGAAAATCCTAACGATTACGCTAATCACATTGTACAGTTGTTAGATAATAAAGACCTTTACCAAAAAATTGCTAGTAATGGTTTCCAGTTTGTTAAAGAAAACTATACTTGGCAAGGCAGTACATCAATTTTAGAAAAATTAATTACACAAAATAATAATGAGTGATTTAAGAGAAATTATAGAGCAAACTTGGGATAACCGAGAGTTATTAAAATCCGATGCATCTCAAAATGCAATTAGAGAAGTTATTGAGCAGTTAGATAAAGGTGTGTTGCGTGTAGCAGAACCTAGTGGAGATGATTGGCAAGTAAACGAATGGGTAAAAAAGGCAGTAGTAATGTATTTTCCTATTCAAAAAATGACAACCATTGAGGTGGGACCATTTGAGTTTCATGATAAGATGAAATTAAAAACCAATTACGCTGAGTTAGGAGTTAGAGTAGTGCCACATGCAGTTTCTCGTTATGGTGCATTTTTAGCAAAAGGAGTAATAATGATGCCTTCTTATGTAAATATTGGAGCTTATGTAGATAGCGGAACAATGGTAGATACTTGGGCAACAGTTGGCTCTTGCGCTCAAATAGGTAAAGATGTACACTTGAGTGGTGGTGTAGGTATTGGAGGTGTTTTAGAACCATTACAAGCTGCACCTGTGGTTATTGAAGATGGCTGTTTTATTGGAAGTAGATGTATAGTTGTAGAAGGAGTAAGGGTGAAAAAAGAGGCTGTTTTAGGTGCTAATGTAGTATTAACAAAATCAACCAAAATAATTGATGTTAGTGGTGATGAGCCGGTTGAATATAAAGGAGAAGTACCAGAAAGATCTGTTGTAATACCAGGTTCTTATACGAAAGAGTTTAGTGCTGGTAATTTTAACGTACCTTGTGCATTAATCATAGGAAAACGTAAAGCAAGTACCGATTTAAAAACCTCATTGAATGATGCTTTAAGAGAATATGATGTAGCCGTATAATAATTGAAGAAATTTTTAGTCATACAAACTGCCTTTATTGGCGATGTAATTTTAGCTACAGCTATTATTGAAAAATTACATCAATTTTATCCTGATGCACAAATAGATTTTTTATTGCGAGAAGGGAATGAAGGTTTGTTAGCTAACCATCCATTTATAAATGAACTTTATATTTGGGATAAGAAAAACAAAAAGTACGACAATCTAAAGGCGTTAACCAAGTCTATAAAAAGAGTAAATTATGATGCTGTAATTAATTTGCAGCGTTTTGCTTCTAGTGGTTTAATTACTGCTTTTTCTGGAGCCAAAGAAAAAATAGGGTTTAAGAAAAACCCATTATCTTTTTCTTTTACTAAAAAGATTGAGCACAAAATTGGTAATGGAACACATGAGGTGGAACGTAATCAGTTATTGATTAAACATTTAACAGATTCGGTTGCTGCTAAACCAAAACTGTACCCTAGTAATAGTGATTATCAAAAGGTAGAGCAGTATAAAACTGGCAATTATGTTTGTATGGCTCCAACATCAGTTTGGTTTACTAAACAACTACCTAAAGAGCAATGGGTAAAGTTGATTAACAAAACGGATGATCAAACGAACATTTATTTATTGGGAGGACCATCAGACATAGAGCAGTGTGAGTGGATTAAGAATGAATCAAAGAATAAAAATGTAGTTAACTTGTGTGGTGAGTTGTCGTTTTTAGAATCTGCTGCTTTAATGCAAAATTCAAGTATGAATTATGTAAACGATTCTGCACCCTTGCACATCGCATCAGCAACCAACGCACCTGTAACCGCTTATTTTTGCTCTACAATACCTGGCTTTGGTTTTACACCATTATCTGACAACCAAAAAGTAGTAGAACTAAAAAAACATTTAAAATGTAGGCCATGTGGTTTACATGGTAAAAAGGAGTGCCCTGAAGGACATTTTGATTGTGGGGTTAAAATTGAAATTTAACATTTTATCATAAAAAAAGCCTTGCATTTGCAAGGCTTTTCGTTTTAAAGGGTGGAAGATGGGATTCGAACCCACGACATCCGGCACCACAAACCAGCGCTCTAACCAACTGAGCTACAACCACCATTTTTCCCGTTAAGGGACGGCAAATATAATTGTTTTTTTAAAAATAACAATTAAAAAAATATAAATCTATTTATTGTGGTTCTGAGAAAATCACTTAGTTTTTATAACGCCTTTCCGGTATAAATCTAATGCAGCATTTATTAGTTTTTCTATCGTTTTAATAGGAATATCCTTATTAGGGTTAACACTAAAAGTTTTCATTCTTTTACGTTTGCCTGTCTTTAGTTTTGGGTGGCTAAGGTGTGTGCCTTCAACAAATAATATATAAGGTTCAGTTGTTTTTTTATCAGTCCATAAATAACAAAACATTTTGTTTTTATAGCAAAAGCAAGGCATGCCGTATTTGGTAGTAGCCGTAATGTGTTCATCTTGTTTTAAGATAATATCTCGTAAAGCTAACAAACAACTTCTGTTGGGTTCACCTTTTGTTAGAAAGAAATTGTGCTGTTCGCTCATTAAAAACAAGTGCTATAACAATCACTCTTGATTTTTATTAAGGTTAATTATAAGTCTCAATTAATATATCTAATATCTCTTGAGCTGCTTTACTTATCTTAGTTCCTGGTCCAAAAACACCTACAGCACCTGATTCAAAAAGGTAATCATAATCTTGTTGAGGGATAACACCACCTACAATTACCATAATATCTGGTCTATTTAATCTTTTTAATTCTTCAATTACTTGAGGCACTAATGTTTTATGGCCTGCAGCTAACGAACTTACTCCTAAAATATGCACATCATTTTCTACAGCTTGTTTAGCTGCCTCAGCAGGTGTTTGAAATAAAGGGCCTATGTCCACATCAAATCCTAAATCAGCAAAAGAGGTTGAGATAATCTTTGCTCCTCTATCATGTCCATCTTGGCCCATTTTAGCAACCATAATTCTAGGGCGCCTTCCTTCTAATTCAGAAAATTTATCTGCAAGAGCTTTTGCTTTTATAAAATCTTTGTCTTCCATAGCTTCTGAACTGTAAATTCCACTTATAGATCGTATTTGTGCTTGGTATCTCCCAAATACATTTTCTAAAGCATCAGAAATTTCTCCTAAAGTAGCCCTTTCTCTTGCTGCAACAACTGCAGCTTCCAAAAGGTTCCCATTTTTGCTACGAGCAATTTCGGTAATATTATTTAAAGCAGCAACCACTTTATCGTTATTCCGTTTTTCTTTAATCTCTTTTAAACGTTCAATTTGACCTAAGCGAACTTTCTGGTTGTCAACCTCTAAAATTTCCATAGGTTCCTCATCCTCTACCAAATATTCATTTACTCCTACAATAATTTCTTTACCTGCATCTATCTTCGCTTGTTTGCGTGCTGCAGCTTCTTCTATTCTTAATTTAGGAATTCCTTTTTCAATAGCTTTCGCCATTCCACCTAATTCTTCTACCTCTTCAATTAATTTCCATGCACGTTCAGCTATTTCATGTGTTAAGGTTTCTACATAATATGAGCCTCCCCAAGGGTCAACAGTTTTGCATATTTCAGTTTCTTCTTGTAAGTAAATTTGGGTGTTACGTGCAATACGTGCTGAAAAATCTGTTGGTAAAGCTATTGCTTCATCTAATGCATTTGTATGTAGGGACTGAGTTCCGCCCATTGCAGCAGCCATAGCTTCAATACAAGTTCGGGCAACATTATTGTATGGGTCTTGTTCAGTTAAACTCCAACCACTTGTTTGAGAGTGAGTTCTTAAAGCTAGAGATTTTGGGTTTTTAGGATTAAACTGTTTCACAATTTTTGCCCATAACATTCTTGCAGCACGCATTTTTGCAATTTCCATAAAATGGTTCATGCCAATACCCCAAAAGAAAGAAAGACGTGGAGCAAAACTATCTATATCCATTCCTGAAGCTATACCAGTTCTTAAATATTCTAGACCATCAGCTAGGGTATATGCTAATTCAATATCGTTAGTACCTCCAGCTTCTTGTATATGGTAGCCAGAAATACTAATAGAATTAAATTTAGGCATGTGCTGAGAAGTATATTTGAAAATATCTGCAATAATTTTCATTGAAGGTTGTGGAGGGTAGATGTAAGTATTTCTTACCATAAACTCTTTTAAAATATCGTTTTGTATAGTTCCAGCAAGAAGCTCAGGTTTAACACCTTGTTCTTCTGCAGCTACAATATAAAATGCTAAAATTGGAATGACTGCTCCATTCATTGTCATAGATACCGACATTTTATCTAATGGAATTTGGTCGAATAGTATTTTCATATCTTCAACCGAATCAATAGCCACTCCTGCTTTTCCAACATCACCAACTACACGTTCATGGTCAGAATCATATCCTCTATGCGTTGCTAAATCAAATGCAACAGACAATCCTTTTTGCCCAGCAGCTAAATTCCTTCTATAAAAAGCATTAGATTCTTCTGCAGTACTAAAACCAGCATATTGTCTTATTGTCCATGGTCGCATTACATACATGGTTGAGTAAGGGCCACGTAGATTGGGAGAAATTCCAGCTGCAAAGTCTAAATGATCAAGGTCTTTAATGTCAGCTTTTGTATAATTTGATTTAACCGAAATTTGTTCAGCTGTTAACCATGTATTGCTATTGGTAATAGTACTTTGATCTTTTGCTTTATCGTATGTTAATTTTGAGAAATCAGGTTTCATAAATTAATTTTTTTCATTAAGCCAGTTGATAGCATCAGTTTTATTTGTAAATAATTTTGTAGGTATTTGGGGTTTAGTAAGATGCATAAACATGTTAGCTAAAAATGAAGATGTGCCAGATGTAATAATTACAGCATATTTTTTAAAAAAGATAGGGGAGTTTTCTTGAGCAAAAACTCTTAGCTCAGAATCAAATTTTTGTAATCTTCGGCTATCTACTAAAAAATTGTATTTTTCATTCTGGGTCCATTCTTTAAAAATTTCAAAATCTATCTTCATAGATTCAAGAGTTTGAATAGTCTCTCCCATTTTAGGTTCGAGTGTAATAATTCCATCTTTTCTTAAATTAAGAAGAGATTTTTTTGAGGTGTCACTCTTTATTATTTCATCTGGGTTGTTAAGCATTTTGTTTTAACCATTCAAAGGCCTCTTCCTCAGTTTTAAACATTTTAACAGGAAAAGGAGGTTTCCATAAAGTAAGCATGCTATGTGTCATAAATCTAGTAACAGCAGATTTTTCAGTCATTGCAAATGCTCTAGCAAATTTTGGCATATGTTCCATAATGTATGTTTTTGCATCGCTATCTATACTCTTTAAATTAACATTGTGAGAGAAGTATGGTACAGTTTTACCATCAGCTAAATCTAGTAAAATTGGTAACATTTTTTTTAAGTGAGGAACAGTAAACTTATCAACTTGTTTAGAAGGATAATAAGTAATTATATTATCACTTCGTAATTCAATAGTCCCATAGTCGAAAGGGACTGATTTTATGATATGATCATTATTAAGCATTAGCTAATGCTTTTTGATTAATAATTTCTTGAGCTAAATTGATTGGGGTTAATGGATCTATAAAAGTGTTGTTTTCTTTTGTTGGAATTATAGCTTTTGGAGTAGTTTCCATTTTATTTGGATGTTTATTTACACCTAATAATGTTTTAGAATTATTTGAATAATCTGCTAATCTTTTAGCATGTGAATTTTTTATACTTGATTGAATACTGCTATTTTCAATATTGATTAAAAAACCACCACTAGCTTCAATTTTCTTAAATAAATCTAAAGCCCCAATTACTAGCTTATCTGTTAATTCTTCAATATAATAAGCTCCTTTTGCTGCTTCGGTTACTTTATCTAAATAAGCTTCTTCTTTTAATAAAATCTGTATGTTTCTAGCAACTCTATTAGTAAAATCAGAAGGTTTTTCATACGCAGAATTAAAAGGAGTGATGCTCAAACTATTACACCCACCAATAATTGCAGACATTGCTTCTGTTGTAGTTCTTAAAATATTAGTTTGGGCATCAGGGGCAGTTATATTGTAACTTGTAGTTTGAGAATGTATGTATGGAGGCATTTCACAATCGTATTCTTTTGAAACTAATTTCCATAGTATTTTAAAGGCTCTAATTTTAGCTATTTCTACAAAGTAGTTTGAACTAACCCCTAAATTGAATTTTAGTTTTCCCAGCGAAGTATCAATGCTTAAACCTTCATCAGTTGCTTTATTAATGTATGCTAAAGCTTGATTTAAAGAATATGCTAATTCTTGAGTAGCAGTTGCTCCTGAATTGGTGTAATTAAATCCATTTACAGAAAAAGTATGTAATGGTTTTAGACTAAATGATTTGTTTTTATTTCCAGATGTTAAATACTCACCAAAATAGTCATAGGAGATTGTGTAATTTAATTCTCTCGGATTGATGCTATTGGATTGAATATAAGAATCAAAATAGTTTTGAATATTTATAGGGTTAGGGGAATAAAAATGAAGATGAATAATGTTAATCATAATTCCATCTAGCAAGAGATTCATTTCTTGTTGAGATTTTATTTCGCCATTAAACTGAATGCTGTTAGCACCTCCTTTTAAAGCATGTATAGCTAGTCTATTAGCTTCTTTAATATTGTCTATGGAAATTTGTTCTTGAATTTCCCATTGAGTTTTTTCCTTTTCTAATGAGTATGAGTTAGATAAATTATTTGCTAAATTTTCGGAATTGTATATAGGTTGAATATCAAATCCATCCTCTGTTTTTGAAATTAAATTTTCATTAAAATCTTTCCCTTTTAAATCGGAAGTAATTTTTTCTATCCACTGCTGATGTTTTACTCCATCAAACTCATCAAATAAAGTCATTCTTTAGATTTTGCCTTTCTAACAAATGTAGTGAAAATGATTAATAAAAAGTGGAAAAATAGACGTAAGCTAAGATAGTCAATATCAATGCAAATATTAGGGGTATTACTCGGATTTTTTGTCAGTAAAAACAAAGACTTCTTCGTTTTCCTTTTTCATGTAATACTTTTCTCTTGCAAATTTTTCTAAGGTTGCAGGATTCTTGGTAAGTTCTTCTAGCTCTTTTCTTGTTTTAGTAATTTCTTGATTGAAATATTCTTTTTCAGTTTCTAATTTATCTAATTGATCTCTATAGCTATATTGAGTTAAAATGTTATTTTGATCAAAAAATAAAAGGAATATTAAAAATACCAATATGGTGATAGCATATTTATTCTTTAACCAATTTGGAATCTTTTGTAACATACATCAAAATTACTCTAAGTTTTAACTAATGCTTTTAAAGTAAAATGAACTAATTAACAGTTTATTGTTAAACAGTAATTATCTTTGTCAAAAATTAAATTTATGTTACAACGAATTCAAACAATATTTTTAGCATTAGTCGTAATTTTAGGAATACTTGCTTCTTTCATACCTGTTTTAAGTTTTGCTGATGCTGATTCAGTTTATATCATGAACTTATACAAAACAGTTTCTGTTTCAGAAACAGCTGATATGTTATCGAAAAATATGGGGGTAGGTGTGTTGCAAGGAGTTGTTCAGTTGTTAGCTTTGGTGATTATTTTTTTATTTAAAAACCGTTCACTACAGATGAAGTTAGCTAAGCTTAATATACTATTAATAGCTTTAGAGATAGCAGCGATTGTAATGTATATTGATACAGTAAAATCTGCAATAGGTGAAGCTGCTAAGGATATAGAAATAGGTATAAAGTTTGGTGCAATTATTCCAATACTATCCTTAATCTTAACCTACTTAGCTATCCATTTTATTAAAAAGGATGATAAGTTAGTTCGATCTGCTGATAGGTTGAGATAGTTACTGATTAACTCCCACTAATAGTCCTGCTCTTTTTAGTAAGGCATCATTATCTGGTTCTTGACCTCTAAATCTTTTGTATAATTCCATAGGATGTTCAGAACCACCTTTACTTAAGATGTTGTCTTTAAATTTTGCTCCAATTTCTTTATTGAAAATTCCATTTTCTTTGAAGTATTCAAAAGCATCTGCTTCTAATACTTCTGCCCATTTGTATGAATAATAACCAGAAGAATAACCTCCTTGAAAAATATGAGAGAAAGAAGTACTGAAATTGGTTTCGTCTATAACAGGATAAATTTGAGTAGAAGCGGCAGCTTGTTTTTCAAAATCTCCAACTGAGCTTATTTCATTAGGATTTGTAGTATGCCAAGCCATATCAACTAAACTAAAATTAATCTGTCTTACCATTCTTGTTGCTTCCATGTAAGTAGCAGACTCTTTAATTTTTTCAACTAATTCCATCGGAATTACTTCTCCTGTTTCATAATGGAAAGCAAATAATTCTAATGCTTCTTTTTCGTAACACCAGTTTTCTAATATTTGTGAAGGCAATTCAACAAAGTCCCTAAATACATTTGTTCCTGAAAGGCTAGGGTAGGTAGTGTTTGCTAAAATACCATGTAATGCATGTCCAAATTCATGAAACAAAGTTGTAACTTCATTAAAAGTTAATAATGAAGGCTTAGTGTCAGTTGGTTTTGTAAAGTTACATACGTTAATAATATGTGGTCTATTATTTTCGCCATCTTTAATATATTGAGAGTTTAAAGAAGTCATCCATGCTCCGCCTCTTTTTCCCGCTCTAGGGTGATAATCAGCATAAAATATAGCCGCTAAATCACTATTATCGTAAGTTATTTTATAAGTGGTCACATCTTTATGCCAAGTATCTATATCAAAAATTTGTTCAAAATTTAAACCATATAGCCTTGCAGAAACTTCAAAAGCACCCTTAACCACATTGTCTAATTTGAAATATGGTTTGAGTTTCTCATCATCTAAACTAAATAATTCTTGTTTTAATTTTTCAGTATAGTAAGCACCATCCCAACCTTGCAAAGTCTCAATTCCATCTAGTTTATTAGCATAATCAGTTAGTTGTTTATTCTCTTTTAAAGCAACAGGTTTAGATTTAGCTAATAAGTTATCTAAAAAATTTAAAACAGTTTTAGGGTTAGAAGCCATTTCTTCTTCTAATACAAAGTTTGAATGTGATTCATATCCTAATAGCTTAGCTCTTTGGTAACGTAGATTTACCATTTTTAAAACGTTTTCTTGATTATCTAAGTCATCGTTTTTGTAGTTTTTAGAACCGTAAGCCTTACTTATTTCTTCTCTTAAATCTCTGTTGTTCGCATAAGTGATAAAAGGGTAGTAGCTTGGAAAGTCTAGTGTAAATACCCAGCCATCTTTTTCCTTTTGCTGAGCAGTCATTTTCGCAGCTTCTTTAATTCCATCAGGCAAACCTTCTAAATCATTTTCGTCAGTAATTTGTAGCTCATACTTATTTGTTGCCGCTAATACGTTTTGACCAAAATTTAAAGATGTTTGTGATAATTCTTTATCTATTTTTCTTAAAGTTTCTTTATCAGTATCATTAAGATTAGCACCATTTCTTACAAACCCTTTATAGCTAGAATCTAATAAAGTTGTCTGTTCCGGAGTTAGATTCAGACTTTCCTTTTTGTCATAAACAGTTTTAATCCTAGTAAATAATTCTTCATTTAATCCTATATCATTAGAGAATTCAGCCAATAATGGAGATACTTCGTTAGCAATCGCTTGAACTTCATCAGAAGTTTCAGCTGAATTTAAGTTGAAGAAAATTTTAGAAATAGTATTCAATAAGCCACCACTATAATCTAAAGCCTCTAAAGTGTTTTCAAACGTTGGTGCTTCAGTATTTGATGTTATGGCATCAACTTCTTTTTTTGCTTGTTCAATTGCAAATTCAAAAGCAGGTTTAAAATGCTCATTTTTAATCCTTGAATAAGGGGCAGTATGGTAGGGTGTATTAAAACTTTCTAATAATGGATTCATATTTCTTCTTCTTTATTTTCTTTTGGCAAAGATACATTTTCTACCCTTGGACCTAATTCTATTACTTCTAAATCTTTTATCTCTTTTTTATCAATAGTAAAACGTATCAATGTTTTTACTTTATGAAAACCACTTTTACCTGCAGCTCCTGGATTGATATGCAAAAAGTTAAGTTTTTTATCAAACATTACTTTTAATATGTGAGAATGACCACTAATAAATAGGTTGGGAGGGTTAGTTTTAATTCTATCTCTTACATCTATAGAATAGCGATTAGGATAACCCCCGATATGTGTAATCCAAACCTTAACTTCTTCGCAAGTAAATTTTAAATGCTTTGGAAAAAGTTTACGTATCTCTTGTCCATCAATATTTCCGTAAACCCCTCTAACAGGTTTTATTTTAGTTAATTGTTTAATTACATCAATATTTCCAACATCTCCAGCATGCCATATTTCATCACATTCTTCAAAGTATTTTGCTACCTTTTCATCTAAAAAACTGTGGGTGTCAGAAATTAAACCAATTCTCATCATCACTTCAAAGTTAAATAATGCTTTAATTAATTTGGTTGATAGAGTGAGAAATAATTAATTTTCGCAACTATAGATAATAATTCGGTGTTTATCGAGTTTTAACTCAAATTCTTAAACTATACTAATGAAAAAAATATGCCTTTCTTTTACTTTGATATTAAGCACAATACTAACGGTAAATGCTCAGCAAGACACTTTGAAATCTAGAGATGGAGATTGGGGCTTTGTTTTAAATCTTACAGGATTAATTAATAATATTTCTATAGGAAATTTAACTGATGGAAATACAAATAATGCGATTCTAGCTAAACATCACTTAACTAATGATAAAGTATTACGATTAGGTTTTGGACTAAAATCTGTAAGTAATAATACGTTTACTGCAGATAGTGTTAACATAACAGCAGGAAGAGCTTTGCAAGAAGTCGACTCAACTGAAAAAAGGTTTGATTTTTCAATATCTGCAGGAATTGAAAAGCACTTAGGAACAACACGGAGGTTAGATCCTTATGTTGGTGGAGAATTAGCAATAGGTAGAATAGGGGCGACAAAAATTGATGCAAATACTGATATATCTGATGTTACAGGAACTCGTACAATTTCAAGAATTATTCAACGTGATGGAGGTTTTAATTTTAGCTTAAATGCTATTGCTGGGTTTAATTATTTTTTTGCTGAACGAATTAGCTTAGGAGCAGAGTTTAGTTTAGGATATTTATATTCTGCAGTTGGAGGAGATGAAAGTGAAAGTGTTGTTGATACTCCAGTTAGTGGAAGTCAGATTTCTACATTTATAGATAGAAAAGCTAAATCTTCCTCAAAAGGCTTTGCAGTTAATTCAACAGCTGGATTAATGTTGTCATTTTATTTTTAAGAAAAATATTATAAAAAAGCCCGACAATTAATTGTCGGGCTTTTTTGTTTATCTCAGCATTGTGACTGTTCCTTTATATGTCTCTCCATTAACTTCTATCAAGTAGAAGTAGGTTCCTTCAGTGCATAAAGCACCAGCTGTTGTTCTTCCATCCCAGCCACTATTTATTAGCTCTGATCTATAGATTAGCTCTCCCCATCTATTATAGATAGCCATGTATAAAGTAGAAATATTTGTTCCGTATGGTTTGAATAAATCGTTTTCTCCATCTCCATTAGGAGAGAATACATTAGGTATAATTAATACATCATCGATAATATTACAAGAATCTACCGTAATATAGTTTGCTATATATATAGAATCATTTCCAAAAGCATTACTAACCATTAAAGATACACCGAAAGTCCCTAATGTATCATAACAAATATTGCTGGGGTTTTGTTGGCTTGATGTATTAGGTGTTGCACCTTCAAAATACCAATTCCAAGAAGTAGGTGTTCCACCAGTACTAATATCTGTATAATCAACACAATCATTAATACAGACACTTGTATTGGTTGCTGATAAATTAGCTACAGGAGGAATTGAACAGTTTGTTATTGTAATAGAAACAGTGTCTGAACTCGGACAAGGACCATTCGTTGTGTAGGTAATAATATAAGATCCTGGTCCACTTGTTAGTAGATTAACTTCACCAGTAGTTCCATTAATGGTTCCACTATTGTCAATTGTAAATGTACCTCCTACTGTTACAATACCAGCTGGTAATGGGTTAGGATCAGTATCACAAAAGGTTGTTGGTGAATAGCTAAATGATGCATCATCACTTGGATTAACAACAATAGTCATGGTATCAATATCACCACAAGAACCTGAGATAGTATAAGTAATCACATGATTACCAGGGCCAGCAGTATTTGGATCAAAATCTCCGGTTGTTGCGTTAGTTATACCAGTTCCTGTCCAGTTCCCTCCAGGGTCAACTGCAGTTAAAGTTACACTTGGATCATTTTCACAGAATGGTCCTGCTTGAGTAATAGTTGCATCTGTAGTAGTTACAATGTTGATATTAAATGTAGCTGTATCAGGACAAGTTCCATTGGTAATATAAGTTACGACATAAGCACCAACACCACTTCCTGTAACATCAATTAATCCTGTACCGCTATTAATTACACCACTATTGTCAATAGTGAAAGATCCTCCTGTAGTACCAGTAATAGTTGGCAATGGATCAGGGTCTGTTAAACAATAACTACCTGATGGATAAGTAAATGCTGCGGTGTCCTTCGGGATGACAACAATAGTCATTGTATCCACATCACCACAAGAACCTGAGATAGTGTAAGTAATCACATGGTTACCAGGGCCAGCAGTATTAGGATCAAAATCTCCTGTTGTTGCATTGGTTATTCCTGTTCCTGTCCAGTTCCCTCCAGGGTCAACTGCAGTTAAAGTTACACTTGGGTCATTCTCACAAAATGGTCCTGCTTGAGTAATAGTTGCATTAGCACTAGTAGTAATATTAATATTAAAAGTAGCTGTATCAGGACAAGTCCCATTAGTGATATAAGTGACCACATAAGCACCAACTCCACTTCCTGAAATATCAATTAAACCAGTGTTACTATTTATTGTACCACTATTATCAATAGAGAAAGTTCCTCCTGTAGTACCAGTAATAGTTGGTAAAGGGTCAGGGTCTGTTAAACAATAACTACCTGATGAATAAGTAAATGCCGCTGTATCTTTTGGAATGACAACAATTGTCATGGTATCAATATCTCCACAAGGATCAGGTATTGTGTATGATATGACGTGACTTCCTGGTCCTGCAGTATTTGGGTCGAAAGTACCATTAATTGTATCCGTAATCCCAACTCCAGACCATACTCCTCCGCCATTAGCACCTGTTAAATTTAAACTAGGATCATTAAGGCAGAAAGGCCCTTCTTGATTAATGGTAGCATCAGTACTATTAAAAATACTTAAGCTAAAAGTAGCTGTGTCAGGACAACTTCCATTAGTAATATAAGTAACTGTATAAGCACCGACACCACTTCCTGTGATATTTATTAAACCGGTTCCAGCATTAATTACACCACTATTATTAATGGTATACGTTCCACCTAATGTTCCGGTATTATTAGGCAATGGGTTAGGGTCGTTAGTACAAAATATCGTATCTGAATATGTAAATGCAGCAGTATCTAAGGCTGATACAGTAATAAAGTTCGATATAAAAAGTGAATCAGAATTTGTCCCATCACTAACTGCTAAAGCAACATTATAGTTTCCAGGTGAATTATAGCATATGTTAGTCGGATTTTGCACACTTGATGTCGGTGTTGAAGATCCGAAAAAGTGCCAGCTCCAACTTGTAGGAGTAATACCTGATGTTAAATCAGTAAAATCTATACAGTCACCAGCACATAATGTACTATCAGTAGAACTAAAACTAGCAACAGGACTTAAACAAGGGTCCATTGTTACTGTTACTGGAATTGAAAATGGAGATGGGCAAACTTTAATGTAATAAGTAGTGTTTGATGATAATACAGGAGTAACAAAAGGATTTCCAGTAAATAATAAATTCCCTCCATACTCTGCATCATACCATTCTATAGATGATCCAACTGGTAAAACACCAGTAATCAGTGCTGTAAGAGTTACTGAGGTGTTATTGCAAATTAATGTGTCACGAATAGAAATATCAAAAGCGTTAATAGTTTCACTTGGCATTCCAATACCACCATCAGTTGCTCCATTTGCATTAAAGTTAGTTAAAAAACTACTATTAGTTATACCATTAAATCCACCATTTGCAATTGTTGTTGGCGATCCACTTGTAATTGCTATGTAACCACCACCACCACCACCACCAGGACCTTCAGCTTCACCAATTGACGCGAGGAATCCTGCTTTTAAGATTTGATCTCCTCCGTTTCCTCCATTTGTAGTTACTGTTACACCAGAAACTGTTCCTGTAGATTTTATAATGACAGTTCCTCCAGCACCACCACCACCAGCAGCATCTTTTCCTGTTACAGTAAATGAAGGAGCAGAACCGATACCTTCACAATCACCACCATTTTGTCCGTTTGCAGTTATATTTCCAGCGCCATTAACATCTCCATATGTTACCATAAAAATAATTCCAGCTCCATTACCACCATCTCCAGGTGTTGCTCCATCTGTATTATCTTCACCATCACCAGCTCCACCAGCTCCACCCATGAATATTTTACCTGTACTATAATCTAAAGGTCTACCACCTAAACCACCAACTTGCCTTCTAGTGTCTCCTCCCCAAAAAGCATTACCTGGGCCAATAGTCAATTCATTTGCATCTGATCCAGCATGAGAATAACCGCCTCTACCACCTCCAGAGCTATTTAATCCAACTATTGAAGGCGTTTCTAATGCCCAAGAAGTATTAAATGCAGGGTTTGGAACTCCGTTTCCTGTATTCCAATTTAATGGATTGCCTGCATTTGCACCTCCTCCACCACCAGCGTTGTGAGCATCTCCGCCGCCACCTGCATTAGCAGCAGCTCCTCTACAATATCTAGCACCGCCATTATTGAAAGTATCATAAAAAACTTGGTCCCCTCCAATACCCTCTCCTTTTTCAGCTCCTTCATTTGGGGAAGAATCCGCATATCTATCCCCTCCAAAAGTGGTATTAAATTCATGTTGTCCACCTCTAAAACCAAGAGCAGAAACATCGATATTTCCACCTGCATTGATTGTTGTAGTACCATCAACTTCAATAGCTAATACTCCACCAGTAGAACCATTCCATGCAGGAACTGTTAATGTGTGTCCAGTATTTACTGTAAGACTAGAGTATCTGGGAACTCGAACAATAACAACATTTCCTGAAGCTGTATAGTTTAATGTTAGTGCACAATCTAAATTTATTGTTGTTCCGTTAGGAACTGCTCTTACTTGAACAAATTCATAATTACCACAATTATTATAATCGATTATTTGCCCCCATTTAGGTTGCCATTTAGACCAATTATTAATGTTTCCAACAAGAGAATCGTCTAAGCTTGCTCCTTGCACTTGGTAAATCATGATTAAATCTCCCTGCTCCAAATTGCCTAAAGAAGGGATGTTAAGAGTACTGTTTGCAACCGTAATTGTGGTTGCTCCAATATTTGCATTAGCAGTAAGAGTAGTGTATGCGTTTACGACTTCTGATGCAACAGAAGTAGATTTAGCACCATCTTTTCCTCTTTGACCAAATGTGTTTGAAACAATAAATGCAAAGCTTAATATTATAAGTAGTAATCTCATAAACTCAAATGTTGTTTAATATAGACCATAAAAATTACTGAATGGTTGCAAATATAAAGTAGTTAAAGGTATTTAAAAAAAATTAAAAACACACAATTTAAGTGCTACCTTAAGAATAATAGCTAGCTAAATAGTATCGTACTTGCCTAGTTTTGATAAAAGTTTTGTGTGGCTTGCAACTGCACCCCAGAAAGAACTCTCATAGTATGGTAATTGAAATTCCTGAGCTGTGTTTTTAACTATTTTCGAGATTTTTTTATAATGGATATGACAGATGTTTGGAAACAAATGGTGTTCTATTTGATAATTTAATCCTCCTACAAACCAAGTGATTAAGAAGTTTTTTCTTGCAAAATTTGCAGTTGTATATAACTGATGTATAGCCCAGTTGTTTTCTATAGTTCCTGCCTCATTAGGTTTTGGAAAAGATGCTTCGGTCACTACATGTGCCAATTGAAAAATTACTGAAATAAACAAACCACATGCAAAATGCATTACAAAATAAAAGATTAAGGTCATCCACCAAGCTTGAGCAGAAAAAATCATTGGGATTACTAAAATGAACGAATAGTAAAATAGTTTAGCCAATACTAATCTGGTGAAAGCTTTTTGGTAAGTGATACCTTGTGTTTTTAAAAGATCTTTTCCTTTATATCGTTCTAATTGAATAAAATCTTTTTTTATTGACCAAGAGATGGTTATTAACCCATATAAAAACCATGCGTAAAACTGTTGAAATTTATGTGCTTTTCTTCTTTTTTGGTCTGGAGAAAATCGCATTAAAGGGTCTGCATTTAAATCCTCATCATGCCCGTTAATGTTTGTGTATGTATGGTGTAACACATTGTGCTGTATCTTCCAATTTACTGAGCTACCACCTATAATATTAATTAAGTAACCTAAATATTTGTTTACTTTCTGATTTTTTGAGTAAGAACCATGGTTAGCATCATGCATAATTGAAAAACCAATGCCAGCCATACCGATTCCCATTAAAATCCACATACTTAGAACTAGCCAAGGATTTTGAAATACATTAAAAACAACTAAAAAGTAAGGAATAAAATAGATGCAAAGCATTGCAATAGTTTTTATCACCATACTAGCATTGGCTGTTTTAGGAATATTATTTTCTTTAAAGTAGCTATTTACTCTACTTCTTAGTTCTTTAACAAACTCAGGTCTATCTTTTGTGTTGAAGGATATTCTTTGTTCCATTATCTCTCTCTTTTTCCTATATAATAGGATGCAAATTTAAGGTTTTTAGACTATGAATAATGCTAATTTTATTAAAGTTTAAATCTATCTCGGAGAGAGTTTTTACAAATTTCGGATAAAGCACTTATTTTTATTGCCTTTTCTGCGAGTTTATGATTCTTATCATCCGATGCAAACAAACTGTAAACGGAAGAAACGGACAAGCTATTTTCTTCTTGTTTGATTAATTTTAAAGTGTCTCCTTTTTTGATTTTACCTTCCTGTAAAACTCTAACATAAATTCCAGGGTAGGGAGCATGATAAAATTCTTTAACTATTGCTTGTGTCCCAAAGCGGATACCCAAAATTGAACATGGTCTTCGAGGTTCTGAGACTTGAATAATAGCTGTTCCAACTTCATAAGCATCTCCAATATTAATTTTAGCTTCATTTAAACCCTCAATAGTCAAATTCTCTCCAAACATACCATGAGCCCAGTCTAAACCTGGAAATTTTGACTGCCAAAAAGGATAATGATCTGCTGAATACAGATAACAAGCCTTATTAATTCCTCCATGATGTTTTCTATCCACTACAATATCCCCAACAACATCTTCTAACCCTAAAGTAATACCTTCTTCAATATGTGTTTTATAAATACCAGTTTCAACTGATTTACCATTTTTAATAACAGTTAAAGGTCTAGCAATATTTGTTGACAGTACTCTCAAATTTAAGCTTCAGCTAAAACCTTATGCTTTCCTTTACTTTTTCTAATTCTGCAACTTACGACCTTATATTCTGGACACATAGCTTCAGAGCAATGCTCATCAGAAGTAATAATATTTAGCATTATTTCAGGAAAATGGAATGTTGAACTTAATATACCCGGTTTCATGTCTGTAGTAACAGCTGCCTTAATGTCTACTTTACCTCTTGGAGATTCTACACAAACAAAATCACCGTCAGCTATCCCTTCTTTAGCTGCATCATCAGGATGAATTAATAATACATCCTCTGTTAATATTTCTACATTTCCAGTTCTGCGAGTCATTGCACCACAATTGTAATGCTCTAATTCTCTGTTAGTTGTGATTATGTATGGAAAATCTTTACTGTGAGTTTCTATTTCATGAGACTCAGCAAAATCAAAATAATGGAATTTTCCTTTACCTCGTTTAAATTCTTTTATATGTAACATTTGAGTATCACTTCCATCTGCTAGAACTGGCCATTGTTTACCATTGTCTCCAAGTTCGTCCCATTTAACACCAGCAAAGAAAGGTACAATTTGAGAAATTTCCTCTAACATACCTTTAGCAGTATAATCAGGTTGTGGGTATCCCATACGGTTCATAATATCAACAATAATTTGGCCATCAGGTTTAGTTCCTTGAATTGGTTCTACCACTTTTTGTACTTTTTGGATTCTTCTCTCGCCATTTGTAAATGTTCCTTCTTTTTCTAAGAAAGAAGATCCTGGGAGAATAACTGTGGCCCTCATCGCAGTTTCAGTCATAAATAACTCTTGAACAACCAGCAATTCCAAGTTTTCCATAGCTTTTATAACTTTGTTAGTATTAGGGTCTGTTTGAACCACATCTTCACCAATAATCCATAAAGCTTTTAAATCACCACTTATAGCAGCATCAAACATTTCAGGGATTTTATATCCTATATGGCTTGGAACATCAGCTCCATAAAACGCATTATACCTTTGATTCATTTCTGGATCAGTTACATCTAGGTAACCTGCTCCTTGGTGTGGTTGAGCTCCCATATCTGCAGCTCCCTGCACATTGTTCTGGCCTCTTAATGGATTTACTCCAGCTCCCTTTTTACCAATATTCCCGGTAATCATTGCTAAGTCAGCTATCAATTGAACTGTAAATGTTCCTTGAGAATGCTCAGTTACACCTAAACCATGAAATTCCATAGCAGCTTTTGCATTTGCATAAGCTAAAGCAGCATCTTTAACCAAATTTTTATTTACCCCTGTGATTTTTTCTAGCTCATCAATATCTAATTTTAAAATATTGTTTTTAAAATCTTCATATCCTTCGGTTCGATTATTAATAAAACTTGAATCTTCAGCACCTTCTTTAATAATGAAGTAAAACATCATGTTTAATAGTGCTACATTGGTTCCTGGACGAAGCTGTAAATGATAAGTTGCATATTTTGCTAATTCAATCTTCCTTGGATCAATTACGATACTTGTTACACCTTTCATAAACTGCTGCTTAATTCTAGCTCCAGTTACAGGATGTGCATCAGTTGGATTTGCTCCGATAACAATAATACAATCAGTATGATCTAAATCTTCAATAGAGTTTGTCGCTGCACCCGTCCCAAAAGCTCTTTGCATACCTAATGCAGTAGGAGAGTGGCAGACTCTTGCACAACAATCTATGTTATTTGTCCCAACAACAGCTCGGATAAATTTTTGCATTAAATAATTTTCTTCATTTGGGGTTCTTGCAGAAGATATTCCCGCAATTGCATCTGGCCCATTTGAACTTTTTATTCTTGTTAATTCACTTGCAATATGATCGTAAGCCTCATCCCATGATACTTCTTCAAATTCACCATTTCTTTTTATCATTGGACTTTTTAATCTGTCTGGATGATTATAGAATTTAAAAGCATATCTACCTTTAAGGCAAGTGTGTCCTTGATTTGCTTCAGCTTCATAAGGCGCTTGAATTGAAAGAATTTCTCCATTTTTAGTGGATACTTCAAGGTTACAACCAACTCCACAATAAGTACATATAGTTCTTGTTTTTTCTTCTGCTTTAATCGCTTTAGATTGGAACACATCAGATATGGCAGAAGTAGGACATGCTTGAGAACATGCTCCACAACTTACACAATCTGAATTCATAAATGTTTCGTCAAACCCTTTAATAATGTGAGCGTCAAAGCCTCTTCCAGCCATATTAAGTACAAGTTCCCCTTGAACTTCATCACAAGCTCTAACACAACGGTAGCAATTAATACATTTTGATAAATCTGAAGTCATGTATGGATGACTTAAATCTTTTGTTCTGTCTAAATGGTTTTTTCCTTCAGGATATCTAACTTCTCTAATTCCAACTGAAGCAGCAACATCTTGTAGCTCACAATTTCCATTTACCTCACAAGTTAAACAGTCTAATGGGTGGTCAGTTAATACTAACTCAACAATGTTTTTTCTTAATTTTTGAATATTATCAGAATCTGGATAAATGTAAACGCCTTCATTTATTGGGGTATGACATGAAGCTTGAGCTTTAGTTTTTCCACCTTCTTCAAATGCAACGTCTACACTACAAACTCTACAGGATCCAAAAGGGTCTAGATTTGGAGCGTCACAAAGTGTTGGAACAGATTTTTGACCTTGATGTCTTCTTAAAAAAGATAACATTGTTTCACCTTCATTAATTTCAAAAGGCTGATCGTTGATATATGCAATTTTAGTCATAGACTTATTTTTCAAAATGGTTACTTAGTTCTTCTTTAAAATATTGTAATGCGTTTTTAGCAGGTAGCGGAATTCCTCCACCATGTGCGCAAAGAGATCCTTGTTCAAGTGTGCTTAACAGATCATTAAATAATTCTTCACTTATTTTATAATCAGATGTGTTTGCTTTTCTTAACATTTCATGAGCTCTAGTTGTGCCTAACCTACAAGGAAAACATTTTCCACAGCTTTCATAAGCAGCAAAATCAAATAAATGTTCAAGATAATCAATCATTGGATAATCTTCAGGCACTGAAACAACTGAAGCATGACCTAGTAAAAATCCATTTGAAGCAAATGATTCAAAATCTATACTTAAGTCATTAATCATAGTTGTAGGTACTAAACCTCCAAGAGGACCACCAATATGTAATGCTTTTACATGAGATTTAAAACCACCTCCAAAATCATTTATTACTGTAGATAAAGATGTGCCCATTTCTACTTCATAGATTCCAGGATTATTAAAAAAGCTATCTAAACAAACTAATTTAGTTCCAGTAGATTTCTCAGTTCCTAAAGCAGCATATGCATCGCCACCATTTTTAATAATCCAATATACTGCAGCTAATGTTTCAACATTATTTACAATAGTTGGCTTGTTAAATAAGCCTTGTTGAGTAGGGTAGGGAGGACGTGTTCTTACTTCAGGTCTTTGTCCTTCAATGGAGTTAATTAAAGCAGTTTCTTCTCCACAAATATAAGCCCCTTGAGCTTTTATAATTTTAAAATCAAAATCAAATCCAGAACCATTTATGTTTTCTCCTAATAAATTGTTAGCTCTTAACTCATCAATAGCATTTTGCACTATTTCTACTGATTCAGGATATTCTGCTCTTATGTAGAGGATGCCCCATTTTGCATGTGTGCAATACCCAGCTATCATCATTCCAAATAAAACGGAGTGAGGTTTTTCTTCTAATAAATATCTATCTGAATAAGCTCCAGGATCACCTTCGTCTGCATTGCAAATAATAAATTTATCTTCACTTTTTTCATTTCTACATGATTCCCATTTAAAGCCCATTGGGAAACCTGCACCACCTCTTCCTCTAATGTTAGATAGTTTTATTTCTTCTAGAACTTTAGCTGAATCCTGTGTTATAACATTTTTTAATAAAGCATAGTGACTTTCAAAATCATCACAAGGAGCAGTTAAAACTTCTTTGTTGCTTTTAACATTGTAATTGTCTGAATTTGAACCATTACCATTGATTACTTCTGCAATTTCAGTAGCTGATTTTGCTGAGTAATTTTTCCCACCAACATTAAAAGCTCCATTTTCATGACATCTTCCTAAGCAGGTCATGTGACCAATTTCTTCTGGTTTATAATGATTTTCTAATTCTTTTTGAACCTCGTTTTGAGTTCCTGCACAAAGACATGCTGAACCATTACAGACGTAGGCTTTTTTACCTTTGTTTTCAGGTTTCATGAAATCATATGCTGTAATAGTACCATACGCAGAAGATTTTCCAATTAAAAATTCTTCTGCTAATTGATCTAATTTTTCTTGTGTAGGAGTTCCCTCTGCTGATGCAGCTTGCCCCATTTTGTCAAAAAGGTTATCTACTATTCCTTTTCTTCCTGATAATTCGCTTAAATTCTTTGACATTCAAATAAAGTTTGCCCTAAATTTAATAAATATATCGGTAATTAAGATTTTGTATATTCGTATAATTATAAAATTGTTCTATGTCTAACAAAACAACTGAATCAGACTCAAAATATAACCATCTAGAAAAGATGGGTATAACAGAGCTATTAGTAAATATTAATAACGAAGATAAAACGGTGCCGCAAGCCATTGAAAAAGTTATCCCTAATATTGAAAAATTAGTATCGGTGATTGTTTCTAAAATGAAACAAGGTGGTCGACTATTTTATATGGGAGCTGGCACAAGTGGAAGATTAGGAGTTGTAGATGCATCTGAATGTCCGCCTACTTTTGGTGTGGAACATGGATTAGTTATAGGTTTAATTGCGGGGGGAGATTCTGCAATGTGGAAAGCCGTTGAGTTTGCTGAAGATAGTACAGATCAGGGCTGGGAAGATTTAGTTCAACATAATATTTCAAGTAACGATGTTGTAGTTGGCATAGCTGCTTCAGGAACAACTCCTTATGTTTTAGGAGCAATAAAAAAATGTAATTTAAATGGTGTTGAAACAGGTTGTATAGTTTGTAATTCAAATAGCCCTATAGCTCAAGAAGCAAAATATTCTGTAGAAGTTGTTGTTGGACCTGAGTTTGTTACTGGGAGTACGCGAATGAAATCAGGAACAGCTCAAAAATTAGTGCTAAATATGATATCTACTTCTACTATGATAAAATTAGGTAAAGTAAAAGGGAATAAGATGATTGATATGCAGCTGAGTAATGATAAACTAGTTGATAGAGGGACGAAAATGATTATGAAAGAGCTTACTATAGATTACGATAAGGCAAATGAGTTATTATTGAAATATGGAAGTGTAAGAAAGGCTGTTGATTCTCAGAGTTAATTTAAAGATCCTTTAAAGACTTCATTTTATATCCAACAACTAATACTAAACAATCTTTAGTAATTGTCGCTTCATTTACTTTAGGAATAGAATAATTTATGTATAACTTTCGTGATCTCTGTGGCTCATATAAGTAAACATTTTTATCACTTTTTTTATCAAGAGAGTAAAGCAATTTTCGCTTTTTATGCCCCAAAGGTTTACTGAATATTTCAACTTTAACACTGTCACTTGTTATACCATCTGTATTAAAAAGAAAACGATATTTTTCTCCCATATAGAGTGGAACTTCAACTTCTTTTAATTGAGTTTTGGTTTTGTAAGTAAAGCGAGTTGTTTTAGATGAATCGTATTTGTAGTCAGGTTTTAATTCTTTTTTCAAAACTAATTTTAATGCCATAGCATCACATTGCTCGGCAACCTGAATTGCTCCCATCAATAAAATAGGTAGGGTAAATAGAGATATGTATTTAAACTTAAATTTTGTCACTATAGTTTGTACCCAATCATAAATGCTGCGCAAAAATCAGAAGGATTTTCTAATGAAGGGGGAACTATATATGTGATGTAAAGTTTCTCTGCTTTTTTAGGCTCAAAAACATAAAGATCTTTTCCTTCTTCCCTATATTCCTTTAGAGAGTATAAAAACTTACCAGATTTGGCTCCATCTTTTTTGTTAGAAATATAAATTTGAAAGTTTTTGTCAGCACCTTTAGTATTGAATACAAAACGGTATTTTTCACCATCAAATAAAGGTACTTCAATTTTTTTTCCTTGAAATTGACCAGTAGCTTTAAAAGGTGTTATGCTAGAAGAGTCATATCTGTAATCAGGTTTTAACTCTTGTTTTAATTCAGATTTAATAGCAGCAGAATCACAGAAACTACTAGTTTGAAATGCTGAAGAAATAATAACAACACTACCAAGTAAAAAATATTTTATAGAGTTTTTCATAATAGTAATTCAAGGTTTATTATTCTCCAATTATTTTAGTTCTTAAAGCAGTAATATCGACTGCCATAGCAGCAAATTGTTCGTCAGATAAGACGAATTCTTCTTCACTATCCTCATTAAATCCAGCAAAATGTTTGTTAATACCTTCTAAATCAGCTATCAAGTCAGCATAATCACCATCTTCATCAGTTTGCTTAATGGCTTTAATTACACCATCAATAATAATAGCTTGTTCTGATAGTCTGCTTATTAACTTTTCGTTTCTTTCATTTTCATTCACTTTAGTTCCTAAATACATAGTTTCTACCCATGCTCCAGCAAAAATGATGTATCCTGTTGATCCCATACCATTTTCTTCTAAATAGTCATCCATCTGCATTTGTAAATCAGCCATGATATAAATTAAAGAATCTTCATTACCAACGTTAGACTCTAATCTTTCACTTAAACCAAGTGAATTAAACACGTCAGTCATCCACATTTTTTCAGATAACTTTCTAAGAGTATTTAAGTAATTAATAGATTCTTGCGTCTGATTATTCATAATGCAATATGCCATGTCAGCAGAATAAACACCAAAATTTAATTTTTGAGTTTT
>JARGOE010000019.1:0-2959 GCA_029210015.1 Vicingaceae bacterium
AAATATGGCCCCTTTGATTTTGCCATGATGGAATGTGGCCAATATGATGAAAAATGGTCGAACATCCATATGATGCCTGAAGAAACTGCTCAAGCTTCTTTAGATATAAACACTGAAGTCATGATGCCTATCCACTGGGGGGCCTTCTCATTAGCATTCCATGATTGGGATGATCCTATTAAAAGAGTAGTTAAAAAAGTAAAGGATTTAAATATCCCAATTACTGTTCCTGTTGTAGGTGATGAAATAATACTTGATAATATTAATCTTCACCTTAAAAAATGGTGGGTTAAATAATAAAAATTAATACTAGCCGTTATAAAGGCACACCAAACTTATAGCTTATAGACTCTTTACTTTTTTTATTCACTTAAAACTTAGCAGTATGAAAAAAGTAATAATAATAGTAAGTCTTTTAGGCTTAAGTTGCTCTGGCTTTTGTCAAACAGAAAAATTGACTAAAGAAAAGAAAACCACTTTTGGGTTTAATATAGGTGGCTTTCAAACCATGATTAAATCTGACGATGCTTTACCTCAAAATTTCAAAATCAACAACAGTTCTGGGTTTAGACTAGGTATTTTATTGGATCAAAAATTAGGAAGAAAATTCTCGATATCACCGAAAGCTGAATTAGGTTTTTCGAGTAGTGATGTATCATTCTCTCAAGAGACCGACATTAATATCTCCAAACCAATATACAATACACATTTAGAATTTATGACTCACATGGTATGGAGGCGATCAGATCTAAAAATTAACCCTTATGTATTAATTGGACCTAGCATAAGAGTGCCTTTAACTAAAGAAAATGAAATTAGTATTACTAATAATTATGACGCTGGAATAGATATTGGATTTGGATTTGACAAAGCTTTTACCCATTTCAATATAATGCCAGAAATTAGATTTTCTTCTGGGGTTATGAATATTTTAAAAGACAGCAACTTCCCAAAGGTTAGATATAATAGCATCTCTCTAGTATTTAATTTTAGAGGTTAGTAATAAAAAAGCCCAACTCAATGAGTTGGGCTTTTTATAATCTTGCTTTTTTGATTATTTAACCAATTGCTTAGTAGATGGCTTAAACTTAGTTAACACAATTCCGTCTACAGCAGCTTCATATTCTTCCATAGTAGGTGTTCTACCTAAAATTGTAGACAATACAACTACTGGAGTAGATGATAATAAAGACTCTCCTTTTTTCTCATCAGAATCTTTAACGACTCTTCCTTGGAATAAACGAGTTGAAGTAGCCATTACAGTATCTCCTGGCTCAGCTTTTTCCTGATTACCCATACAAAGGTTACACCCAGGACGTTCTAGGTACATCATATTCTCATATTTAGTACGTGCTGCTCCTTTTGGGGCATTATCATCAAATTCAAATCCTGAATATTTCGCCAATACCTCCCAATCACCTTCAGCTTTTAACTCATCAACAATATTATAAGTTGGGGGTGCAACAACTAAAGGAGCTTTAAACTCAACTTTACCATGTTGAGCTTCAATGTTTTTTAACATTTGAGCCAAAATTTGCATATCTCCTTTATGAACCATACAAGAACCAACAAAACCTAAGTCAACTTTTTTGGTTCCTCCATAATAAGATAAAGGACGAATAGTATCATGTGTATAACGTTTAGAAACATCATCGTTATTCACATCTGGATCTGCTATCATTGGTTCAGCGATTTCATCCAAGTCAATAACAACCTCTGCATGATATTTAGCATTAGCATCCGGTTTTAACGCTGGTTTGTCTCCTGATTGAATTTCAGCAATTCTATTATTTGCTTTGTTAATTAACCCTTGTAACACTTGTTTTTCGTTATCCATTCCTTTATCAATCATGATCTGGATACGACCTTTGGCAATTTCTAAAGACTCAATTAATGTTTCATCTTCTGATATACAAATAGAAGCTTTTGCTTTCATCTCTGCAGTCCAATCAGTAAAGGTAAATGCTTGATCTGCTTTAAGTGTTCCAAGATGAACCTCAATAATTCTTCCTTGGAAAACATTTTCTCCACCAAACTGCTTCAACATTTGTTGTTGTGTTGCATGAACAACATCTCTGAAATCCATGAAGCTTCTCATATCTCCTTTAAAGGTAACCTTTACCGATTCTGGTATTGGCATAGTAGCTTCACCGGTTGCTAAAGCCAAGGCTACTGTTCCTGAATCTGCTCCGAAAGCAACCCCTTTTGACATACGAGTGTGTGAATCTCCTCCAATAATAACATCCCAATCATCAACTGCAAGGTCATTTAAAACCTTGTGAATAACATCTGTCATTGCATGGTACTTACCTTTAGGATCACGACCTGTAATCAGACCAAAGTCGTTCATAAATTTCATTAACCTAGGAATGTTAGCCTTAGACTTATCATCCCATACAGAAGCTGTATGGCATCCCGATTGGTATCCAGCATCAACAATTGGAGAAATAACTGTAGCAGCCATCATTTCTAATTCTTGAGAAGTCATTAATCCGGTAGTATCTTGAGACCCTACAATATTTACTTCAACACGCACATCAGAACCTGAAAGTAAGGTTTTACCAGGTGTTGTCCCTACAGCATTTTTATTAAATATCTTTTCTACTGCTGTTAAACCTTGTCCTTCAACAGAAATTTCTTTTGAAGCAGCATAAACTTGAGGAACATCAACACCTAAAGCTTTACAAGCAAAAGTTTGCACCTTTTTCCCAAATACAACTGCGTAAGAGCCTCCTGCTTTCATAAACTCCATTTTTTGAGGTGTAAATGCTGCTGAAATATCTTTTAGTTCTGTATCTCCGTTATATAATTTTTTTGTTTTGGTGTTGATAGTTAAAACAGTTCCTGTTTCAACCGAATACTCTTGTTTTAAAACTGGCTCTCCATCTTCATCAACAATAGTTTTACCATCAGCATCTTTTTGTTTTACCCAGTTTTTAAGATCTAAACCAATTCCTCC
>JARGOE010000019.1:3059-7280 GCA_029210015.1 Vicingaceae bacterium
TGTAACTCTCTATCAGACCTTGAATGTGCATCGCCTCCTGGAGAAAGTAAATCTGTTGAAATATCTCCAACTCCAGCAACATAAGTTACTACTTCAATTTTCTCTTCTAGTTCTGGTAATTTTGTAAAGAACTCTGCATTTGCATAACTCTCAATAATATCTTTTGAAATAGGGCACCCTTGCTTATATGCACCTTCTAATCTCTCTAAGTCTGCTTCGTATAAAAACACTTGTGTTTTTAACACTTTTGCTGCTTCTTGAGCAATAGCAAAATCATTACCATCAATCACTAAGTCTAATAACACTTTGATAGATGGACCTCCTTTCATGTGTGATAATTGCTCAAAAGCTGATACAGGAGTAATTTCTTCAACAACGGATTCTCCTAAAATTATTTCTTTTAAAAATTTAGCTTTTACACTAGCAGCACTTGTGGTCCCTGGTAATACATTGTAAATAAAAAAATTAAGAGACTCTTCTCTGTATTGATTATTTACATCTTTAATTTGCTCAATAATTTCGTTTAATAATTCTGCACCATCAACTGGTTTAGGGTGCAAACCTTGAGTTTTTCTCTCTTCAATTTCTTTTAGATAATCTTGATAAAGACTCATAATTAAATAGTTTTTTTTGTGTATTGTTTTATGTGATAGAACAATTCCTAACTCAATAAAACTTCAACATGATTTATAAAAAAACAGCTTATTATGGATAATTTCTCTTACCAACTTCACATTATCCCAGATAGGATATCCCAACTTACTGCATTGAGCCACGAAGTTAAGATTTTTTGAAATTTTAGGCAAGAGAATCTGCTAAATAATTAATTAGAAAACTAAGATTTTTCTTTATCTGACTCAATTTAAAATCTTGAAATAACTTATATTTGTTAGTATACAAAATCAGAATATGAAAAAAACATTAATGATATTATGCTCAGTAGCAATACTATTTAGCGCATGCAGCAAAGAAGATGAACCAACTCCAACAGTAAGCAACCCTTCAAACCCATCAGGTCCTAACTTAATTTTTAAATTATATTTTGACTCAACTCTAGCTCGTTTGGATAATTTTGGTAACCCAGCCGTAATGCCTGCTGGAAATTCTGCTCAATCTCCTCGTTTTAATAAAATGAGCGCACATTATATTGAGTTTGCACAAGATAGTCTTACTGCATTAGGTAGTGGAGAAATTGTTTTTCACGGGCCAGAAACTACTGCCGGAGGTCCCAATGCAGTTGATTTTGATCAAGCTATAACCAAACAAGAAGGAGAAACTTTTTACTCCATTCCTCTTTCACAGGTTTCTGCCGGAACTTATGAATGGTTGAGAGTTTCTTTAACTTACCAAAACTATGATATTGATTTTAAAGCTGCAGGGAATATGTACACTGGAACTTTGGCTTCATTTGTTGGATTCAACACCTATATAACTAACTATAATATTAACACTCAAAATGTTGTTGTAAATGACGACAAGCTACAAGGTTATTGGGGATTTGAAACTGTTATATTTAGTGTGCCATACGTAAGTGAAGGTCAAGCACCAGGAACTACTGTTCCTAATCCAATAGCAAGCACTTCACCTATTCCATCAGGAAGCTGTGTAGTAACAGGTAACTTCCCATCACCTTTAACCATTACTGGCAATGAAACTAATGATGTTATTGTTAACATAAACTTATCTACCAATAACAGTTTTGAATGGAAAGATTTAAATATGGATGGGATTTTTGAACCATCAGATGGAGTTAATCCTGGAGACACAGTTGTTGATATGGGATTAAGAGGTTTATTTCCTACTTACCAATAAAGATTAAAACACTTCTCAATATTTCAAATGCCTGCTAATTAGCAGGCATTTTTTGTTACTTTTGTCCTCTTAAAAAATTACAACAATGTACAGATCGCATACCAACGGAGCACTAAGAATTGAAGATGTAAACAAAGAAGTTACCCTGGCAGGATGGGTTCAAAAAACTCGTGAATTAGGAGCAATGACTTTTGTTGATTTACGTGACCGTTATGGAATTACTCAACTAGTTTTTGGAGAAGAGCACTTAAAAATTGCTAAAGAATTAGGTAGAGAAGATGTGATTCAAGTAACTGGAAAAGTAATTGAACGTGAAAGCAAAAACAAGAACATTCCAACAGGTGAAATAGAAATTACTGTTGCATCTATTACTGTTTTAAACAAAAGCAAAACCCCTCCCTTTACCATTGAAGATGAAACTGATGGTGGTGAAGAATTGCGTATGCAATATCGATATCTAGACTTAAGAAGAAACCCTCTTCAAAACGCGTTAAAACTAAGACACAAATTATCGATAGAGGTTAGAAAGTATTTAGATAGCATTGATTTTTTTGAAATTGAAACACCTTACTTAATTAAATCTACTCCTGAAGGAGCTAGAGATTTTGTGGTGCCAAGCAGAATGAATGAAGGACAATTTTATGCTCTACCCCAATCTCCCCAAACATTTAAGCAACTATTAATGGTTAGTGGCTATGATAGGTATTACCAAATTGTACGTTGTTTTAGAGATGAAGATTTAAGAGCTGACCGTCAGCCTGAATTTACACAAATTGACTGCGAAATGGCTTTTGTAGATCAAGAAGATATTTTAAACACTTTTGAAGGAATGGTTGATTACCTTTTCAAAAAAGTAAAAGGAATGGAGATAGAAGCTTTCCCAAGAATGGATTATGCAACAGCCATTGAAAAATATGGTTCTGACAAACCTGACATTCGGTTTGGAATGACTTTTAATTACATCAATGAAGAAACACAAAACAAAGGCTTCAATGTGTTTGATCAAGCCGAAAGTGTCATAGCAATTGTTGCTGAAGATTGTTCAACTTATACAAGAAAAGAGTTAGACAAACTTGTTGATTTTGTTAAACGACCGCAAGTTGGGGCTAAAGGATTAATATATGTGAAATGTAATGAAGATGGAACTTTCAAATCTTCTGTAGATAAATTTTACAATCAAGATGATTTAAAAACTTGGGCAGATAAATGTAATGCAAAAGCAGGAGATTTAATTTTAGTTTTATCAGGAGATAAAGCAGCTACTCAAAACCAAATGAACGTATTACGTTTACATTTAGGTGACGAATTAGGGTTAAGAAACCCCAATGTATATGCTCCTTTGTGGGTTTATGACTTCCCTTTATTAGAGTGGGATGAAGAAACTGGCCGCTATCATGCAATGCATCACCCATTTACATCTCCTAAAAAAGAAGATTTAGCATTATTAGATACTGATCCAGGGAAAGTAAGAGCAAACGCTTACGATTTAGTTTTAAACGGAACCGAAATTGGTGGTGGTTCAATTCGTATTCACGACAGAGCTGTTCAATCAAGAATGTTTGATTTGTTAGGGTTTAGCAAAGAAGAAGCTCAAGCACAATTTGGATTTTTAATGAATGCTTTTGAATATGGCGCTCCACCTCATGGTGGAATTGCTTTAGGTTTTGATAGACTTTGTGCTTTGTTTGGAGGTCAGGAAACAATAAGAGATTTTATTGCTTTTCCTAAAAACAACAATGGTAGAGATGTTATGATTGACTCTCCTTCGCCAATAGCAAATGAGCAATTGGATGAATTAAACATCAAGTTGAGTTAATTTGCCTAATTGATTTAAGTCATTTTTCTTCAATGCAAAAAACTTAACTTTGTATATTCCTTAAATATAAATAGGTGTCTAATGGAAAATAAGAAAACCATACTGTTTAACAAATACGGAAGAGAAGAGTTAGAAAAGGAAATCCAAAACGAAACGTTTAAAAGGATTACTGTCTCTCTATATAGATATGTTGACATAAAAAATCCTCAAATTTTTAGAGACGAACTATTTACTAAATGGTTTGAATTAAATGTTAGGGGTCGAATATATGTAGCACACGAAGGCATTAATGCTCAATTCTCTGTTCCAGAACCAAATTGGGAAAAATTCACCCGTTCGTTAGAGGATTATGATTATTTAAAAGATGTCCCATTAAAGATAGCTGTAGAGGATGATGGAAAATCATTTCTTAAACTAACAATTAAGGTTAGAGAAAAAATACTAGCTGACGGAATGGATGACAATAGTTATGATACTTCTAATGTCGGCAAGCACTTAACAGCAGCTGAGTGGAACAAACATATGGATGACCCAAACACGATTATTGTTGATGTTAGAAATCACTATGAGCATGAAATTGGTCATTTTAAAGG
>JARGOE010000019.1:7380-39695 GCA_029210015.1 Vicingaceae bacterium
CCAAAAACCAGAAATGTTTTCAGAAAATCCGATTAAAGAAAACCATCAAACTCCATCTTCTAAAGACTGTATATTAATATCATAGTAAAATTATCTTTTGCTATTCATTAAAAAATAGAGAGATTATTTCTAATAGTTAAAACAAGTTTTAACATCCCTAAAATTTGTTAACTTTACAACAAACAAAGGCAATAAAGGTATTATGGAACGCATTTTAGTCATTGGTTCTTCGGGACAAATTGGAACAGAGTTAGTCGAAACTTTAAGAACTAAATATGGAAATGAAAATGTTATTGCTTCGGATATTAGGGAGCCGCAAGTTCAACAAACAGGTCCTTTTGAAACTCTAGATATTTTAAACAAGGAGCAGCTTTTAACTATCGTTAACAAACATAATGTTAAAGAAGTTTATCTACTTGCTGCCTTGCTTTCTGCAACAGCAGAAAAAAATCCTGAATTTGGTTGGGATTTAAACATGAACAGCCTTTTCAATATCCTAAACCTTGCTAAGGATGGGGTTATAGATAAAATATTTTGGCCTAGTTCAATAGCAGTTTTTGGGCCAACAACTCCAAAACAAAACACTCCTCAGTACACTATAATGGAGCCAAGCACAGTTTATGGTATAAGCAAGCAAGCTGGTGAAAGATGGTGTGAATATTACCATGAAAAATATGGTGTTGATGTAAGAAGTATAAGATACCCAGGTTTAATAGGTTACAAATCTCTTCCTGGAGGAGGAACAACTGATTATGCTGTTGATATTTTTCACCAAGCACTAAAATCTAAATCATACGAATGTTTTCTTTCTGAACATACAACGCTACCTATGATGTATATGGAGGATGCTATTAATGCTACCATTAACATTATGCAAGCAAAAAAAGAAAATATTAAAATTAGATCTAGTTATAACATAGCTGGAATGAGTTTTAATCCGACAGAAATCACAACAGAAATTCAAAATGTTATTCCAGATTTTAAAATAAGTTATAATCCAGATTACAGACAAAATATTGCTGATAGTTGGCCTCAGTCTATCAATGATCAAGAGGCTCAAGAACATTGGAATTGGCAACCTCAGTACAATCTTTCACGACTAGTAAATACCATGTTACAAAACTTGGAACAAATGTTGCTAAAAGAGAATTAAATTTTCTTTTTTGTAACCTAAGTTATATTATAAGCGTAATAAAAGGTAAATTTGTCGAGAAAATAGCAGACTTTATCTAAAACTTATAATTGAACTATATTAAATAGTTATATTTATTAGCTGAAAACAATAAGCCATGAGTAGAATGAAAAAAATACTTTACCTTTTTATCCCTGTATTTATTTGTAGTATCAGTGTAGGTCAAGGCTTACCAACTTACGAAATAGTAGAAGGTGATACTATCAATTATATAGATGAAAACAATTTAAAACAAGGATTCTGGAAAATTTTCGGGAGAATGAAAAAACTACCTGGTTACGCTCCTGACCAAGTTATCGAGCAAGGAAATTATAAAAATAGTCGTAAAAATGGATTATGGACAAAATTCTTTGCTAGTGGAAAAACAAAAAGTGAGATAGAGTACTTAAATAGTAGACCAAACGGAGCTTATAAAACTTATTTCCAAAATGGGCAAGTTGAAGAAGAAGGGACTTGGAAAAACAATCGAAACACTCAAACTTTTAAACGATACTACGAAAATGGACAAGTTTCTCAAGATTTTGCCTTTAACACCAGTGGTAAAAGAGATGGAAAACAAACTTATTTTTACGAAAACGGACAAGTAATGATAGAGGCAGATATTGCTGCTGGTAAAGAGAAGTTTGTAAAAGAATATTATGAAGATGGCTCTGTAAAAGCAGAGAAAATTTTTGTTGATGGAAAACTTGACGCTTCAAAAACTAAAGTATACGAACCTAAAACACCTGTTAAAAATAGAGATGAAGCTGAATTAGCTAAGGCTCCTGAAAAAGTAGTTAAAGTTGAAAAAGGAGAGTCTTCTAATGGAAAAGCTAAGTTTAGCGGGACAGGAAAGCATAAACTTTACAACATGAATAAACAAATTTCTAAAGATGGTATATTTAAAAACTACCGTTTAATGGAAGGTTTATGGTATAAATATGATGAAAATGGTATCCTTATTAGTATTGAGAAATATAAGAAAGGAAGATATATCGGAGAAGCTCCGTTACCAAAAGAATAAAAATATTTGAATGATATTAAACCCAATTCTGAAAAATCAGAATTGGGTTTTTTTATTTCAATAAGGAATAAATTACTTTTACAAAAAAAATAAAAATGTCTGAGAGTAAACCACTATATATATATAACAGCTTATCAGGGAAAAAAGAAGTGTTTGAAGCTATAAACCCTCCATTTGTAGGATTATATTCTTGTGGACCTACTGTATATAGCGATGTGCACTTAGGAAATGTTAGAACTTTTTTAACTTTTGATATAGTTTATCGATACCTCTCCTATTTAGGTTATAACGTTCGATATGTAAGGAACATAACAGATGTAGGACATTTATTAGATGATTCTGATGATGGTGATGATAAAATAGAAACTCGCGCAAGACTAGAGAAGATTGAACCAATGGAGATTGTTCAGAAATACACTAACGGATTTCACGATACTGTTAAAACATTTAACCTTATTCCTCCAAGTATAGAGCCTACAGCAACTGGACATATTATTGAGCAAATAGAAATGGTTGAACGTATTTTAGCAAATGGATACGCCTATGAAGTAAACGGATCTGTTTATTTTGATGTGAAAAAATATGCTGAAAAATACAACTATGGGGAATTATCAGGAAGAAAAATTGAAGACCAATTAGAACAAACTAGAGATAGTTTAGAAGGAGGTAATGAAAAAAGATTTTTTGCAGATTTTGCTATATGGAAAAAAGCAAGCAAAGAAACTATTATGAAATGGCCCTCTCCATGGGGAGATGGTGTTCCCGGATGGCATTTAGAATGTTCTGTAATGAGTACTAAATATTTAGGACAGCAATTTGATATTCATGGTGGTGGTATGGATTTAAAATTTCCTCATCACGAATGTGAAATTGCACAATCAGTTGGTGCTGACGGAGTCAACCCTGTTAAGTATTGGATGCATGGAAATATGTTAACTGTTAATGGGACTAAAATGAGTAAATCTTTAGGGAATTCTTTCTTGCCTCATGAACTAATTTCTGGAGACCACGAACTACTAGATAAAGGTTATAGCCCAATGACAATACGCTTCTTCTTTTTACAAGCTAATTATCGAAGTACTGTAGATTTTTCGAATGAAGCTTTACAGGCAGCTGAAAAGGGATTTAAGCGATTAATGAATGCTATTGAACTATTACAAAATCTACCAAAATCGGATAAATCTTCTATCGACATTAATAAATTGATTCAAAATTCGAATCAAAGTATGAATGACGATTTTAACACCCCTGTTACTATTGCCTATTTATTTGATGGTGTAAAAATGATAAACTCAATTAATGACGGAAAAGAAGAAATATCTGAGGCTGACCTAACAGTACTTCAAAAATTTTATAATGATTTTGTTTTCAATATTCTAGGTTTACAATCTGAAACTAGTGACTCTAAAAGCAATAATGTTTTAGAAAATGTAATGGATGTTGTTTTAAAACTCAGATCACAAGCCAAAGAGAATAAAGATTGGAGCACTGCAGATTTAATAAGAGACGAATTAAAAAGCTTAAATATTACTATTAAGGATAGTAAAGATACATCAACCTGGGATTATGAATAACAAAATATACTTTTTAGCAATTACATTTAGCCTCTTACTTCTTAGTTGTGGAGAGGATAAACCAATAAAAAATGAAAATCCAATTCAAAACAACATTAAGGAAGTTGTAACTACCCCAAAAATTGAACGTCCCGTATTTGATAAAGATTCTGCTTATTTATATGTTAAACAACAGGTTGATTTTGGCCCTAGATTTCCAAATAATGAAGCGCATGGGAAATGTGCTATTTTCTTAAAAGAGAAACTGGAGAGCTTTAATTGGAATGCTTCAATACAATTAGGCAAAGCTAAAACCTTTAACAATAAAGACATTACTATAAAAAACATTATTGGAGAATATAAGCCAGAGTTAGAAAAAAGAATCCTCCTATTTGCGCATTGGGATAGCCGACCATTTGCTGACCAAGCTCAAAAAGAATTAACTAAACCTATTTTAGGAGCTAATGATGGAGGAAGTGGGGTTGGAGTTTTATTAGAAGTAGCACGTCAAGTAAACATTTCTCAACCTAATATTGGAGTAGACATTATATTTTTTGATGCAGAAGATTATGGGCAACCATCCTCCGGAATGTTAACAGAACAAAATTCAGACTCTTGGTGTCTTGGTTCTCAATATTGGGCTAAAAATTTGCACAAAACTAATTACAAAGCTAATTATGGGATATTATTAGACATGGTTGGTTCTACCAATGCATATTTTACCTACGAAAGCATTTCAGTCCAATATGCACCAGAAATACTACAGAAAGTGTGGTCAAATGCTAAAAATTTAGGTTATGGAAATTATTTTGTTCAAAAAGAAACATACTTTGTAGGGGTTGATGACCATAAATATGTGAACGAAATTGCAGGAATAAAGAGCATTGATATTATACATCATGATAGAATATCAGGCAACTTCCACCCAACCTGGCACACCCATGATGACAATATGGATGTTATTGACAAAACTACATTAGGAGTTGTTGGCGAAACTCTTTTATATACTATATACAATGAAAAATAAGTTTTGCTGACATTGTTGTTATTGTTAATATATTATAATATATTTGTAGCCTTACTTGAAAACTAACTTAAAAACTAATAAAATGAAAAAAGTATTAGCTCTATTGATGGTGGCGGGAATGTTTAGCTTAGTTGCTTGCGGGCCATCAGAAGAAGAAAAAGCTGAAGCTGAAGCAGCAATGAACGAAATGGTAGAAGGTTTAGATGCTGCCATGGAAGAAGTTGTTGAAGAAGTAGAAGAAGAAACTACAGTATTAGCTGCTCACGTTTGTGATGATAAATGTGCAGATGGATGTACTGGACCACGATGTGGTGAAGAAGGACATGAATGTTCTGATGCTTGCCATGCTGAAGGTGAAGACCATGAGCATGCAGAAGGTGAAGAGCATGATCATTCTGAAGAATAATTTTAAATTTGTAAATAAATAATCAATAACCTATAACACTTAATTAAAATGAAAAAAGTATTAGCATTATTGATGGTAGCAGGTATGTTCAGTTTAGTAGCATGCGGACCATCAGAAGAAGAAAAAGCAGAAGCAGAAGCGGCAATGAATGAAATGATGGAGGGCTTAGATGCTGCCATGGAAGAAGTTGCTGAAGAAACTGAAGCAGTTGCTGAAGAAGTAACTGAAGAAGTTGCTGCTGAAGGTGAAGAAGCTACTGAAGAAGCTACTGAAGAAGCTACTGAAGAGCCATCTGAAGAAGAAGCTGCTGAGTAATTATTACTCATTCGAAAAAAAAGGTTCAACTAAGTTGAACCTTTTTTTGTGCCTGTATTTTTTTAAACTACTTCTGCAACTACGAAAGTACTTCCACCAACAAAAATCAAATCTTCTTCATCTGAGTTATTTATTGCTTGATTTAATGCTTCTTTCACTGAAGAAAAAACAGTTCCTTTCAAGCCAATTTCTGAAGCTTGACTATATAGCTCATTTACATTTAATGCCCTTGGAATATTAGCTTCACAAAAATAATATTCAGCAACTTTTGGCAGTAATTTTAAAACTGATGATATTGACTTATCATTTACAACGCCAAAGACAATATGCAATCTATTATAGGTCTCCTGCTTTAATTGTTGGGATATATAAGTTATCCCGGCTTCATTATGCCCTGTATCGCATATTACTGTAGGTTTTTTTTGCAAAATTTGCCAACGCCCCTTTAAACCAGTATTATTTACAACATTTTGTAGTCCATCAATAATATTTCGATTTGATATTTCCCAGCCCTTTTTCTGCAACACCTTAATACTACATATTGCAGTAGCAATATTTTTTTGTTGATACAACCCTTTTAAATCACAATCATACAACTCTATTTCTTGTTGATCTGCAAATAAAATTGGAACAGATAATTCTTTTACTTTTTCAATAAACACTTCTTTCGTTTCTATTTGGGTTTCACCTATTACTACTGGGATATTTTGCTTAATAATCCCTGCCTTTTCTATAGCAATTTGAGGTAAAGTATCTCCTAAAAACTGAGTATGATCCAACCCAATATTAGTAATTATTGAGAGTTCGGGAGTAACAACATTGGTAGAATCTAACCTGCCGCCTAGCCCAGTTTCAATAACAGCAATATCCACTCCTTGTTTAGCAAAATAATCAAATGCTAAACCAACAGTCCATTCAAAAAAAGATAGGTTTATTAGTTCAAATTGGTTTTTAAAAAGATTCACAAAGTTTATAACCTCTTCTTCACTAATCATTTCTCCATTAATCTTAACTCGTTCTCTAAAGTCTTTTAAGTGTGGTGAAGTATAAAGTCCAACCTTATAACCTGCTTCTTGTAAAATAGATGCTAACATATGTGAAGTTGAACCTTTGCCATTAGTTCCTGCAATATGAATAGATTTAAACTTGTTCTGAGGATGTTCTAAAATTTCACAAAGTTCAATTGTGTTTTGCAAGTCGGTTTTGTATGCGGCATTACCTACCCTCTGATACATAGGTAGTTGCTTAAACAAATAATCAAGCGTTTCTTGGTAGTTCATTAATTCAAAATAAAAACAAAAGTCATTGTCCCTTTTTGGTCAGTCAATGCATCTATTTTCTTAGTAAATTTTGCTTTTAATGCAGCTTCTTTAGCTTGTTTATACAAGGTTGGATTGGTGGTAGTAGAACCTCTAGCTCCAGGTGTTGCTTTTATTACTTTTCCATACTTATCTACAACAATATCTACTACTACTGTTCCGTCTTCTTGAGTTGGATTGTCTGGTTTTTTAAAACTCACTTTCCCTCTTCCTCCTAAACTATAGCCTATACCATTTGATGGACCATTACTATTACCATTGGTGTTCCCATTCCCATTACTACTATTGGAATTGTTATTTCCATTAGAGTTACTATTGTTTTCGTTTGAATTTGAATTACTATTGCTCCATGCATTATTTAATGCTTCATTTAATGGCTCACTCGTTTCTTGTGGGTCTGAAGTTTCATTATTACTATTATTTGGCGAAGCATTCATTTCTACTGTTTCATTAGTGGTAGTTTGCACATTTTCATCTGCACTAGCAGAAGATGCTTCAGTGTTTTCAGAGGTATTATTTGATGAGCTACTTGCAGATTCACTAGATTCTGAATTTTCTTCAGAAGGGCTTCCCCCTCCTGCATCACCAAAGTTTATCATCATTGCACCTTCATTAGGTGGAGGTGGGTCTTGGTAAGTCATTCCAAATTGGAGAAACAACAATAATAAAAGTAAGTGAAACAGTATTGTCCCAATTAATCCTTTTCTGCTATTTTTATCTTGTACTAGTTCCATTTTGGTTTATAGATGTGAATTATTTTATATTCCACAAATTATTTAGGAGTTGTTGCTAAAACTAATTTTAATTTATTCCGATTTGCAATGTCCATAATCACAACGACATTTTCTATTGGCACCGATTTTTCAGCTCTTAAAATAACTCCAGGCTCTTCTTTGCCTTCCACTTGAGCTAATAAATAATTTTCTATCTCTTCTTTAGAAACCTCATCTTTGTTTACAAAGTATTTTAAATCTTCTGTAATACTTACGTTTACCGTTTGAGGTTGTGGTGTAGGGTTAGATGTAGCTTTGGGTAACAATACCTCCAACGCATTAGGGCTAATAAGTGTGGATGCTATAATAAAAAATACCAATAGCAAAAACACTATATCGGTCATACTCGACATATTGAAATTAGTGCTTACTCTATTTTTTGATCTTATTGCCATTATACTGCAGGTTCGTGTAAAATATCTAAAAATTCAGTTGTTCTAGCTTCCATTACAAAAACTATCTTCTCTACTTTGGCTACTAAAGTATTATATCCAATATATGCTATAATTCCTACTACTAGCCCTGCCACAGTTGTCATCATTGCTGTAAAAATACCTTCAGAAAGTGTATTCAAATCTACACCTCCTCCACCTGAAGCCATTTCATGAAAAACTAAAATCATTCCTATAACAGTTCCTAAAAACCCTATCATTGGTGCTGCTCCAGAAATAGTAGCAAGTGTAGAAAGGTTCTTCTCTAGTTTGTTTAACTCTAGTTTCCCTGTTGTTTCAACTGCAGTTCCTATATCTTGTAAAGGTTTTCCTATTCTAGAAATTCCTTTTTCTATCATTCTTGCAATTGGAGATTGATTAGCAGCGCATACACTTTTAGCAGCATCAATTTTACCTTCTAAAATATGGTCTTTTACCTGATTTAATAAATTAGCATCTTCCTTACTTGCTTTTTTTATTGCTAAAAATCGTTCAATAATAATATAAACCGCCATAATTGATAGTACCAGTAATGTTATCATTATTACTGCACCTCCAATACCTCCTGAGGTAACAAGCTCCCATAAGCTTAATGTTTTTTCTTCTGGCATAATAGCTTCAGCTGTTTCAACTGCAGCTTCATTACCAACTGTCATTTGTAATAAAAAATTCTCTAACATCTCTATAGTTTAAGTTGTACGAAAGCTAAAATACGATAATGGCCATGCGAGATAAGTGCTGCCTTATTGAATTTGTAAACAGTAAAATGTTAGCTTTTATTGTGTTAAAGAATTATTCAATGGGATATTTCATCGCTTCTTTTTAACATTAAATCGCTTTGCAAAGAAGAATTTTACGTTATGAGTACTAGGTCTTATTTCAAAGTTTTTAAATTCAAAATTTCCTGTTGTAACGTAATTGGTTAATCCTATTAAAAAATGTTTGTTTTCATAACCTAGTGCCGATCTTGCTACAAACCTACTTGCACCACCTGTGCTTGTATTTTTCTCACCGGAACTGGAAAAAACAATTAATCGCTGAGCACCAATACCTGGAATAGCAGTTAAATTAATAAAGAATCGTTTCCAAAATACAAATGTATAGGTATACCCAAATGAAATACCATAATTGATTGATCTGTATGCGCTTAAAGCAAAACTATCTTGAACCTCTTGTGGGAAGTATTTCGGCACAAAAAAACTGGTAGCACCAGGATCAAACCCTGCATAATCTATATTATAATAGCCTCCCAATAAAAAACTACCTGCACTCTTTTTTTGTACTGCATTTCTTACATATGCAGCTTTATAAGATAGCTTCTTATTATTAAAAACATAATAGCCTCCTACTCCAACCGAAAGAGTTTGCATTGAATCCCGCTGTGGAAATGGAATAGAATCCCAAGTCGTCAATGCAGTTGGATTACTTATGTGAAACCCTCTATAATTTTGAGCAAAAGCATCTATTACAAATTTTTTGCTGTAAATATTTAACTGAAAATCAAACCTAGAGGTCTTACCATAAATTTTTTCATCTTGAGCAGATGCAGGTAACCCAAATGCAATTCCAAGCCCCAACCATTTATAATTAAACCCAAATCCCAAACTTGATATCCCATGAGGTTTCAACTCTAGAAATTCCATTCCATTTTTGTTTACTATTTCAAGACTATTACTCTTAACGACCGACATCATCTTCAATAAAAGCTGATCAGAATAATCCGTATAGTATGTTGTTTGAGTAGTTGTATCTACTGGATGAGTATCCAATTCCACTTGTGCTTGAGTAGAAATAGAAAATAAAAATAGTATGAGAAAGTGTATGACTGTTTTCAAAACTAATATGTTACCTAAATAAATACATTTTACCAAAGCCCTTTTTAAAATAACTATCTGCCGAGGTATCGCGATGTTCAACATCTTGTGAATTAATTTTAGTTATAACATGATATAAGTAAACTCCATTTGCTAATCTATCGCCATAGGTGTCAGTACCATCCCAAACAAAGTCACTTATATTTCGCCCTATATGAATCAACCCTAATTCATCCTTATGAATCTCCCTTACGACCTTACCTGTAATAGTCATAATCTGTATTTTAAACACTTCTGGGATTTCCCTTCCTGTTAAAGTAAATACAAAACGTGTAGAGGTTGAAAAAGGATTGGGGTAATTTACAATATTCGTTATTGTTGACTTATTAATTACCTCAAACCCTATTGTGTAATCAATGTCTCCAGAATTATTATCTGTTCTGTCTGAAGCTTGAACCCTCAGTTGATATTCTCCATCAACTAGAAATTCTCCCTGCATAATTATTTTAGAATTATTCCGAGGAAGAGATGCAGGGACAAATTGCATTATTTCTTGATTATTCTCATAAAAATAAACTCGCTTTTCCGTCCCTCCTGGAGCAGTAATATAGACTGAATAATCAGAAGTATCATTCAACATTAAATATTGATTTTCATCTGTTAACTCAATAACAATCTCTGCTATAGGTGAAACAATATCTCCATCTAATATATGTACTCCATCAAAAGTCACATCCAATATTGGATTAATATTATCCTCTCCAACATAGAATGGTATTTGAGCCACATTATTAAAATGATACTTTTCTAATTGGTCGTTATTTGGATTTACATCTATCAATAAACTATTTAAACCAGGAAAACCATAGCTAGAAAAAGTAATCCTTGCTATTAAAATACTATCTGCTAATAATGGTTTTTGCCTTAGATAAGGCAAATAATGTGTTTGATTATTTTTATCTAAAACTGCAAAGGAAATTAATAAACTATCCATATCATATCTGCTGATATTTTTAATAGCAATTTCAACTGTTATATCCTGACCTTCTTGAACTGTGTCATTTTGCAGTGAAAAATAAATATTAGGATCTAATGCTGCTTCAGGAACATCGCCATAGGTTACATGCCAACGGTCCAATTGAGGAGCAGTAAATAATGAATCATCAGATAAGTAAGCATTCAATTTTAGGTAAGGATAAGTATTTGCATCAATCGTATTTGTTAATCGAATCTCTAAAGAATCTGTCGGCAGATTAGCTATAACTATTGTTTCATTCCCTGAAGTATCTATTCCTATTACATTTAAAACTGAACTGTCTTGTGAGGTTGGCAATTCAATAGAACTCATTCTCCATGAAAGTGAATCCCATCGTGTTGCAGGTCCTATAACAGGTGAGTATACATTTGCATAATTTGCATTAGTAGTTAACGTTTTTGAAAGCTGTATGTTTTTGTGATTTATAGAATCTCCTATCACTTCAATATTGGCTGCAGCATTGCCTTTTTGATGATATAATAAAAACGGTAAAGAATCTTGAATAGCAGCAATTTGATTAGCCCCCATATTCGTAAACTCCGCTTTTAAACTAAGAGGCATAGGCGTATAACCAGGGAAGGTTTTAAAGTGCCAAGTCCAAATTAACACATGGTAGCCATTCGGCACAGAGTCTGCTAACATGTTCTCCATACCAGCCATTTGTACTGGATTATTGTACCTAAAAATAAATTGGTGCCTAGTAGAGCTGTTATTAAAGCCATTTGTATTCGCTTGCCCCATATTTTTGTCATCGGCAGACCATGGTTCTAATGTTAATGAATCTAAAACTGAAACATGAAGAGCAGTTGTCGTTAACCACCCATTTTTGGCTAATAAATCTGCATCAATAAATGCAGAAATTTTATTTAGTTCACTCCATTCTGCAGCGCCATAAGTCGTTCCTCTTAAAAGTTTAACATCATTTACAAATTCCCATCTCCAATTATTTCTATTATGATTTACAAATTGTAAATTATCATTTTCAAATTGAAAGAAATGATCTTGCTGCCACCCTTCTTTGCTCGGAATATATTGGAATGATCGCAACCTCCAATTATATCCCGAAGTATTTATAGAATCTTTACTAACACGCCAAAAATACACCATACTATCTGGCATATTTTGTAATAAAGTTGGTGTCCAAGAAACAATTCCTCCAGGATGATTAATAGTAGTAGTTTGTTTTATAGGGCTGTTAAAATAATCCGTGGTATCTATTTCAAACACATAATTTTTAGCTGGTTCGAATGGAAAAGCTGTTGATGCGCTTAATGTAATTCCTTGATTTGGAACTATCATAAACTCATAAGGGTAAATAGGAACTATTTCTCCTGATTGAATATTTAAAGATTTTGTTACCGTATTATTTGTTTCAAAACTTTCAGCTACAGCATTTATAGCATCAACTGTAATGGTGAAATTATTTAATCCTAAACCTCTTACAATATCTACTGGCAAAGTAAAAGTTAAGGTATCCTTAAATTTTGTTCCTGAAAAGACTTTAATATAGGTAGTATCGGGAAAAGATTGCTCTGGAAAATCTCGTACTAATTCTAAAATAATAGAGTCATTTATTGCTCTTCCTAAATTTGTTACAACCACATTCACATCAAATGAATCTAAATCAGAAGTAACCACTGTAGGAGAAAAAGTAATTGTTGGAGCTTCAATCATATAGTCTGGCATATCAAACCCATTTAATTTTAAAGATGGGTCACCATGCAGTGTAACAGAAGATGCTGTTACATTTTGAAAAAAACCACCTTGAGTAGAAACAATAGTGTTCTTAATCGTATTACCTATACTTCCTTTATAGTTTTTGTAGGATACATTTTTATAAAATTCTGAAGCATACAAATGTAAATATGAAGAAACCCCTAAATCTACAGAAGCAACAAATCCAATAACTCCCTGATTATCAATAATCACATAGTCTTCACTCGTGCTATTCCCATCAGTTCCATGAATATCTCCAGTAAAGCATGATAAGCCTAATAAAAGCGGATATTTCCCATTTTGGGGATACCAAAATTGTGGGTCTTGAATATTTTGGTCAAAACCTCCAGTTGCAGAGGCATGTCCAAAAAATGTCATTAACGAAACCCCAGAAGCAATATAACTTTTAATAGAATCTGATAAAACATTTTGAATTGGTGCAGTGGAACTTTTTGAAAAAGAAATTACATTTCCGCCAAACAAAGTATCTTCATAAGTGTTCTTATAACTATTAAGATTAGCCATAAACCCTAAAGATTCTGATAATGATGTTCCTCCTCCAAAATGAAGTGCTTGCTTCATCCATTCGTTACTTGAAGTTGGGCTTAAAGCTGGAGGGTTTTCATGCTGACTCATCTTATTTAAATACCATGTCACCTCTATACCTGACTTTGCAGCTAACCTCCCTGTAGGAAATAAAGGCTCATAATTTGTTCCATTTAATCCAGAAGTTAACATATTATCCGATGCAGGGCTACCGTAACTTGGAACTAAGTTTTCAGAAAACGCCTGTAGATTTTTTCTTGAATCTTTATTTTTAATAGATTTCCCCATTAAAAATAAATAATGTGGTGTTGATGTCCAATTGTCCGCAATAAAATCAGAGAATCCTCTTATCGCATAAGGGTGTTTTTCTATACCATAAGCAAATTGATCATATAACTCTTCAACATTAAAAACAATAGCATTCTGAGGGTTATTCCCTGCACCAATATTTAAACGATAATTTGCATAATCATTCGCTTGTGACATTAATGTAGGGTGGGTAACAATTAGAAATGCTGTATCTATCTGACTAGCTATATAGTCAGTGAAATTACCCGAACCATTAACAGGTGTTATGGTCAAAACATTATTTACTTGACCTACAGAACTAACATAGCACTTTTTATTTGAGGAAGAATTTGGGACTAAACATTTAAAATTACCTCCAGATTGAACTACAGCTATTCTTTTCCCATTAGTTAAATCATAGAACAATACATTTCCCGAATTATTAAAATTTGTAAAATTTAAATATGACTTTGTTTCTGTTGGGTGGTCAGAAATATAGAAATTACTATACTCTGTTAACCCTTCCATGTTTGGAGTGTGAGGATAGGTAATATTTACATAAGCTAATGTTTGTCTATCTGCACTAGATCCTAAATCATTAATTATTTGAAAGGTTATTGGTGTAGTAATAGCTCCTAAATCACCAACAGGAACACTCATTTGAACATCGATTTTTTGATACCCTCCAAAAATACTGTCTATAACATTACTCCCTAAAGAAACTCTTAGGTGATGATCTAATACCAAGCTTGCATAATCAGATTCTCCTAGAACAACTGCTTTAATAGTGGCATTACCTCCTAAATAATAAACATTTTGAGTAGCTAAATTTTTAGTTTTAAAATCTGGGTACCAAGGACTAAAAGCATCAAACTCATTATCAAACCAACCTTCTGTAGGAACATAACCAAAAGATGTTCCTCCTACAGAATTTGTCTCTCCATCAAAGTATTTAGCATTATAAAACTGAACATTCTCTTTATTAAATGAGGGGATTGGTGAGTAAGCAGTGAAATTTGTATCTGTTTCTATTAATAATCGATTATTTGAAGTGCTACTGTTCCAAGTTATAAAATAATTAATAGTATCATTTATTAAACTATAATAAGGGTTGGGATGATTGTTTGACCCTCCATAAAATTGTGACTCATTCCAACCATCATTTTTCTCTGCAAAAAACTCTATAAAATCTGCACCATTAAATATATTATCACCTTCTCCTTCTATGTAAATAGGAATTTCAGTTCCTCGAGCAAAAACTTGTAAATTTTTAGGGTTTAATGTAGCTATAGGAATTCCGGCATTAGCTAAAGTGGTTGAATCAATTCTATAAATGCCCGTTTGAGCTACCTTTAACTTATAATACTGTTGACTATAATTAATCCAACTATTACCATATGGCTGAGAAAACACAGTTAGTGATGATAGAAACAACAATACGAAGAGTAAAGTGATAGACTTATATGATATGTTATATTTCTTTACCAAGCAATATATTAGTTATAATAAATACGTAATTAACCCATAAAGTTACACATTTAACAATAAAAAATTAATTGGAAATTACTGAATACTAGGTGTTCCAGTATTATTCTGCTTATTAATATCAAACCTTAAAGAAAAGATGTTTGAATATAAGGCATCAGATTGATCGCCTATGTCAGAAAAAGCATAATCTAATGCTATCCCTTTAAACTTAATTCCAATACCAAAATTCGGCTGATAAGTAATTTTATCATTATTTAAAATATCTGTCACCTTTTGAAAGTTTCCTACTCCAAAACGCAAAAATATCATTCTACTATAACCAACTTCAACTCCCATATGAGGATCGACACTAACTGGATCTCCAGTAATTAGTACATTACGCTTACCGTCAGTACTCATATCAAAATTAATTTCTCCTAAGGCACTAAATTTATTGCTTATCCGAACTTCTTTACCTATTCCAAAAATAAACTTAGGCAAGGTAACTTCTAGAGAGTTTTCAGGAATTTCATTATTAGTAGCATTAAACACATCTATAGTTTCTTGAGAGAGAGAAAAACTCCATGCATTAAAAGTAGATGTAACATCTCTTGCCATCAAGCCAAACTTCCATGTTTTATAATCATATTGAGCTCCTGCATCAATTCCAAAACCCCAAGCTTTTGCAAACTCTCCTACATTACGATAAATAATTTTAACGTTTGCTCCATAACGAAGCCCTGGCAACTTTGCCTTTCGAGCATAAGAGAAAATAAAAGCATAATCAGCTACAGAGAAAGATGAAATTCTATCATAATCAACATTTCCATCAGCATCTATTAATTGTGTAGTATTTGGAATATCATCTACTCCAAATCGAACGATAGAAAATGCAAAAGCACTAGAAGTATCAATTCTTGCTGCAAAGGCCCCATAATCGTACTTAGCAATCCCAGCAAAATATTCTGCATGCATTAAGCTTACTTGAAAATCTTTAGTAATTTGAGTTAATCCAGCAGGGTTCCAGTACCCAGATGTAACGTCATTTACTGAAGTTACATAAGCATTAGACATTCCTAGAGCTCTAGCCCCAACACCAATAGACAAAAACTCATTACTATACTTCCGTGATGTCTGTGAAAACACATCTACAGTTATAAAAATTAATGCTATTAGTACAATTTTTTTCATCTAATAATAGAGAAACGAAAATTAATAAATTATTGCAAATTAAACCCTATTAGTTGGCTTAACGTTATTCCTCAACTGAAATAATTGGGTTTTATTGCTCTCTCCAAGAAATAAAGAAGCACTATAATCTTCAAAAATGCTTTAAATAATTAAATTTGTTCTATTGTAATAATGAAAAACGCAGTACCAAATACTATCACAATTATTAGCTTAATTTTAAGCTCTTGGTCTATTATTTTAACTTTTGAAGGTAATTTAGATTTAGCTGCTCACCTTTTAATAATTTGTTGTGTTTGTGATTTTCTAGATGGTTTTGCAGCTCGTTTATTAAAAGTAAACAACCCATTAGGAGCTCAATTAGATTCATTAGTAGACATGATTGCTTTTGGTTTAGCTCCAGCGCTTTTAATGTTTCAGTTTACAAAAAACTTGCAGGCAGAAAATCCTATTCAGATTTTAACTGATTATCCATGGCTCTTTTATATAACATTTTTAATCCCAATTTTATCAGCATTTAGGCTTGCTAAATTCAACATAGATACTAGACAAACAAAGTCTTTTATAGGCCTTGCTGTTCCTGCACATGCTACATTCTACATATTTGCTGTAATAGTTTATTTACATCCAGACCTACCTAAATTAATAGATGTTAATCATATTATAATGCCTATTTTTTCTAACCCATTAATAATGTTAGGACTATCTATTTTACTTTCATTTATGCTTATTGCAGAAGTTCCTATGTTTTCTTTAAAAGTGAAAAATTTAAAATGGTCAGAAAATCAAACTCCTCTTACTTTCCTTTTTATTTTAATTTCACTTTCTATACTAATTAATATCGCTGCATTTCCAATAATAATATTGTTATATATTGTTTGGTCAATCATAGCCAAATACACTAGTAAAACCCAAACAGTTTAGTACAATGTTGTCCGTTTTTTCTGATGAACATTTTATGAAGGAAGCTTTTAAAGAAGCTCAAAAAGCTTTTGATGAAGACGAAGTTCCGGTAGGTGCTGTTATTGTTTGTAACAATAAAATTATTGCTCGAGCCCATAATATGACTGAACGTCTAAATGATGTTACTGCTCATGCAGAAATGTTGGCATTTACTTCTGCTACTGATTTTCTAGGTGGTAAATATTTAAACGAATGTACTCTTTACGTTACTCTTGAGCCTTGCGTTATGTGTGCTGGAGCTAGCTATTGGACTCAGCTTAAAAAAGTGGTTTATGGAGCATCTGATGATAAAAGAGGGTTTGCTAAACACTCTGAAAATTTATTACACACTAAAACAGAAATATCAAAAGGTATTTTAGAAGAAGAATCTTCAACCATTTTAAAAGATTTTTTTGCCAAAAAGAGAGGTTAATATTAGTAATTTTACTCTCTAATTATTAATCATAAAAACTTATAAATATGTATCCACCAGAATTAGTAGCACCTATGAAAGAAGAATTAACTTCAGTAGGATTTGAAGATTTAACAACTACCGAGCAAGTTGATAAAGCTATTACTAGCGAAGGAACTGCGTTAGTAGTAATAAACTCTGTTTGTGGTTGTGCTGCTGCAAATGCAAGGCCAGCAGCCAAAATTGCTATTAGCAACGATAAAAAGCCAACAAGAATTGCTACAGTATTTGCTGGAGTTGATGGTGATGCAGTTGCTCAGGCACGTAAATATACACTACCTTATCCTCCATCTTCACCAAGCATGGCATTATTTAAAGATGGTAAATTGGTTCATTTTATTGAACGACACCACATTGAAGGAAGACCCGCAGAAATGATTGCTGAAAATTTAGCAGAAGCTTTTAATGAGTATTGCTAATTCTTCTTTAAACAAATAAAAAAGAGCTCTAAAATTTAGAGCTCTTTTTTATTATACACTTCTCTCATATTCTTTATCTTTGATGAGTAAATTATTTAATTATGGCATTAAAACAATCATTAAGTTTTAAACTTCAACAAAAACTATCTCCACAACAAATTCAGCTTATGAAACTGTTGCAATTACCTACTGTTGCTCTTGAACAGCGCATTAAGGAAGAGATGGAAAACAATCCAGCATTAGATGAAGGGAAAGATGAAGAAGAGTTAGATGAAGAACAAGAAGATGATTTTGGAAGAGAAGAAATAAGTGATGCTGAAAAAGAATTTGATTTTGATGATTATATTGGAGATGATGATACACCATCTTATAAACTGAGTGTAAACAATCATAGTGTTGATGATGAAGAAAAACAAGTTCCATTAAGTGGTGGCGCTACATTCCAAGAGCTGTTAGAAGCTCAGCTAACACTTTTTAACTTAGAAGAAGATGATCATACTATAGCTTTACATTTAATTGGAAGTTTAGATGAATCAGGGTATTTACGTAGGGATATTGATGCAATAGTTGATGATTTAGCATTTACCCAAAATGTAATTACTGAAGCTGATCATATTTCTAAAATATTACAAATTATCCAACATTTTGACCCACCAGGAGTTGGAGCAAAAAGTTTACAAGAATGTTTGTTATTACAACTAAAACGCAAAAAAGATAGCTCTTTAATTATGCGTAATGCCATTGAAATAATCGAAAACTATTTTGATGCATTTACAAAAAAACATTACTCAAAAATCACTGAAGCATTAAGTATTTCAGAAGAAAATTTGAAAGAAGTTTTAGATGAAATTTTAAAACTGAATCCAAAACCAGGAAATTCTTTAAGTGATTCAGCTAAAGTAGTTCAGCATGTAGTTCCTGATTTTAATTTAACTATTGAAAATGGAGAAATCGGACTTACATTAAATGGTCGAAATGCTCCTGACTTAAAAGTTAGTAGACAGTATTCAGAAATGATGCATGGCTACAAAGCACAAAAAGAGAAACCTTCAAAATCTCAAAAAGATGCTTTGATGTTTATTAAGCAAAAATTAGATTCTGCTAAATGGTTTATTGATGCTATTAAACAAAGACAAAACACCTTGATTACTACTATGGAGGCAATTATTGAGCACCAAAAAGAATACTTTTTAGAAGGTGATGAAACTTTGTTAAACCCAATGATTTTAAAAGATATTGCTGAGGAAGTTCATCTTGATATTTCAACGATTTCAAGAGTTGTAAATAGCAAGTATGTCCAAACTCCATATGGTACATTTTTATTAAAAACTTTCTTTTCTGAATCTTTAAGTACTGATAGTGGGGAAGAGGTTTCAACAAGAGAAGTAAAGAAAATTCTAAAGGATGCTATTGAAGACGAAGATAAGAGAAAGCCTTTAACCGATGAAAAACTTTCGAAGTTATTAAATGACAAAGGGTATAATATCGCTCGTAGAACAGTTGCTAAATACAGAGAACAATTAAACATTCCTGTAGCACGTTTAAGAAAGGAATTGTAAGTAACTAATGAAAATTGCAGCAAAAATTATTTCTAGTATTTTTCATCCTCTTTTAATGCCTATAGTAGGGGTTTTAATAATTTTCAACATTGATTCCTACATCAGTTATAGCATTCCAAATGATTTAAAAAAAGCTGTATTATTGCTTATAGGTGTATCTACTTTCATTACTCCTTTGTTAATTTCATTATTACTACTGCAACGAAAAATCATTAAAAGCCTTGACATGGAAACGACTAAAGAACGTATTATTCCATATGCTTTTACAATTATTTTTTATGTATTTACCTTATATATGTTAAAACGTGCCCCGCTACACCCTATCATATTTTACTTTATTATTGGAGCTACATTCTCTGTGATTTTAGCTTTTGTTATAAATATTAAATGGAAAATTAGTGCCCATATGATTGGTATAGGAGGTTTAGTTGGCGCGTTAATTGCTATTTCGTTTAGAATGGATGTCTATGTAACCCCATACATTTTAATGGCATTAATTGCTGCTGGTTTAGTTGGTACATCAAGGTTAATTTTAAATGCACACACACAAGCTCAAATCTACGCAGGATTTGTTTTAGGATTAGTTTGTCAAGTTTTAGTGATTTATTTTTAATCCAAAAAAAAAGCGATTGTATATACAATCGCTTTTTTACTTTTGATCTCGGTTTTCAATATTCATCCTCGTTAAAAAAGAAATCTTCTTTAGTAGGATAGTCAGGCCAAATATCTTCTATAGAATCATAAATATCTTCTTCATTTTCTAATTGTTGTAAATTCTCAACAACCTCTAAAGGTGATCCTGTTCTAATTGCAAAATCAATCAATTCATCTTTTGCTGCCGGCCATGGTGCATCTTCTAGGTGTGAAGCTAATTCTAAAGTCCAGTACATAATTTAAGTATTAATGATATTAAATCTATTTTTTAACCTTTACGCAAAAATAGATTTTTTGTTGACTCACACAACTAAAAAATATAAACAATTGTTAATATCTTAAAAAGCCCAGATAAGACACTCATTTTATGCTACATACGAGCCTTCCACTGCACTTCATTTGCGTCTAAATCAGTAGATAACTTACGTGCTAACACAAAAAGATAATCTGATAAACGATTTAGATACTTAAAAGTTAATTCATTTACGTTATTTTCTTGTTCTGCTAATTGAATAACCAACCGTTCTGCTCTTCTGCACACACATCTTGTAACGTGGCAATAAGACACAGTTGTATGTCCTCCTGGCAAAACAAACGATCGCATTTCAGGCAAAGATTCATTCATCCAGTCTATTTCCTGTTCCAAAAAAACAACATCTGCTTCTGATAGCTGAGGAACTTTAACTTTTGTATTTCCTGGCTCGGTTGCTAAAATTGAGCCTAAAGTAAATAGTCTATCCTGTATTTCAATTAGAGTATCAAAACTTCTTTTATCAATTTCTTGGTCACGTATTAAGCCAATGTATGAGTTTAATTCATCAACTGTACCATAACCTTCAATTCTTAAATCATACTTAGGTACACGTTTACCACCAAACAATGATGTCTCTCCTTTATCCCCTGTTTTTGTATATACTTTCATTCCTAATTTTTTGAGATTTATTTACTCCCCTAAATTAAAATTAATTTAGGACTTCTACTCCTATTTTATGCTTGATAATCTTAAATTTGGATACTATGATAACACAAGATCAGATTAAAAATTTAGTGAGCCGCCTGGATGCGTTAAGGGGGTACCTTTGACATTGATGCTAAATTAATTCAACTAGAAGAAGAAGAGCAAAAAACTCAAGACCCCAACTTTTGGGACAATCCGAAAGAAGCAGAAAAACAGCTTAAAGTGGTTCGTAATATAAAAGTGTGGACTGATAATTATAAGCAGATTGCTTCTGCGATTGGTGACCTTGAAGTGCTTTATGATTTCAATAAAGAAGGAGAAGCTAGTGACACAGAAGTAGTTTCTCAATACGACAAGTGTATTGAGTTGATTGAAGAGTTAGAGTTTAAAAACATGCTGAGTGCTGAAGAAGATTCTCTAAGTGCAGTATTACAAATTACAGCTGGTGCTGGAGGTACAGAAAGCTGCGATTGGGCTGAAATGCTTTTGCGTATGTATAAAATGTGGGCTGAAAAAAACGGTTACAAACTACAAACTTTAGACTATCAAGATGGAGATGTTGCAGGCATAAAAACTGTTACAATTGAAATTGAAGGTGATTTTGCTTTTGGATATTTAAAAGGAGAAAATGGAGTGCATCGATTAGTTCGTGTTAGTCCGTTTAATTCTCAAGGAAAACGAATGACTTCTTTTGTTTCCGTTTATGTGTACCCTTTAGTTGATGACACCATAGAAATTAATATTAATCCTGCCGATATTACATGGGATACTTTCCGTTCTGGTGGTGCTGGTGGACAAAATGTAAACAAAGTAGAAACAGGAGTTCGTTTAAGACATGCTCCTTCTGGAATTGTAATCGAGAATACGGAAACTCGTTCTCAGTTAGGAAACAAGGAAAAAGCAATGCAATTACTAAAATCTCAATTGTATGAAGCAGAAATGCGAAAGCGTATGGAAAGTAGAGCTGAAATTGAAGGAAGTAAAATGAAAATTGAATGGGGAGCTCAAATTAGAAGTTACGTTTTAGATGATAGAAGAGTTAAAGACCATAGGACAAACTATACTGTTAATGATCCAGATAAAGTTTTAAATGGTGAATTAGACGAATTTTTGAAAGCTTATTTAATGGAATTTGGAAAAAGTTAATTTTATAAAAATATGAAAATATACCACAACCCAAGATGCAGTAAAAGCAGACAAACCTTACAATTAATAAAGGATGCTAATGCTGATGTAGAAATTATAGAATATTTAATTGCTATTCCTAGCAAGGAGGAGCTTAAAGATATTTTAAAAAAATTAAACCTTAATGCCTTAGACATTTTGCGTAAAGGAGAAGCAGACTATAAAGAAAACTTTAAAGGGGAAGACTTAAGTAATGATGAATGGATAGAAGCAATGATAAAGTATCCAAAGCTAATTGAGCGACCAATAGTTGTAAAAGGAAACAAGGCTATTTTAGGAAGACCTCCTGAAAATGTTTTAGAGTTAATCTAAGATTACTCTTCTTCGACTGGCTTTAATCCAGCTAATTCTTTAGCCCATTTAGGACCAAACTTGTTTAATAAAAACAATTTTAAAGAACCTGGTACTACAACAGTGAATAAGAATACTAGCATCCACATTGCCATGAAGAAAATACAAAAGAATAATATAAAACCTAAACTTACCATTGTTCTTAATTTTAGAATTGTTAGTGACGTAAAAGTATAAAATAATACTTATTTACACTATATTTTTATAAAAAAAGCTACTCATGCGAGTAGCTTTTTTTAATTTTCAGTTATAGCTCTTGAAAAAAATCGTTGCCTTTATCATCACAAATAATAAAAGCAGGGAAATTTTCTACCTCTATTTTTCGTACTGCTTCCATCCCTAATTCTTCAAAAGCTACCACTTCAACCGACTTAATATTAGACTTTGCTAATATAGCTGCAGGGCCTCCTATAGAACCTAAATAAAAGCCGCCATTATTTTTACAAGCATCCGTAACCACTTTAGAACGATTACCTTTTGCCAGCATAATCATAGAACCTCCTAATGATTGGAATTCATCTACATAAGGATCCATTCTATTGGCAGTTGTCGGCCCAAAACTTCCTGAAGGCATTCCTTCTGGAGTTTTTGCTGGTCCAGCATAATAAATTGGATGATTTTTAAAGTAATCTGGCATAGGCTTACCAGCATCTATCATTTCTTTAATTTTTGCGTGAGCAATATCTCTAGCAACAATTAAAGTTCCTTTCAAATTAAGTCTCGTTTTTATTGGGAATTGAGATAAAATCTTCAATTGCTCTTCCATTGGTTGATCTAAGTCTATTTCAACTGCAGGTTGCAAGTGTGGTTCATTTTCAGGAATAAATCTTCCAGGATTAGTTTCTAATTGCTCTAAAAACACTCCATCTTTCGTTATTTTCCCTTTAATGTTTCTATCAGCAGAACAGCTAACACCAATACCAACTGGGCATGATGCGGCATGTCTTGGTAAACGAATCACTTTCACATCGTGAGTAAAATATTTACCTCCAAACTGAGCTCCTATCTTACTTTGTTGACAAATTTTTTGAATCTTATCTTCCCACTCCAAATCTCTAAATGCTCTTCCTCCAATACTTCCAGCTGTAGGTAATTCATCATAATAACCCGCTGACGCCATTTTTACTGCCTTTAAATTAGCTTCTGCAGAAGTTCCACCAACTACAAATGCTAAATGATAAGGTGGACAAGCAGCTGTACCTAAATCTTTAATTTTAGCTGTAACAAATTCTGTTAAAGACTTTTCATTTAACAAGGCTTTTGTTTGTTGGTATAAATAAGTTTTATTTGCTGAACCACCACCTTTAGCTAAAAACAAAAACTTATATTCATTTCCTTGTTCTGCGTAAATATCAATTTGAGCAGGAAGGTTTGTACCTGTATTTTTTTCATCAAACATATTTGAAGAAACAACTTGAGAATACCTTAAGTTTCTATTTTGATAAGTGTTAAATATTCCTTGTGATAAATACTTTGCATCATCACTTCCAGTAAAAACATTTTCACCTTTTTTACCCATAACGATTGCTGTTCCTGTATCTTGACATGAAGGCAATTGTCCTTCCACTGCAATTTGAGAGTTCTTTAATAAAGTATGTGCTACAAACCTGTCATTATCTGTAGCCTCTGGATCATCTAAAATTTTAGCTACTTTTTCTAGATGCGCTGTTCTTAACATAAACGATACATCTTCCATTGCTTGCTGTGCCAGCAACTCAATCCCTTTAGGATCTACTTTTAAAACTTCTCTACCATCTATATCAATAGTAGATACATATTCTTTAGAAAGTAATTTATACTCTGTTTTATCTCCTTGTAACGGAAATGGTTTTTCGTAATTAAATTCTGCCATTAGTATTTTATTTTATTGCAAAAAAAAAGCCTCAACAATGTTGAGGCTTTAAATTTATTAGTAAAACTTATATCTTTTGTCAACTACTCCAAATTTTTCTTTTAAAACTTCTATAACTCTACCAGCTGTTGCCTGATATGATTGCTCTAATTGTGCTTTAATAGGAGAGTAATCTACTGTTTCTGTTGTAGTCGTTTTAACTTGATTTACTTGCACTACAAATACACCTGTTTGACCTTCGATAGGCACACTAATTTGTCCTTGTTGTAATGTTGAAACCATTCCGTTAACTCTTAATTCTTGTCCCATTCCAGGAATAGCATATGCAGCAAAATTAACATTATCAGCAGTTTCAACAGTTCCGCCAACTTTTTGTGCTAATTCTTCTAAACTTGCTACTCCTTTCATTTCCTCAATAAACATAGCTGCTTTCTTCTTTTTCTTAGCACCTAACTCAATCTGAATTTCAACTTGATCCATTGTTGCAATCCCCTCTTCTCTAACCTCTGCTAAATGAGCAACTATAAATGTATTATCAAATTGTTTAGGCTCACAAACAGAACCTTTATCACTTTTAAATGCCCATCTAATCACATCTCTAACATTAGGCATTCCTGCAAAACCTTTATCTCCAACCTTTATATCAGAAGCTAACTGCTTAACATACTCACCAGTTTCAGTTGCTTTCGTAAAAGCTTCTGATGTTGCATTTATACTATAAAAAGTACTTGCCTTTGCAAACATTTCATCAAAAGTTTCATTACTTGGAGTAATTTGACGAACAATCTTCGCTAACTTAACTTTTCTAGACTTTTGAGCTTGTTCTTGTATATCTATCAAATGAAATCCATAGTTTGATGGCACAATTACTAACTCACCAACTTTACCATAAAAGCAAGCATCATTAAAAGTCGGCACCATTCTTCCTTCAGTAAACCAACCTAAATCACCACCTTCAATTGCAGAACCAACATCTTCTGAAAAATCTTTAGCTAATTGTGCAAAATCAGCTCCATTTTCAACTAATGATTTAATACTATCTAATTTAGCTTCTAATAAAGTGTCAGATGGTTGATTAGATGTTTTCAATAAGATATGACGTGCCTTAACTGAATCAGGAATCATTTTTATTTCTGACAATTTAGCTAAAACAAAAGCCCCTTGCTCCTCATAAACTGGGAAAACTGTACCAACTTCAGCATTAAATGCAGAAGAATCTAATGCTGCTGGCATTGATTCTAAACCTAAATAAGTTTCATCCATTGGTTGCTCAGAATTATAAGCCACAAAAGAAGAATCATCTTCTGTTGTTTTAAACTCTTCTGCCGTTTCTTCCATCCACTTTTTTGCTTCAGCAATATCAGCTTCTGAAGGAGTTACTTCAAACTTAACATATTCTATATCTCTAGATGCATCTTGTTTAAATTCACTTTTGTGTTCTTCGTAGTAAGCTCTTTTTTCCTCATTAGAAATTGAAATAGTACTATCATTTACAGAAATATAACGCTTAGCAACAAACTTCAAATCTCTTTGTTCGTTTTGTTCTGTAAAAGCACGTTTTTGCATACTTGTAGTTGGATACATCCCTTTTATTAAAAGGTTATTGTACTTAGTAGCTATTCTTTCTTTTTCCATACCCTCTTCAAATAAAAACCATTGATTACGGTTTTCAGCAGGCATAGTTTCTAAACTCTTTAAGAATTGTAAAACTTGTCCAGGATTAAAAACACCAGTATTCGGATCTGTAAAAGCCTCCTTAACTTGTGGGTGAGGATCATTCCCTTGAACCATGTCAGCTAATTCTTCTGGACTCACAGAAAGACCTAATTCTTTAAATTGACTTTCCAATACTACCTCTCTAATAATATCATTCCATACTTGCTCTTTAAATTGATCTCTAATGTCCGTTGGAGCAGAAGTTCTATTTTGATTTTCCCAAACTAAAATAGCTTGTTCTAATCTTTGGTCAAATTCTTGTCCGGTAATTTCTACACCTCCTATCTCTCCAACACTATTATCTTGACCTCCAAAAAGACCTGTAAGACCATCTGTTGGTAATAAAAATGCAAGCATAGCAATACCTACAACTATAAGCACTAAGCCTGATTTTTCTCTAATTTTTCCTATTACTGCCATATCGTTAAATAATTTGGGTTGCGAATATACGAATTGTCATCCGATAAATAAAAGGGTTAAGTGAGTTTTTAAAGTGTTTAATTAATTATCCAAAATTAATCGTACAGAAATCATATCAACCTTGTTATCACTAACTTTATCAATAGTAAATTCGAAGTTTTCAGTTCTTATAATTTCTTTATTTTCAGGAATACTTTCGTTAAGGTTGATAATAAGCCCCCCTAAAGTTTCATATTCTTCTGAAACGGGAAAATCTAACTTGTACTTTTCATTCAAATAGTCTATTTCTATTCGTGCAGAAAATTGATAATGATTCTCATCAATTACCTTTTCAATAAACTCTTCTTTATCATGTTCATCTTCAATTTCCCCAAAAATTTCTTCAATAACATCTTCTATTGTTAAAATTCCTGAAGTACCTCCAAATTCATCAACCACTACAGCGACACTTCGCCTTTCTTTTAAAGACTTTTTAAGCATGTCGTTTGCACTCATAACTTCTGGAACAATTGAAACTGGAAGTAGTATTGATTTTATTGATTCTGGTTTTTTAAATAATTCTTTAGAATGAGCGTAACCAATTATATTGTCAATAGAATCTCTATATATCAATATTTTAGACAAGCCTGTTTTTATAAATTTTTCTTGCAGTTCTTCTATAGGTTTTTCTACCTCCATTGCAGTTATCTCTGTTCTAGGAACCATACACTCTCTAACTTTAATGTCAGCAAAACTTAGTGCATTTTTAAAAATTTGAATTTCTGAATCTATTTCCTCTCCATCATTTTGATTCTCTTGAATATTGGCAACAAAATCTTCTAAATCTATTTTAGAAAATGCCAAATCACTCTCTGATGTATCTACTTTAAAGATCTTTAATATAAGGTTTGAAATACCTACTGTAAAATAAGTGAAAGGATATAGCACATAATAAACTATAGTAATCGGTATAGCTGCTATTGTTAGTACTTTATTAGGGTTAATTCTGAATAAAGCTTTAGGTAAAAACTCTGCAAAAAACAAAATTAATAATGTTGAAACAATGGTTTGTAGTAACAATATAACTATCTCATTATTTACTATATGTGTTGCTATTAATGGCTCTAAAAATTTAGCCATTAATATACTATATATTACTAAAGCTATATTATTACCTAATAACATAGCTCCAATAAATTTAGCAGGTTGCTTTAAAAATGTTGAAAGAATTTTTGCGGAAAAATTCCCTTTACTATTATCAAGTTCTATTTTTAATTTATTAGCAGAAACAAAAGCTATTTCTAACCCAGAGAACATAGCCGAAGCTACCATTGCTAAAATTAAAAAAATCCAAAAAAGTGATATCATTGTTTAGAATAAAAGCCTGCTTAAAAATACGCTTTATTTAGACATGTTTTGCAAACGCTTAAGTTGACGCTTACGAATATAGAACAACAATAATGAAAACCCTGAGAAAAAGTAAAAGAACAAAGCGTCTTTTGTGCCAGTAAAAAATAAATGATATGTAGCAATACAAAAAGCTACAATTGCTATAACTAACCACATCATTTGTAAAAACTTTACTACCTTAAGCATAATCTATTTATTTATTGATGAAGAATCTGTTTCTTCTTTTACGTTTATAGTTCCTTTTATTTTATAAATTTTCCACTTACTAAAGTCTTGATTCGCTTCCATACCTTCTCCCATTATAATTTCGTCTTCTGTTGTAATCTTTACAAATTCATCAGAATATATTTTTGATGAATCTTCATTCCATATTAAATGTTCTGTATTTAATTGTTCTCCCTTATCATTAATTACTACAACATCATTTTTAGCCTCCATGATCTTATCCCCAACATGATGTATAGCATATTTAGAAGTAAGTGTTGAAGTTATATTTTGTAGAGAATCGAAAAACTGCACTTTAATACCTTCTTTCATTTCCATGTATTTATCTTTATCAACGCCATATTCTTCCATTATAGGAGCTGTAACAGTAATTTTTACATCAGATTTTTCCGAATAAATTAATGAAACATTTTTCCCTCTACTATTAGGTTCCTTTATATTTTTAGTTAGTAAAGCAACTTCTTCAACATCATTTTCACAAGAACAAAGTATCCCGATTGCTAAAAGCATCGGGATACATTTTAATATCATATTACAGACTATTTTGAAAGTCATTTATTTCGATCTAACCGAAGTAGATTCGTTTATCCAACATCCTACAGTATAAGAATCTCCATCTTTTTTACTGTAGAAGAATAAATCTTTAGTTACAGGATAATTAGCAGATGCTCTAGCTATTTTTTTATTAGCATCAGAAGCAACAGAACCATCAACAGCTTTTGCTTTTTGATATTTATCTACTGCAGCCCAGTAAGCACCATATCTTCCTAACTCTTTATCATCACATGCCCCTGCACTATACATATAAGCATCTCCAATCACTAAGTAAGGCTCTCCCCATCCGCTTTTTAAACCAATAGCTTTTTGAGCATATGTTCTAGCAGAAGAATAACTTTTTGAATAAAGGTAAGCCTCTGCTATACTTAAATTATATTGAGCTTTTTCTTCATTAGACTCAGCCATTTCTTCCGCTTTTTTGAAAAAATCAATTGCTTTAGCATAATCTTTTTTACCTAAAAACAATTTACCCATACTTTCTGCTCCCTCAGCTGATGGCTCTAACTTAAAGTATGCTTCAGCAACTTTAGCAAAAATATCAGCTTCGTAACATTTTTTATACTTCAATAACTGAACAGTTCTTCTTAACCAATCAACATCATTTTTATTTGCTTCAAAACTTTTTTCAGCTAAAGGAACTAAAACTTCACATGTTAAATAAGGTCCACTAACGTTTTGTATTTTCTCTTGAGCTTTAGCATATTTATCTGCATATTTTGAAGCTTTATTAGCTGCACAAATTGCACTTGTATTTTCAAAAACACCAACTACCTCTTCTTTTGTCAATTTACCCTCTTTTTCTAAATTAATTGTAGCAAACATTAAAGCAACCAAAGTGCCTGCTTGTGTTTTATTTTTAGTGATAGAAACAGCTTCATTTAACAAGTCATAAATCTTTTGCTTCTCTGTCGGTCTATTCACTAACATTGATTGCCCTTTGTAACCTAAAACAAATCCTTTTTGTCCAAACATCTCAATACGTTGGTCATAAATAGAGAGCATTGTATCTAAATACAATTCTTTCAATTCATTATTTTTTGCTTTCTCAGCTTTCTTAGCTAAACCTTCATATAACTTAACCCCATTAATGTACAATGTTTTTTGTGATTGAGGACAGGTTTTATATGCAACTCTCCATAAACTTAAAGCCAATTTAGGGTCATTCTTCATATAATCTTTATAAATCAAACTCTCTATACAAGTAATACTATCTTGTGGAGTTGCCCCATATTTTCCTTGAGCAAAAGATGTTATTCCAATTGTTATACCTACTAATAATAGTGCTAATTTTTTCATGTCTAGTCGTATTTTCTTTTTTGAAACCATACAGCATTGATGGTTATTCCTACATTAAAGTTTATAAAATTTTCTTTTATTAATCCATTATCCGTTGTTCCTCTACTTCCATATTCAATTCCTAAATTCAATCTTGGATAAGTACTTTCATTTCTTCTTATTGGCATCCCTACTCCAAATGTTATGCCATACTCGGTAAAATCAGTATTATTAATAGTAAGGTATGGGGTTGAATATCTCGCTCCAAACCTATATGCAATACGCTCAATATATTTACTACCATCAAAACGTGGTATAATTTGTCCACCAATAGCAATTTTATAATTAGACTGATAGCTATATAATGGATCTGTACTTATCACAGAACCCCAATCTGCAGATTTAAAATCAGCAGCAATTAACCATTTTTTATTTTTCTCTAATGAGAATCCAAAACCTAATTCAGATGGTAATTGAATAACTCCTTCTACATCATCAATATATTCAACAGTATCTTTTACACTACCAAAATCAATATTTCCTGTAAAAGTTCTTGTTAACTCCGTGTTTGTTCCACTAACATCTGCTGACAATCCATAGGTAGCTCCTAAGGTCAATTTTATTTTTTCGTTTTCTGAATTAGAAAAAGTTTTTTGATATTGCAAACCTAAGTCTGCTCCAAAATCTGCAGCAACAAACTCTCTATACTTCCATAAATTAAAGCCTCCGGGCAAATCTCCATAAATTGCTTTTTGATCATGATTTATTGATCCGAATAAAAAGTAACCATTAAAACCAACTGAAACATTAGATGTAGAATCGATATTAACAGCAAATCCATTTCCCCAATAAACTTTATTAATAGCTCCATCTCCTTTGTTGTAAAAACTTACTAATCCTGCATTAGGATCATCAATAATCTCATCATACTCATAACCTGTATTTGCATATGGCATAACTCCAAAGCTCATCCCCCAAGTATTTTTAACTACAGGAAAACCAAAAGCAATATGCGTAATGTGAGGATTGTTTTGATATTGTGATTGTGTACCGTCATCTAACCATAATGCATTATTTGTAAAGCCAACATCAAAAGTTGTAACAGCAATTGCAGAATAACTTGCAGGGTTTAGAAAACCAATATCCTTATTTGATCTAATACCAATAGCGGTACCAGCCATTGCAAAATTTTGCGAAAATGTTTGAGGCCGAATAATTCCAATACCATATTTGGAATATGGGGAATTTGTAGTTGATTGAGAAAATGCAGAAGCACTAATCGTCACAACGATAATAAAAATAATAAATGCTTTATTTTTTCTCATTAAATCTTAAAATTTTATTCAATCCCTTCAGTACCAAAAATTCGTCTGCAAAGATGCGATTTTTTGGCTCTAAATCAAATAAGTTTCTATCACCACCTGTAACAACTATTTTTAAGTTTTTATATTGCAATAAATAGTTGTTTATAATTCCTTGAATTTCGTTTCTCAACCCATTATAAACACCAGAAATTATTGAGTTTTCGGTAGAATTACCAACTAACATTAATTTGTCCTTATCAAATTTAATTAAAGGTAATTTCCCTGTAAAAATATTTAGTGCCTTAAAACGCATTTCAAATCCTGGAGAAATAGCTCCACCTAAGTATTCATTATTATCATTTACAAAATCATACGTAACGCATGTTCCCATATCAATAACTAAAACATTTTCAAATATTTCCTTTTTTGCTGCCACAACCGCAGCAATTCTATCTAAACCTAGTGTTTGTGGTGTTTTATATTTAATTTGTAAAGGTAAAGGGGTCGTATAACTTAATTCTAAAAAATTATAGTTTTTTAACAGTTCTATAGTTTCATTTTTAGCTGATACTGATGAAATAATACCTTTTTTGATGTTAAACTCGCTAACCAATGTACTAAACTCAGCATTTGCTACTTCTTTTTTTGAGATGACTTTTAAAACCTTATCGCCCTCAAAAACAGCAAGTTTAACTAATGTATTCCCTATATCTACAGCTAAAATCATCATTTAAAAACGTCTAAATTACAAATTGTATAAATTTTGCTTTACAGGAATAAAAAATATTTCTACATTTGCCGACCAATTAATTGGTGCCTTAGCTCAGTTGGTAGAGCAATGGACTGAAAATCCATGTGTCCCTGGTTCGATTCCTGGAGGCACCACTTACCGAAAGCCTTGAACAGTAAATGTTTGAGGCTTTTTTGGTTTTATACTCTTTTTAGCGGAGTGGACTTTTTTT
>JARGOE010000111.1 GCA_029210015.1 Vicingaceae bacterium
CATAATTACTTTCATGTATTTACTCATTTTAGAAAAATCTTGTTTTTCATTTCCTGATTGCAATTTATATACAACAACTATTAATGGAGTTTGTACTGTAATTAAAAAGTAAATAAACGAACCTTTATCACCAGCTAAAATTTGAATGTATTGTAAGTATCCTATTAAACCAATAATTATTATAGCAAAAAGCTGAGCTAACCTAGCTGCTTTTTTCTTCCCATAAACAACAGCCAAAGTATTACTCCAGTATTTTTTATCGCCTTCATAATCTTCAATGTCTTTGATAATTTCTCTGACCATAGTGCTTAAAAAAGCAAAGACTGAAAAACCTAAAGTCCATACCATTAAATTACTTAGCACTTCATAAAATATTGGTTGAATTCCTTTTAATGGGATATCTGCTTCTAAATAAAACAATAATTTATTGAGTAAAACTGGGGCATTTTGATGCAACAATATTAACTCGTACAAACCAGCAACAAAAGGAACTAAAGCAGCTAATAGTGCAACAATCAGATTCCCTATTAACACTTGCTTTTTAAACATAGTAGAATAGTACCACAATGCTCCAACTGATAACACTTGTATTAAGGTCAGTTTCCAATTCCCTAATTTAAATGCTAAATAAGCTCCTATTAAAATAGCTATAGAACTAATAACTATGTGAGCTCCCATGCAAACTCTACGTTTAATATACTTACCAACTATTATAGAGTTTGGACGATTTACTCGATCTACTTTTACATCAAAATAATCGTTAATAATATATCCTGCTGCTGCTACCATAACTGTTGACAAACTCAATAAAAAGAAGTCGACTTCGGTCATTTGTAATGCTAAATCAAAGCCTTCAATTTCAGCTGTAGTAGATTTTAAAATAGGGAGCATTATAGTAAAACGAATTACATATTGTGTTAATGCAATGATTAACAAATTAGGCAATCGAATTAATTTTATAAATGCTGTAAGTGTATTCATATCAAGTCTTGTAAAATTATCAATTGTTAGCTAATTGCTGCAATATTTATTGGTTAAAAACTTGTAACTTTCAAATTGTAACTTTACAGTAATAATGGACATTCACAAAATACTACTAAAACATTGGGGTTTTTCTGCTTTCAGACCGCTGCAAGAAGACATTATTAATGCAACAATTTCTGGAAAAGACACCCTAGCTCTTCTACCAACTGGTGGTGGTAAATCTATTTGTTTTCAAGTTCCTGCTATGGCAATGGATGGTATTTGTATAGTTGTTTCTCCATTAATTGCTTTAATGAAAGATCAGGTTGAAAACTTGGTAAAACGAAATATAAAAGCAGTTGCTATTTATTCTGGAATGACCAAAAGAGAAATTGACATTACTCTTGATAACTGTATATATAGTGATATTAAGTTTTTATATATTTCTCCAGAAAGAATAGAAACAGAAATATTTAAGGCTCGTTTTGAAAAGATGAACGTTAATTTAATTGCTGTTGATGAATCTCACTGTGTTTCGCAGTGGGGTTATGATTTTAGACCATCCTACCTCAACATTGCAAAATTAAGAGAACAAAAACCAAACATTCCCTTTATTGCTTTAACAGCAACTGCAACACCAGAAGTAGTAATTGATATACAGAAACAACTAAAATTTAAGGAAGAACACGTTTTACAAAAAAGCTTTGAACGTAAAAACTTAGCTTATGCTGTTTTGCATGAAGAAGATAAACAAGGTCGCTTGCTTAAAATTTTAAATTCTGTGAAAGGCACTTCGGTTGTTTATGTTAGGAGCAGAAAGCGAACCAAAGAAATTGCTAGCTTTTTACTCAAAAATGGCATTTCAGCCGATTACTACCATGCTGGATTATCTAACGAAGAACGTAATAAAAAACAATCCAATTGGATTAATGATATTACGAGAGTAATTGTTTCTACCAATGCTTTTGGAATGGGTATAGATAAACCAAATGTTCGATCTGTAGTTCATATGGATTTACCTGATTCAATTGAAGCTTATTTTCAAGAAGCAGGAAGAGCAGGAAGAGATGAGCAAAAAGCTTATGCAGTTTTATTAGTGGAAAATGCTGACAGACAAGATTTAGAACAACGTATTGTTAGCAGTTTCCCAAAAATTGAAACGATAAAACAAGTATATCAAGCTTTAGCTAATTATTATCAAATACCTATTGGAAGTGCTTTTAATGAAACTTATAGTTTTAACATTATTGAATTTAGTAATCAGTATAATTTACCAATATACACTGTTTTTAATTGCTTGAAATTTTTAGAGAAAGAAGGTTATTTGCATTTATCTGAAACAACCCATAACCCTTCAAGAATTAAATTTGAAGGAACAAAAGATGATTTATACATCTTTCAAGTTAAAACACCTAAGTATGATATTTTTATAAAAACGATTCTTAGAAGTTATGCTGGTCTATTTGAAAATTTTGTTAAAATTGATGAATTTGAGTTAGCAAAAAGATTAAAAACTACTAAAGATAAAGTAGTTGAAATGCTTCACTATCTTCATGGATTAGAATTAATAAGTTATTTGGAACAAACTAACGAACCTCAATTAACTTATTTAACAGAGCGTTTAGCAATAGAAAATGTAAGGATTTCTCCACAACACTATCACGACAGAAAAGAGATTGCAGTAAAAAAGATGGAAAGTGTGATTTATTACTCTTCTGCAAAACATAAATGTAGAAGTGAGATTTTACTGAAATACTTTGGTGAAAAAGAGGTTTATAGATGTGGTGTTTGTGATGTTTGTTTGGAACGAAATAAATTAGAATTAAGTGATATTGAATTTAGCACAGTATCTAATCAGGTAAAAAAAATATTACACGAAGAACATTTACCCTTAACTCAATTAGTTAATAAAATTGAAGGGGTACGTGATGATAAAATCATTAAAGTGATACAATGGTTGATGGAAAATGAAAAATTAATTACTAATTCAGATAATTTATTAGAATGGAGAAAATAACTTGGCAAACCAAACACTTTAAAGACTTATCTATAGATGAATATTGGGAAATATTATATTTACGAACTGAAATTTTTGTGGTAGAACAAGATTGCCCCTATCAAGAAGTAGATAAAAAAGATAAAGTTGCTTTCCATTTATTTGCAACGAATGATTCAGGTAGAGTTATAGCAACAAGTAGAATTTTACCTAAAGGTGTTTCTTATGATGACATATCAATAGGAAGAGTAGCATTAAAAAAAGAAGTAAGAGGAAAAGGAATTGCTGACGAAATGATGATTGAAACATTTAAATTTATTAAAACGCAATTTGGTAATAATCCTATTAGAATTTCAGCCCAACAATACCTTATCAACTTTTACGGAAAACATGGCTTTAAACAAGTTGGAGAAGGCTACCTGGAAGATGATATTCCTCATATTGAGATGGTTTGCAATTAATTAATGGCATATATTTTGTAAATTGCGGAGAAATCAAACCATAAACTAAACATATAATGAGAAAAATTTTACTAGCACTTTTTATTTTAACACCTTTACTTTTTGTTGCTCAAAACAGAAAAAAAGAAAAGGTAAAATCATCTTTTTTATCATATCCTAAAATTGATATGAAGGGTATAGATCCTTCAACTCTTAAAGCAGAATT
>JARGOE010000020.1:0-5682 GCA_029210015.1 Vicingaceae bacterium
GTTGCATTATCAACGTCAGAACTTACTTTTTCTCCAGCATCAGCTTTACCTCTAAACCCATGCTCAGGACTAAAAACTTTTACCACATTTACTTTTAAAGCAATTAAAGAATCAACCAAGTGAGTATTCTTAATCATAGAAGTATGATTAGCAACAACTCCTACTTTTTTACCTTTTAATGCAGGTAAGTATTTCCCAATTTGAGCTGCACCAACTTCAATAGTTGGTTGTATTAAAGTTGGGTTTACTACCACCTTGGTTGCAGACTTGTTTTCTGTTTCTTGTCCAGTACACTGGATATAAAACAAACTGATTATTATAATATTTAATACTCCCTTTAAAGTCATCTGATACAAATTACTACTTTTGTTGAACAACTACCAAATGTAAGTGTATAAAACTTGAACCTCGAATATTTCATAGCAAAAAACATTATTAAGGGCGATAATCGTTCTAAAAAATTTACAAAGCCTGTTATTAATATTTCTATTATGGCAATAGCTTTAGGCTTAATTGTTATGATTGTAGCTGTAAGTATTGTGTCTGGTTTTCAAAGAGAAATTAGAAACAAAGTAATAGGTTTTGGAAGTCACATTCAAATAACAAGCTACGATTCTCAAAACACTTATGAAGCAAACCCAATTAGTAAAAAGCAAGACTTTTATCCTAGCTTAACCGAGAAAGATGGTATTAAACATATCCAGGTTTTTGCAACTAAAGCGGGTATTATTAAAACCAAAAAAGAAATTTATGGTGTTGTTGTTAAAGGTGTAGGAAGCGACTTTGATTGGAGTTTTTTTAAAGAAAATTTAGTTCAAGGAGATGTTTTTACTATTTCAGATTCTGCAAAAGGAAATGATATTATTATTTCGAAACATATTTCTAATAAAATGAAATTGAAAGTAGGTGATAAGATGTTTGTCTACTTTATTCAACAAAATGGACAAATGCGTCCTAAAGATTTTATTGTAAAAGGAATATACCAAACTGATTTAGACGGGTTTGATAATTTATATGTCTTAACAGATATTGCACATATTCAAAAAAGAAATGATTGGACTGAAAACCAAGTTGGGGGGTTTGAAGTTTTAATTGATGATTTTCATTATATAGATGAAATGGGAGATTATGTTTATGATAATGTGAGTTATGAACTACATTCATCTACCATAAAAGATATAAACCCTGATATTTTTAGTTGGCTGAATTTACAAGATTATAATGTAAATATTATTATCATTTTAATGATACTGGTTGCAATTATTAATATTGTTTCTGCACTCTTGATTCTAATTTTAGAGCGGACTAATATGATAGGTATTTTAAAGGCTTTAGGTTTGCCTAATTGGAATGTGAGAAAAATATTTTTATACAATGCAGCTTATCTTATTGTTAAAGGTATGGTAATTGGAAATTTAATTGGAATTGCGCTATGTTTAATTCAATTAAAATTTGGGGTATTGACTTTACCAGCTGAATCATACTATGTTACTCAAGTGCCAATTGAGTTTAATTTTACTTACATCTTAGCATTAAATATCGGGACATTAGTAGTCTGTTTAATTATGTTAATTATCCCTTCTATGGTAATTACAAAAATATCTCCTGTAAAAGCAATAAGATTCGATTAAGCTAATGGTATTTATTACATTTGTACAAATAAAAATTGCAGATGAAATATTACAACAACATATTAGAAACAATTGGTAATACACCATTAGTAAAAATCAATAAACTTTGTAAAGACGTTGACGCTTTAGTTTTAGCTAAAATAGAAACGACTAACCCTGGAAACTCTGTAAAAGATCGTATGGCTTTACAGATGATTGAAGATGCTGAGGCAGATGGAAGATTGAAGCCTGGAGGAACTGTGATAGAAGGAACTTCTGGTAATACAGGAATGGGATTGGCTTTGGCTTGTATTATGAAAGGTTATAAGTTGATTTGTGTGTTGAGTGATAAGCAGAGTAAAGAGAAAATGGATATTTTAAGAGCTGTTGGAGCAGATGTGCATGTTTGCCCTACTAATGTTTCTCCTGATGACCCTCGTTCATATTATTCTGTTTCAAAAAGATTAGCTGATGAAGTACCAAATTCATGGTATGTTAATCAATACGATAATCCAAGTAATGCAAAAGCACATTATTTAAGTACAGGTCCTGAAATATGGGAGCAAACGGAAGGAAGAATAACTCACTTTGTAGTTGGTGTTGGTACTGGAGGAACAGTTTCAGGAGTTGGAAAGTATTTAAAAGAAAAGAATCCAAACATTAAAATTTGGGGTATAGATACTTATGGTTCAGTATTTAAAAAATATCATGAAACAGGTGTTTTTGATGAGAATGAGATTTATCCATACATCACAGAAGGGATAGGAGAAGATATTTTACCCAAAAATGTTGACTTTGATATAATTGATAAGTTTGAGAAAGTGACCGATAAAGATGCTGCAGTTTGGCAACGTAAGTTAGCTAAAGAAGAAGGGATATTTGTTGGAAATTCAGCTGGTTCGGCTATAAAAGGAATTTTACAGTTAAAAGACGAGTTGAAGCCTGATGATATAGTAGTGGTGTTGTTTCATGATCACGGTAGCCGTTATGTAGGTAAAATGTTTAATGATGATTGGATGCGTGAAAGAGGTTTCTTAGACGAGGAAAAAACTAATGCGCTAGAGTTGATTAAAGATCATGCTGGTAAACATTTAGTTACTGTAACTCCAGATAATCCAGTGTCGCAAGCAATATTATTAATGAATCAATATGGTATCTCTCAAATTCCAGTAGTTGGAGATAATGGCTTTGAAGGTTCTTTAACTGATAATCATCTATTTGCTAAACTTTGTGAAAACCCTGATTTGAAAGAATTACCGGTTAAAAACATTATGGAAGCTGCATTCCCTATTGTTTCAGAAACTACATCTATAGAGTCTATCTCTAAGCATTTTCAGAACGGAGCTAATGCTGTATTGGTAAATTATGATGGAGATAAACACCATATTATTACCCAGCAAGATATGATTAAAGCAATAGCTTAATGATTGCAAAAACTCCACAAGCGCCATATTATGCTGTAATTTTCACTTCTCTAAAGAATGAAAAAGATGATGGGTATAATGAAACGGCAATTATAATGGAGGAGTTAGCAAAACAACAATCAGGGTTTTTAGGTTTAGAATCGGCAAGAAATCAAGTGGGTATTTCTGTTTCTTATTGGATTAGTTTAGAGGCTATCCAGAAATGGAAAACTAATTTAGATCATATAGAGGCTCAGCAAAAAGGGAAGTCAAATTGGTATAAACATTATAAGGTTAGAATTGCTAAAGTAGAACGAGATTATGGAATTTAACATAATTTGTAACTCTTAACAGAATATTACCGTACACTAATCCGTTATCACCTAAAATTTATTATTATGAATGTTATAGCTACCCCAGCAACAGAATATGTTGCTAAAGAGAATATCTCGCAATTAACTTTTCCAAAAAGTGATGTATTGTTAGATGAACTTAAAAAGAAAGAACGCCAAAAAAGAGTGGAGAGAGCCATGACTTTAGGTAACACTCGAAAATCTAAAGTCAGGATAGTTTTTGAAGATATTGAAGGAGTTAAGACTGTTGAAACAACAATTTGGGGAGTTACGGATAATAATATTATTTTGAAAAAAACTACCGTTATCCCAATAAGGCGAATACATGAAATCAAGTTTTTTTAACTTTGTTATATAAGATAAAACCGAAGTATTTTCTTCGGTTTTTTTATTGAAAATAAATTAAGTTATTTAGAGGTGTGGAAGAGAAAAAGCGTCAAAAAGCACATTTTTATTACCTACTATTAGCAGGAACTTTTATTGCGTTATTGGTTGCCTGTAACCTTATTTTTCAAAAATTTATCAGTTGGAATCCGTTAGGCTTATATAATTTCGAATTTTCTGTTGGTATAATACCTTATCCTTTAACTTTTTTGGTGACTGATTTAATCTCTGAGATTTATGGTAAGAAAAAAGCCAATCAAGTAGTGGTGGTTGGTTTAGTTACTACATTGGTAGTTATGGGTGTTGTTTTTATTGGAGATATAGCAAATGCAACAGAATGGTCGCCTGTAAGTGATGTAGAGTATAGTAAGGTTTTTGGGTTGACAGGAGTTGCTGTCGCGGCTTCAATGTTAGCTTATTTATTGGCTCAATTTATTGATATACGAGTATATCATTTCTGGAAAAAATTAACCCAAGGAAAGCATTTGTGGTTGCGTAATAATTGTTCTACTATATTCTCACAATTTATAGATACAGCAACTGTATTGTTGTTATTATGCTTCTTCGGAGCTATTGATTGGGGTATGTTTGGACTGCTATTGTTAAATGGATTTCTATTTAAAGTTATAGTGGCATTATTTGACACACCTCTTTTATATCTTACAACATATTTGTTTAGAAAAAAATTTGATCTAAAAGAAAATGAAGAATTAACTTTTTAAGAATACAATTTTGTCATGAAGATTACACAACATCTTAGTTTGAAATGTCTAATTTTGGATTCCTATTAAGTATTAAAAGTATTTGAATGAAAAATATCCTTAAACATATCATTATGCCACTAGTGTTGCTTGTGGCTTTTGTTTCTAGTGCAAATGCACAATTAGAATTTCCAGAAGATAAAGTAAGTTGGAAGTTTACTATTGAACAAAATGGTTGTGAAGCTACCATAGTTGGTAAAATAACTTGTGTTGAACATTGGCATGTTTATGCAGCTAATTTACCTGAAGGATCTTTTTTACTTGCTACTGAAATAGAACCAGAAAAATCTTCTAATTATAAAGTTGTAAGTAAGGTTATTGAACCTAAGCCTGAATTTTATCATGATGAAGCAGCAGATGAAGATATTTATCAGCATTCTGGAACAGTAACAATGAAGCGTAAAATTAAAATCACAAGTAAAAAGGATTTTACCTTAAAAGGACGTTTTTCTTTTCAAACTTGTGATGAAACTCATTGTTTGCAACCTTTTGATACTGAATTTACATTGAAAGTAAAAGGATGTGGAGATGATAAAGAAGAGGTAGTTGAAGAGTTGGTTGAAGAAGATGTGGATACTGCTAGTTCTGATGTCGCTGTTGCTCTAGATTCTATTAATGAGGTTGAAGAAAATCATGAAGAAGTTAGTGAAACTGTTGTTGAAGAAACAGTTGATACTGAAAATCCAGAAACTAAAGATATAGCAGATATGTCTATATGGATGATTTTCTTTATTTCGTTTGGAGCTGGATTTGCTGCATTGCTTACTCCATGTGTTTTTCCAATGATACCTATGACGGTTAGTTTTTTCACAAAGCAGAGTAAATCAAAATCTCAAGGAATTAGAAATGCCATTCTTTATGGAGCGTGTATTATAATTATTTATGTTCTTTTAGGATCGGTAATTACTGCAATTTTTGGTGCTGAAATTTTAAATTGGTTGTCTACACAATGGTGGTTCAATTTAGGTTTCTTTATATTACTCGTAATCTTTGCTGTTTCATTTATGGGAGCTTTTGAAATAACATTACCAAGCTCTTGGGTTAACAAAGCAGATAGAGCTTCTGATAGAGGTGGAATGATAGGTATTTTCTTTATGGCTTTAGTATTAGCTTTAGTATCATTCTCTTGTACAGGTCCAATTGTTGGTACATTATTGGTGCAAGCTGCTGA
>JARGOE010000020.1:5782-36451 GCA_029210015.1 Vicingaceae bacterium
TATCATTCTCTTGTACAGGTCCAATTGTTGGTACATTATTGGTGCAAGCTGCTGACATAGGAGGTATAGCACCAGTTATGGGGATGCTTGGTTTCTCATTGGCTTTAGCATTACCTTTTGCATTGTTTGCAGCTTTCCCAGGTTGGTTAAATACTATGCCTAAGTCTGGAGGTTGGTTAACAACAGTAAAAGTGTTTTTAGGATTTTTAGAGTTGGCATTGGCATTTAAGTTTTTGTCAAATGCAGATTTGGCTGTTCAAGCACACTTATTAGAAAGAGAAATGTTTTTAGCTATTTGGATAGCAGTTTTTGGAGTTCTTGCTATGTATCTTTTTGGCTTTATCCAATTGCCTCATGATGGTCCAATAACAAACCTTTCTGTTGGTAGAACTTTACTTGGTATAACTACCCTAGTTTTTGTAATTTATATGATACCAGGTTTGTGGGGAGCGCCATTAAAATTGATTAGTGCTTTCCCTCCTCCAATGCATTATAGTGAATCTCCATTAGGGGTTGGTAAGTCTGGAGGAGGAAATTCAGTAGCCGAACATGGTCCGGAAGGGACACACTTAGGAGCTCAGAATTTGTGGTTGTTTCATGATTTAGAGGTGGCTGAAGCTTATGCTAAAAAAGTTGGGAAACCATTGTTTATTGATTTTACTGGGCATAATTGTGTGAACTGTCGTAAAATGGAGCAAAGTGTTTGGGGTGAGGCTGGAGTTATTGAAAAATTGAAAAATGATGTAGTAATAGTTTCATTGTATGTAGATGAGGATATTGACCTACCTATTGAAGAACAAGTTGAAGTTGAGTTAGCACCAGGCAAGATGAAAAAATTAAAAACGGTTGGTGATAAATGGATGTTTACTCAAATTAAACGATATCAAGTAACTGCTCAGCCTTATTATAGAATGTTAGGACCTAATGGGGAGGATTTGGCAAATGGCTCAGCAGATTATATGAATCATAGTGATCCGAAAGATTTTCAAGCGTGGATTGAGAAAGGGTTAAAGCTATATAAAGAAGCTAAGTAAATAAAAAAAGGCTAATTAAATGATTAGCCTTTTTTAATGTAAAAACTTATTAAGTAAGGTATAGCCTATCATGGTTACAATTACTGCAAGTACTACCCAGTAAGTACCTTTAAACATAGTCTTACTTTTCTTTTTGTCTTTATAAAATTGGTAACCAATTATAATTACAAATCCTATTATAAATACTAATGCAAATATTTTTTGTCCGTTACTAAACATAATTAGTGTTTGAAGTGAATAAAAATACGTCCAAAATTTTTGCTGTCCTTATCAATTCGGTGGTATTTATTTTTAATGTTTGATTGTTGTAAAAATCGAATGACTTTTTTTTTAAGCTGACCACTTCCTTTGCCAGGAATAATTTCAACTAACTTTATTTTTTTATCTAAAGCCTCTTCTATAATGTTGTTTAACGCCTCATCAATTAATGATGATTTATTATATATATCATGTAAATCAAGTTTTAATTTACCCATAAATTAACTAGCAGAAGATTCTATTATGGTCCAATTGTTAGCTTCTTTTTTCATGCTAATATTTATTGCAATTTTTTCATTTTTTCTAAAAGTAGCTTTAATGGTTGCTTGATCATTCTTAAGATCCAATACTTCAAAAACAAAGTAACTATCTAAGTTTCCTTTGTATATTGACTTAAAGGTTTCTAATTCTTTAGTAGTCATTATTTTAACTCGTTTATTAAATTTAAAAACAATTAAATTGTTTGGGATTTTATCATCATTAATGATAATTAATGGAGTCTCTCCATTTTTTTCACTTTCGCTATAAAACTTCTTTAAGTCATTTAAATCAATTGTTTTTTGGATAATTAAATTGACATCCCTTGAGCTTTGAGCCATAAATATACTAGGAATAATTAAGGCTATAATTAAGACTAAATTTTTCATGAGATTAAGTTTTATGATTCATTAATGTTTACGTAAAAATATGGTTTTGGTTACTTAGCTTAGTGATTATCAGTTGTTTTTAGACTAACATGTTTATTATTTGGATGTGTGCTTTGATTTTTATGATAAGAAAATGTTAAATTTACTTTTTAAACTTCTGAATTATGAAAAAGATTTATTCCGTATTTGTTTTAAGTATTGCTATGATTTTTATTGGATGTGATAAAGATGCCAACACAACAATAATTGATAATACATCAACATCCTCAAGGGATAATGCTACAGCTGAGAATATGTTTGCAGATATAAAAAAGGTAGTTGAAGAAGCTGCGGATGATGAAGGGCAAACTATTAAGCTGGCTGGAAATCCAAACAAAACAGGTTATACTTTTGGTAATTGTGCAACAGTAACGATAAATCCAGCTTGGATTGATCCTAATTGGCCAAAAGTTATGGAGATAGACTTTGGTTCTTCAAATTGCACTGGAGTATATGGAGTTGATCGTAGAGGTAAATTAATAGTTACATTAACAGGAAAATATAGAGATGTAGGAACTACATTAACTATCCAACCTCAAGATTATTATGTTAACGATATAAAAATAGAAGGAACTAAAACTATTACAAATGATGGTTACAATTCAAATAACAATTTTGAATTTTCGGTAGATGTTGTTAATGGGAAATTAACATATCCAGATAATAAAGTTATTACTTGGGCTACAGCTAGAATAAATGAATGGATTGAAGGTGATTCTACAACATTGTTTACACATGGTTTTCCTGGCATTTGTGATGATGTTTATCTAATTACAGGTAGTGCCAATGGAGTTAATCAAAAAGGCAAGCCATATACAGTTACTATTACATCACCATTAAGGAAAGAAATTTGTTGTAGATGGCTGGTTAGTGGGACCTTAGAAATAGTTCCTGATGGTCTTGATCCGAGAATTGTTGATTTTGGAACAGGTGACTGTGATAATCAAGCTACAGTTACAATAAATAACAATACATATAACATACCTATGTTCTAGGTAAATAATATTAATAAAAAAAGGGAGTTATTATAATAACTCCCTTTTTTTTATATTAAACCTTACAAAAACCTCTAATGGATTAAATTTACCACTGATGTAATAAAGATTTATCTTTTATTGAATTAAGGGTAGCTTTGAGTAAGAAATAAAATGAAGTCGTGATGAAAAAAATATTAAGTTTATTAGTTGTTTTTATAACAATTGGAGCTGTTGCTCAAGAAGATAAGTATCAGTTTTATTTAGATTTAAATAAAATCAATAGCGATCTAATTAAAATTGAGTTAAAGACACCCAAAATTGCTTACGAAAAAATTATCTATAACATGCCAAAAATTGTTCCAGGCACTTATAGTATATATGATTTTGGGCAGTACGCTATGGATTTTGAAGCATTTGATAATGACGGGTTAGCATTAACTATAAATAGACTGGATGATAATCGATGGGAAATTGAAGGGGCGGATAATTTAGCCAAAATTACTTATTGGGTTGAGGATACTTGGGATGCAGATGTGGATCATTTGGTTTTTGAGCCAGGTGGAACAAATATTGAAAAAGATGAGAATGTAGTATTGAACAACCATGGTTTCTTTGGGTATTTTGATGGGATGAAAAAATTAAAATATGAGTTAAATGTAACTCGACCAGATAATTTTTATGGTTCAACAGGACTATCTGATATTAAAACTGAAGGGAATACAGATACTTACATTATTAACAATTACATGGATGTTGTAGATTCTCCAATAATGTATAATGTACCTGACACTGTTACTTTGAAAGTTGGAAACGCAGATGTCTTAATCTCAGTTTATTCTAAAAACAAATCTGCTACTGCAAAAGAAATATCCAAGGATATTAAAGAAATATTAGAGCATCAAAGAAATTATCTTGGAGGTAAGTTGCCAGTAGATAAGTATGCATTTTTAATTTATTTATATTCTGGGGCTAGTGGTTCTGGAGGTAGTGGGGCTCTAGAGCATTCGTATTCTTCTTTTTATTATTTACCTGAAATGCCAGCCGAGCAGTTGTCAGGTTTTATTGTTGATGTTGCTGCCCATGAATTTTTCCATATAGTTACTCCTTTAAATATACATTCTAGAGAAATAGGAGATTTTGATTATATAAACCCTAAAATGTCTAAACATCTATGGATGTATGAAGGTGTTACCGAGTATTTTGCTGGACATGTTCAAGTTTACGGAGGAATGCAAACTCCTCAACAATACTTAAGTGTCATAGAAGAAAAGTTACAAGGTGCTAGTGGTTATAAGGATGAATTGCCTTTTACTAAAATGAGTTTAGGTTGTTTAGATGAGCATGAAGGACAATACGGTAATGTTTATCAAAAGGGAGCATTAATCGGATTGTGTTTGGATATTTTATTGAGAGATAAAACTGACGGCAAGATGGGTACAAAAGATTTAATGGCAAAATTATCGGAAACTTATGGGAAATATATTTCTTTTGAAGATGAAAAATTGTTTGATAAAATTGCAGAATTGACTGTCCCCGAAACTCGTGATTTTTTCACTAATTATGTTGAAGGAAGTAAAGAACTGCCATTTGAAGAGTTGTTTACCAAGGTTGGAATTATTTTTAAAAAGAATATTACAGTTAAAGAGGTTAGTCTTGGGGGTGTACTTTTAAGTTTTAACCCAGAAACACAGCGATTATTTATAGCCGATATGGGAAGTGCTGATGAATTTGGTAAAGCATTAGGTTATAAAACTAACGATGAAATTTTATCTGTTAACGGAGTTGAAATAGATATGGATTCTGTACAAGATCAATTAGCAGAGTATAGAAAAAACACTCTTCCTGGAGATAAAGTTGAGGTAATTGTCGCTCGTAAAGAGAAGGGCAAGTATGTAAATAAAAAGCTAAAAAGTAAAGCTGTATTAGTGGAAAAGAAAAAAAGTTACCTCATTGAATTTAATCCTGATGCTACTCCCGAGCAATTGAAGTTAAGAAAGGCTTGGTTAGGACAATAATTTTATTGTAAATGCTTAATAAAACAAAAATATATTGGTTTTTTCAGATTGCTGGATGGTTAATGTATGTTGTTATAGTTGGTATTTTTAATATCCTTACAGGGAATGTTTTAACTTCAGAGTTAATTTATAGTTTATTAGCTATTTTTTTAATTGTTCTTTCTATAGCTCATGGATACAGAATCATTATAGTTAAGCTTAACTGGATGAGGTTCAGCATTCCTCAATTAATACCACGAATACTTTCTGGAACTATTCTTTCAGGTGTATTAGTTTATTTGCTTAAATCTATTATTATTGAATGGGTAATTGTTCAAAATCAATATGTGTTTAATTGGCAAGATGCTTTTCCATCAATTATTAGTTGGACCTTATTATTTTTAATATGGTCATTATTGTATTTTTTATTCCATTACGTAAATAATTATAAAAAGGAAGAGATAAAAAACTTAAAATGGCAAGCTGCAAAAAATGAAATAGAGTTAAATAAACTTAAATCACAGTTAAATCCTCACTTTATTTTTAATTCAATGAATAGTATAAGGGCTTTAGTTGATGAAGAACCTAAATCTGCAAAAGAAGCTATTACACAACTATCTAATGTACTTAGAAACTCATTGTTAATGGGAAATAAAAAACTTATACCTTTAAGTGATGAAATGAAGTTGGTAAATGATTATTTAAGCCTGGAAAAGACTCGGTTTGAAGAACGTTTATTGATTGAAAGAGATATTAAATCAGGCTCAGAAAATTTTTTAGTCCCACCATTAATGATTCAAACATTGGTTGAAAATGGAATTAAGCATGGTACGTCTAAACTTCCAAAAGGAGGAGTTATCAAAATATCTTCTAAAATAGAGAATGATAATTTAATAATCACTATTTATAATAGCGGAGTTTATGATGAAAATAAACCTACAGAAACAGGATTTGGAATAGTAAATACAGTTCAGCGGCTACAATTGCTTTATGGTGATAAGGCATTGTTTTCTATCAAAAATCAAGACAATCAAGTAAAAACAGAATTAATAATTCCAAATCAAACTATTTTATAACCTATGAAAGCAATAATAGTAGATGATGAAAGGCTAGCAAGAAAAGAATTAACAAGGCTTTTATCAGAATTTCCGGAAATTGAAATAATTAAAGAATGCGATAGCGCAGATGATGCTATAATTGAAGTTGATAAGTTGAAGCCAGATGTTGTTTTTTTAGATATTCATATGCCTGGGAAAGATGGATTTGGAGTTTTAGAAGAATTGGACTATACACCTCATGTTATTTTTGTAACAGCTTATGATGAGTATGCTATAAAAGCATTCGAGGTAAATGCGTTAGATTATTTATTAAAACCAATACAAACAGATCGATTAAAGGAAGCAATTAGTAAAATTAAAGTAGAAACTACTGATCCAGTCTCAGTTGGTGATAAATTGACTGAAAATCATCAAGTTTTTGTTAAAGATGGTGAAAAATGCTGGTTTGTTAGGCTTGGTGATGTTCCGATGTTTGAATCTGAAGGAAATTATGTTCGCGTTTATTTTGATAATAATAAGCCTCTTATTTTAAAATCACTAAATAATTTAGCAAACAAGCTTGATGAAAATACTTTTTTCAGAGCAAATAGAAAATTTATTATAAATCTAAACTGGGTTGACAAAATTGAAGGTTGGTTTAATGGAGGATTGATGGTTAAGTTGAAAAATGGAGAACAAATAGAAATCTCAAGAAGGCAAGCAAGTAAGTTTAAAGAGATGAAAAGTCTTTAGCTGCAAATCTTTTTCATCTATGATAAATTTTGATTTGTCTTTAAATTGATGTCATACGTATAAAAATTTAACTATTGCGTTGATTTTATTCAGATATTTAAGATAAATTAGAAAACAATGGAAAGATTAACAATAGAACCTACAGATGTTTCTCCTAACGTCATTTTTGATTTAACAAATAATAATTTTGTCATTTCGGGTAGGTCTGTAGTAACAGAAGTTGATAGTTTTTATTCACCTCTTATTAATTGGCTTGAGGTAGCTCAAGGAAGAATTGATAAAAGAGTTGACTTTGTTTTTGATTTAGAATATTTCAATATTTTTTCTTCAAAACGTATTTTGTTTATATTATATAGATTGGCTGATATGCGAAAGAGTGGTGTAGATGTAAATGTAATTTGGCATTTTTCTATGGATGATGATGATATGAAAGAAGTGGGAGAAGATTTTGCATGTATGGTAAACCTTCCTTTTGAGTTTATTAGCAATACACTTGAACCCGAATTAATTTAATTCCAAGTATTTTTTCTTAATAATATTGCTCACCTTTGTGTTGCCTCACAAGGAGTTGTTTTTGTATTCAAAAATTAAATTATGAAAAATATATCTTTAGCATTAAATGGAGTATTAATAGTTGCTGTTGCAATTTTGTATTACATGCAATTTTCAAATAATTGTTGTAGTTCATCTGAAGTTGAAACTAAAACTGTTATTCAAACAGACAGTTTAGTGGTAGAAGAAGTAGATCCAATCGAATCAAACATTGCTTATATAAGTGTTGATTCATTACAAACTCATTATAAGTTGTATTCTGAGTTAATTAACAAGTTAAAAGTAAGAGAAAAGAAATATGAAAAGGAATTAAATGCAAAAATGGTTGCTCTTGAATCTAAGTTTAAAGATTTTCAGCAAAAAGCTCCAACTATGAGTCAATTTGAGGGTCAAACGAAACAAAAAGAATTAATGGAAGAAGAGCAAAAAATCTATAAAATGCGTGATGATTTTGCTGCTAAATTTCAAAATGAAGAAGCAAAACTAAATGAACAATTCCAAGCTAAAGTTAGAGGTTTTATTGAAGAATATAATAAAGATAAAGGGTATAATCTTATTATTGGATCCTCTCAGTTGGGGAATGTTGTACTTTATAAAAATGAAGGTATTGATATTTCTAATGCTATTATTAATGGTTTGAATGAGCAATACGATAATGAGAATTCGGCTAAAAATGCGCCCAAAGAAACTAAGTAATGTTTATTGCTAAAGAGAAGAAAAAAACCAATATTGCCGAGTATGTTTTATATATGTGGCAAGTAGAAGATATTATTAGGTCTAATAATTTCGATTTGTCTCAAATAACAGAGTTAATTATATCTAAATATCAAGTTACTGAAGAGGTTAAGTATGAGATTAAGTTTTGGTATCAAAACTTAATTGAACAAATGATGAAAGAAGGAATTGCAGACAAAGGTCACTTAAGTGACACATTAAAGCATGTAGAAGAGTTGAATAATTTACATAATTCATTATTAACTACTGTTCAAGATAAAGCATATCAGGAACAATACTTGAAAACAAAAGATAACCTCAATAATTTTATGTTGAAATCTGGAGGTGAAGCTTCTAGTGAAGTACATGCCTGTTTTATAGCTTTGTATGGTCTGTTATTATTGAAATTAAAGCAAACTGAAATTAGTTCGACTACAAAAGAGGCAATGAAAACTTTTAGTAGTATGTTAGCTATTTTAGTAGATAGATATAACAAATTAAAAAAGGGAGAATTGGCTTTTCCAAAAGAAAAAAGCAACTAAAACAATAATTTACAGTCTTATACGTAGTATAAGAGTCTAATAAATTGAAAAAACTTACATTAATAATACTATTTTTTGTTTCAATGCTAAGTGTACAAGCGGAATGTATTACTGGCATTGTCCCTGATCCTATAGTGGATAGTATAACTGTTGATATAGCTGGTAATGTAACTGTTTGTTGGCAAGGCGTTGCTGATCCAGATATTGATTACTATACTATTTTTACTCTTAATCCTATTACAAGCGCGAATGATAGTATTAATGTGGTTCCTTCACCAGGTAACTGTTTTACTTTGCCAGCATTAAATAATTCGGAAATTCAGGCCGTAATTTTGGGAGTTAGAGCGGTTGATATTTGTGGTAATCCAAGTAATTTAGGGGTGAATTATCATAATACTATACATTTAAAAAATACAGTAGATATTTGTGAGGCTACGATTGATTTGGAATGGAATCCTTATGATGATTTTAATTCAGGGTTAAATGTGAGTTACGATGTTTTTTTAAGTATAAATTCAGGTCCATATGTTTTAATGGGCGTAACTACTGACACTATATTTTCTTATCCAGGTATTATAAATGGATTTACCTATGATTTCTTTGTAAGAGGTATAGAAAATAATGGAGGAGGGCCTATGAGTTCATCATCTAATGATATTCAAATTAATAGTGTAAACTTTTTAAAAGACCCACAGTTTAATTATTTATATACAGCAACTGTAATTGATTCGCAATTGATTGAAGTTCAGTTTTATGTTGATACTGCAGCTGATATTAGTCACTATAATATTACTAGGTCAACATCATTAACTGGTACATATGAAGAAATAGCAGTCATTCCTGCTTTCCCTGGAATGAACCCAATGATTACTTATCAAGATGATGCAGTTAGTGCTAACAATACGCACTATTTTTACAAAGCAGAAACAATTAATAGTTGTGGAGATTTAAAATTCACTTCTAACATAGGTAAAACTATTTGGCTTAAAGTTGAATCAGATGGTATAGGTGCAAAAAACACATTAACTCTAACTAATTATGGAGATTGGTTTGGAGGGGAAGATGTTTATGAAATATATAGAGCAATTGGTGGTATATGGGAAACGTCACCTATAGCTTCTTTGTCTCCATTTTTAGATACTCTATTGTATTATGATCATATTATTGATGTTACCGAAGGAGATGGTGAATTTTGTTATAAAGTAGTTGCAAAAGAGAGGAATGTTGCTCATGTTGGAGGTTTAATTCCTGCTTCATCAACTTCTAATGAAAGTTGTGTGTATCATGCTCCTTTGCTTTATGTCCCAAATGCTTTTATGCCATTAAGCCCTCGAAATTATGAGTTTAAGCCAGTCCTTACTTTTTCTGATCCTGAAGGATATTTAATGCAAATATATAATAGATGGGGACAATTAATATTTGAGACTAAAGATATGAACGAAGGATGGAATGGGTCATTTAATAATTCTGGGGAAATGAGTCAAGTTGATTCTTATGTTTATTTGATAAAATTTATAGCCGCCAATGGTGAAGATTATAGTAGGCGGGGAGTTGTATCTTTGTTAAGATAGTCAGCTAATTCTTTGAGGGTGAGAATAACAAGTAGATCTATCCTCTCTGCAAAATCCAAGTAATGTAATTCCAAGCTCTTTAGCAAAATCAACTGCTAAGCTTGAAGGTGCTGATACGGCTGTTAAAAAAGGAATTTTTGCTGCAAAAGCTTTAGATACTATTTCATATGAAATCCTTCCACTAACAGTAAATACTTTAGCTTGATTTAAAGTGTTGCTATTTATTAAATGACCGATTACCTTATCAACTGCATTATGTCTTCCTATATCTTCCATTACGCATAGTAATTTACCTTCTAAACTAAATGCAGCAGCAGCATGTGACCCTCCAGAAAGTTGAAAAGTATCTTGCTTCTTATTCATTGACTCAAACATTTTGTGTAATGAGCTTATTTTTAGTTTGCTGTTATCATCTAGAGTGCATGAAGTATCAATCTCCTCTAATTCTGTTTTTCCGCAAATACCACATGATGAAGCAGATAAAAAATTTCTACTATTAGAATAACCCTTTTTTAGTTGAGATTCATCGATAATAATGTTTGCATCAGTAATAGAATTTTCTTCGTTTTTAGCATATTCAATTTTTAGATTCTTTGTCCCTCTATAAATATCTTCAGAATAAAGTAACCCTCTAATTAATGAGTCATCATCATTAGGAGTTCTCATGGTAATAGAAAATGGTTTTCCGTTAATGTTGATTTGTAATGCCTCCTCAACGGTTAGATTATCATCAACTCTATCAGTGCTGTTAGCTTTGTATTTTATAGCTTGATATTGATTGGTTGCCATTGTGCTAAAACTTCAAATAAAAATCTTTGGTTAAAGTTATGTATTCTTCTGTGTAAATATGTCTTTTTTCAGTTTCTATGGTTAGTTCTTCTTCAATTATTGTTGTTTCATTAAAACTTAATTCCATTAAAACTCTTTTAGCAGCTTTTGTAGGATTAGGCTTTACCATACATTTTCTGTTCAAGTAGAGTTGAGCTTCAAAAGCTATTTCAATAAAATGTTTAGCCTCATTTATAGGAAGAATTAAAGAGAAAAATGCATTGTCTGCTAATAGGTGTTTTACAGCTTTAATTAACTCATAAAAAGATAAGCTGTCTGAATGTCTTGCAGTGTTTCGTTTGTTTTCGGGAGCTTTAGTTGCATCAATAAAAAAAGGAGGGTTGCTTATTATTAAATCGAATCTTTTTGATGGGTGAAAATCTTGTAAAGAGGAATTGATGCTTGTTAGCCTATTTTTCCAATTAGACTTAATAAAGTTTTCTTGAGCCTCTTTACTCGTAGCTTCATCTATTTCAATAGTGTCAATTAAAGCTGTTTGGGTACGTTGTGCTAGCATTAAAGCAATTAAGCCTGTTCCTGTTCCAATATCTAAAATATTTCCTTCTGTTGTTTTGCTCCAAGCTCCTAATAAAACTGCGTCTGTACCCACTTTCATGGCGGTATTTTCTTGGGTAATAGAAAATTGTTTGAATTGGAAATCCATTTTAATCCAAATATAACTCTACTAAACCTTCTGGGGTCGTAACAATAACATTTTTATTTTCTCTATCAACATCAATTACTACTTCGTCTGTTATTGGAACTAAAATTTCTTTACCATCAGCATTTACAATTTCAAAAACAGATTGGCTAGGATATTCTAATACTTGTTTGATGGTTCCTATTAATCCAAGATTGGTATCGGTTACGGTAAAATCTTTTACCTCATGAAAATAAAACTGGTTACCAGTTAATTTTGGTAGAGTGTCTAATGGTAAATAAACAGATTTACCAACTAAAAGTTTTGCTTCATCAACAGCATTTACATCTTCTATTTTAATACGAAGTGTACCATTGTTTTGTACTTGAGTATTGCTTAAAAAAAAAGGAATCAGTGAATTATCCTTTTTATTTATTTGGATAAGCACTGATTCCAGTTTATTGTATTCTTCAGGATAATCTACATCTAACTTGATGATGAGTTCTCCTTGTTTTCCATGAACCTTAGAAGTGTAACCTAAGTAATAGCACGCTTCAATATTCATGATTGTAGTCTTATTCTTCTGCTTTCTTTTCTTCCTTAGCAGGAGCTTCTTCTTTCTTTTCTTCTTCAGCAGGAGCTTCCTCTTTAGCTTCAGCAGCTGGTTCTTCAGCTTTAGCTTCTTCTACAGGAACAGCTTCTTCAGTTGTAACTTCAGCAGCAGGAGTTTCTTCTGTAGCTGGAGCTTCTTCAGTAGCAGTTTCAGCACCTTCTTCAACAGCTGGTGCTTCTGCAGCAGCAGCTTCAGCAGCTAAAGCAGATGTTTTAGCTAATACTTCAGCAGCTTTCTTTTCGTTAGCAGCTTTTTCAGCATCCATTCTAGCTTTTTCAGCATCAGCATTAGCTTTTGCTAAACCGTCAACTTTTCCAGCTATTTTACTTTCTTTTTCTTTCATCCAAGCTTCAAATTTCTTGTCAGCTTGTTCTTGAGTCATTGCACCTTTTAATACACCTCTATCTAAGTGGTCTTTATGCATAACACCTTTGTAAGACAATAAAGCTTTACATGTGTCAGTAGGTTGTGCACCTGTTTTTACCCAATGAAGACATCTATCAAAGTCGATGTCGATTGTTGCAGGGTTGTCGTTTGGATTGTAAGAACCTAGTTTTTCAATAAACTTCCCATCACGTGGGGCACGAGCGTCCGCTACAACTACATGGTAATAAGCATATCTCTTTTTACCGTGTCTTTGTAATCTAATTTTTGTAGGCATTTCTTAAAATTTAATTATTAATATTAATTTTTTTGAGCCTGCAAATGTACAAAATAGTTTTAAAAATCAAGGGATTAAGATAATTTTCTGCAAGAAAACTAAATTAAGCATAACCAACATCCATGTCTAACTTTTTAACCAATTCTTTGAGAGTTGGATTTTTCTCACTCATCTTGGTGAATTTTTCTTGAGGAGTGTAGGCTTTTTTATTAGTAACCTCTTTATTTATTTCTGTAGTTACCTGTATGTTGAAGTTAGATAATTCTAGTCTAATAAAATCTATAAAATCACTTTGTTGTGCTTTAAATTCATCTTCTAAGGCTCTATTTTCAACTAGAATTTTTATAGTGTCGTTTTCAATTTCTGGTATTACTTCAAAAATGGAGGCCAAATTACTTTTGCCTTTATCCTCTAAAATACCTTTAAAAGCTTTCCATCTTTCTGCGAATTGTTCTGGTGTAAAGTTTTCAGTTGGTCTGTTTTCTGGAGTAACTTCAATTCCGCTTGCTGTAACGTTTTTCTTTTCTTCTTTTGGAGCTGCATTAATGGAAATGTTGTCAGTAAAGTTTAAACCTACTTTAGGTTTAAGGCTAACAGCCTTTTTTACTACTGGTGTTTGTTGGGTAGCCTGAGGCTGATTTTTTGGTTCTTCAACTGTTTGCTGAACTCTTTCTGGTGTTGGGTAGTTTGGTTTTGGGGTAACCTTCTGAGGAGGCTTGTTGCCGATTACCAAGTTAATTATGGAGTTTTTTTTTTCTGTCAACTCATTACCTAAAGCACAAAGTTGCATTAACATTACTTCAACGAGTAGTCGTTGGTTTTTACTCCCTTTATATTTGGTGTCTGCTTCATTAGTTATGGCTAACGATTTTATTAAGTCGGCTAACTTTGTAGCCTTTGCTTGTGCAGCGTACTTTTCTTTAATATTAGCTCCAACTTCTAATAAAGAAACGGTTTGTTCATCTAAACAAACTAGAAGGTTTCTAAAATGTTCAGCTAAACCATTAATAAAGTTGTGGCCATCAAAACCGTTATTTAAAATTTCATTAAATATCAAAAGACTTTCTGGTACTTTCTTATTAATGATAGCGTCAGTAACTCTAAAGTAATAATCGTAGTCTAGTATGTTAAGGTTGTCAATTACATCTTTATAGGTAATACTTCCGCCAGAAAAACTTACAATTTGATCAAACATAGATAGCGCATCTCTCAATGCTCCGTCAGCTTTTTGAGCAATAATGTGTAATCCGTCTTCTTCAGTATCTACATTCTCGTTAGTGGCAATGTGTTGCAAATGTGTTGCAATATCTTCTATTTGTATTCTATTAAAATCAAATATCTGACAACGAGATAAAATAGTAGGAATGATTTTATGCTTTTCTGTGGTTGCTAAAATAAAAATAGCATGCTTTGGTGGTTCTTCTAATGTCTTTAAAAAAGCATTAAATGCTGCTTGAGACAACATGTGAACCTCGTCAATTATATAAACTTTATGTGTTCCAATTTGTGGAGCAAAACGGACTTGGTCAATTAAACTTCTAATGTCATCAACCGAATTATTAGAAGCACCATCTAATTCATGAATGTTTAACGAGTGCCCTTCATCAAAAGCTTTACAACTTTCACATTCGTTACACGCTTCAATATTTTCGGTAACATTGAAACAGTTAATGGTTTTTGCCAAAATTCTAGCACAAGTAGTTTTTCCAACTCCTCTTGGTCCGCAAAATAAAAAGGCCTGTGCTAAGTGATTGCTTTTAATAGCATTTTTTAATGTTGATGTAATAGATAGCTGACCAACAACAGAATCGAAAGTTGTTGGGCGATATTTACGAGCTGAAACTATAAAATTTTCCATCAATCAAATTAAAGAACAAATATAGTGTTAAAATGAGTTTTCTTTTTATGGTTTCGTTCATTGTTTTTTAACAATCTTTGTTGCGCTGTTAATCAAAGTTTTAGGTTTAAAAACAATATTTTGATGTAACTGTATAATAATCAATTAAATTTTTATAAATTTGCCGACCCTTAAAAAAGGGACTATTTAATAATTAAAATAAATTGGAAATGACAAAACGTTATGAAACTGTTTTCATCTTAACTCCCGTTTTATCTGCAGAGCAGGTAAAGGAAGCAGTTGTAAAATTTAAAGAATCTTTAAAAGCAGGTGGCGCTAAGCTTATGCATGAAGAAGATTGGGGATTAAAAAAATTGGCTTACCCGATTCAAAAAAAATCGACTGGTTTTTACCATTTGTTTGAATATGAAGCAGAAGGTGAATTAATTGCAAAACTTGAATTAGATATGAAAAGAGACGAGAAAATTATGCGTTTCTTAACTGTATCTTTAGATAAGCATGCAATTGCTTTTGTAGAATCAAGAAAACAAAGAAAACAAGCTTAAGTTTAACTTTTAAAACCAAATAACCATGGCAGAAAATAGTTCAGAAATTAGATATTTAACTCCACCAAACATTGAGTTAAACAAAGAGAAATACTGTAGATTTCAAAAAAATAGAATTAAATATATCGACTATAAAGACGAGAAATTCTTGTTGCAATTTGTAAACGAGCAAGGTAAGTTGTTACCAAGAAGAATTACAGGTACGTCTTTAAAGTATCAAAGAAAAGTAGCGCAGGCTGTAAAAAGAGCTAGACATTTAGCTTTAATGCCTTACGTAGCTGATATGTTAAAATAATAGGAGGATATATTATGAAAGTTATATTAAAAGAAAATATAGAAAATTTAGGATTTAAAGATGAGGTTGTTGATGTAAAAAACGGCTTTGGAAGAAATTATTTAATTCCTAAAGGGATGGCTAATTTAGCTACTCAATCTGCACTTAAAGTTTTAGAAGAAAATTTAAAACAAAGAGCAGTGAAAGATAAAAAAGTAAGAGACGAGGCTCAAAAAACTGCTGATGCATTAAAAGAATTAGTAGTAAAAGTTGGAGCTAAGGCTGGTGAAAAAGGTAAAATCTTTGGATCTGTTAATACAATTCAATTAGCTGAGGCAATTGAAAAGTTAGGTCACACTGTTGATAGAAAGTATATCAAAATTAAAGGTGAGGCTATTAAGTCTTTAGGTTCTTACGAAGCGTCTATCAGATTGCATAGAGATGTTGCTACAGATGTTAAGTTTGAAGTAGTGGCTGATAAATAAGAATTACGAAAGTAAATATTAAAGGCTCTTCCAAATCTGGAAGAGCTTTTTTTTTGTTTCAACTGTTTGCATAAATCGATTAAATGACTATATTTGCAGCTGAAATAGAGGAAGAATAAAAGAGGGAACGATTAGTTCCCTCTTTTTTTGAAGAAATTTTATGATAACAGCAGAACAGGTTAAAAGTCTTATAGAGGATAAGTTAGTTGAGAAAGATTGCTTTGTGGTGGAGTTAGAAATTGCATCGGGTAATCAAATTAATTTAGAGGTGGATGGATTGAAAGGCTTTTCTATTCAAGATTGCATAGAATTTAGTAGAGCTGTTGAAAATAATTTAGATAGAGAGGTAGAAGATTTCGAATTGCATGTTTCATCACCAGGTTTAGATAAACCGCTTAGGGTGATTCAGCAATATCAAAAAAATGTAGGGAGAGATGTTAAGGTTGTTTTAAAAGAAGGGAATGTTGTGAAGGGAGAATTGAAAAAAGTTGATGAAGCTGGGATTGTGGTAGAATACTCTTACAAAGAAAGAATTGTAGGGAAGAAGAAAAAACAAACTATCGTAAAAGAAGAAGAAATACAATTTAAAAATATAAAAGAAACAACATTAATAATATCGTTTAACAAATAAACAAAAATGGAAAGTTTAAGCTTAATAGATTCGTTTCAAGAATTTAAAGAATTTAAAGATATAGATAGAGCAACTCTAATGAATATTTTAGAGAGCGTATTTAGAAGTACAATTAAAAGAAGATTCGGAGACGATGATAACTTTGATTTTATTGTAAATGTAGATAAAGGAGATTTAGAGATTTGGAGAAATAGAGAGATTGTGCCTGATGGAGAAGTAGAAGATGATAATAAAGAAATTTCTTATACAGATGCAGTTAAAATTGAGCCAGATTTTGAAATCGGTGAAGAGGTTTCTGAAGAAGTGAAAATGGAAGATTTTGGACGTAGAGCAGTATTGTCTTTAAGACAAAACTTAATGTCTAAAGTTATGGAGCTAGAAAAAGATAACATCTATGCTCAATATAAAGATAGAGTTGGAGAATTAATTACTGGAGAAGTTTACCAAGTTTGGAAGCGTGAGATCTTAATTTTAGATGATGAAGATAATGAGTTGATTTTACCTAAAAATGAACAAATATCTAACGATAGGTTTAAGAAAGGAGATAATGTAAGAGCGGTAGTGGTTAAAGTTGAAATGAAAAATAACAAACCATTAATTATCTTATCTAGAACATCTCCATTATTCTTAGAAAGATTATTTGAATTAGAAGTTCCTGAAATTTATGACGGATTAATTACGATTAAAAATATTGTTAGAGAGCCAGGAGAAAGAGCGAAAGTTGCCGTTGAATCTTATGATGATAGAATTGACCCAGTTGGAGCATGTGTTGGTATGAAGGGAGCTAGAATTCATGGGATTGTACGTGAGTTAAGAAATGAAAATATTGATGTAATTAACTTTACTAATAATACTGAGTTGTATATTCAGAGAGCATTAAGTCCAGCAAAAATTACTGCAATTAAATTAGATAGAGAGACAATGAAAGCTGAGGTTTTCTTAAAGCCTGATCAAGTTTCTTTAGCAATTGGTAGAGGCGGTTTTAATATTAAGTTAGCTGGTAGATTAGTAGGTTTTGAGATTGATGTTTATAGAGATATGGATGATGATGCGGATGATGTAGCATTAGATGAATTTACTGATGAAATAGAAGATTGGGTAATTACTGAGCTAAAATCTGTTGGTTGTGATTCTGCAAAAAGTGTGTTAGAATTATCAATAGAAGAGTTAGTGAAAAGAACTGATTTAGAGATTGAAACAGTAGAAGATGTAAGAAGTATCTTACAACAAGAATTTGAAGATTAATCAGGTAGATAACCTAAGATTAAAAGAAAATATATACTTTAGTATAAAATACTGACTGAATAAAGAGTAAATAAAGCAAATGGCTGAGAGAGCAACAACTAAGAGATTAAGTAAAGTAGCTAGAGAGTTTAACGTAGGTATTCAAACCTTAGTTGAATTTTTAGCATCTAAAAATGTAGATATTGAGAGTAATCCTAATACTAAAATAGATGCTGAAACATATCAAGTTTTACTCGGAGAATTTCAATCAGAAAAGAGTGCTAAAGAAGAATCTAAAAAGGTTTCTATTGGAACTGAAAAGGAGACTATTACTTTGGAGCAGGTAAAAGAACCTGTTGTTTCAGAGACTAAAGAAGAGCCAAAAGTAGAGGAAGCACCTAAGGAGGAAGAAAAGAAAGAAGAGGCTAAGTCTGACGATGAACCTAAAGTTGTAGGTAAAATTGATTTAGACAAATTAAATCTTAAAACTCGTCCTGATAAGAAAAAGGCTGCTTCTAAGCAAGAGCCTAAAAAAGAAGTTGAAAAACCAAAAGAAGAGAAAAAGGTTGAGGATGAGAAGCCAAAAGTTCCAGAAGAGATTCAAACTAAGTATGAAAAGTTAGACTCACCTAAAGTTTTAGGAAAGATTGAGTTACCTAAAGAAAAAAAGCCAGTAGCTTCTTCATCAAAGGATAATGATAATAGCAATAATAAAAAGAAGCGTAAACGTATTACTCGTAAAGTAGATGTGGCTTCTAACGCTGACAAGAGACAAGGTCAAGGTGCTAGAGGAAAGAAAAAGGGTGGAAGAGTAGAGAAAAAAGCTGAGTTGACTGAGCAGGAAATTCAAGATCAAATTAAAGAGACCTTAGCAAGATTAACTGGTGGAGGTAAGAACAAAGGCGCAAAGCATAGAAAAGATAAAAGAATTGCAGCTAGTGAGCAAAAGGATATTGATTTAGAAATAGAAGCAATAGAAAAGAAGATACTAAAGGTAACAGAGTTTGTTACGGTTAGTGAGTTGGCAAGCATGATGGATATTGGAGTTAACGATATTATTGGTGCTTGTATGAGTTTAGGAATGTTTGTTTCTATTAATCAAAGATTAGATGCTGAAACACTCTCAATTATAGCAGAGGAACATGGTTTTTCTGTTGAATTTATTTCTGCAACAGAAGATAATGACATTGATTTAGATGTTGAGGATAAAGAAGAAGACTTGAAAGATAGAGCAGCAATTGTTACTGTAATGGGACATGTTGATCATGGTAAAACATCTCTATTAGATTATATTAGAAAAGCGAAAGTAACAGATGGTGAGGCTGGAGGAATTACGCAGCACATTGGTGCGTATTCTGTAAATGTTGGAGAAGACAAAAAGTTAACTTTCTTAGATACTCCTGGTCACGAGGCATTTACTGCCATGAGAGCTAGGGGTGCACAAGTAACGGATGTTGTAATTATTGTTATTGCAGCTGATGATAATGTGATGCCACAAACTAAAGAGGCAATTAATCACGCTCAAGCAGCAGGAGTACCAATGGTGTTTGCCTTTAATAAGGTAGATCGAGATGGTGCAAACCCTGATAAGTTAAAAGAAGAACTTTCTGCAATGAATATTCTTGTTGAGGATTGGGGTGGAAAATTTCAATCTCAAGAGATTTCGGCAAAAACAGGTCAAGGAATTGATCAATTGTTAGAAAAAGTGATTTTAGAAGCTGAATTATTAGAGCTAAAAGCTAATCCAGAAAAAAATGCTGTTGGTACGGTTATAGAATCTGAATTAGATAAAGGTAGAGGTTATGTTTCTACTATTTTAGTTCAAGGTGGAACAGCAAAAATTGGAGATATTATTTTAGGAGGTTGTTATAGTGGTAGAATTAAAGCCATGTTTGATGACAAAGGAAATAATGTTGAAGAGGCTGGGCCTTCGGTTCCAGTTTCTATATTAGGACTGAGTGGTGCGCCAAGTGCGGGTGATAGATTTCATATTATGGATGATGAGAAAGAGGCTAGATCTATTGCAGAAAAAAGATTGCAGTTACAGCGTGAACAAGGTGTAAGAACTCAAAAGCATATTACACTTGATGAAATTGGAAGAAGATTGGCAATTGGAGACTTTAAGGAGTTGAATGTTATTATCAAAGGTGATGTTGATGGTTCAATAGAAGCACTATCGGATTCTTTACAGAAGCTTTCAAATGAACAGATTGAAGTGAACGTAATTCATAAATCAGTTGGTCAAATTTCTGAGTCTGATGTAATGTTAGCAGCGGCCTCAGATGCAATTATTGTAGGTTTCCAAGTTAGGCCATCTCAAAGTGCTAGAAAAGTTGCTGAAAAAGAGCAGATAGATATTAGATTGTATTCTATTATATATGATGCTATTGAAGAGATTAAGGATGCAATGGAAGGAATGTTGGCAGCTAAGATTGAGGAGAAAATTGTTGCTACAGTTGAGATTAGAGAAATCTTTAAGGTGTCTAAGGTTGGAACTATTGCAGGTTGTATGGTTCAAGACGGTAAAATTAATAGAAATAGTAAGGTTCGTTTAATCAGAGAAGGTATTGTTATTTATACGGGAGAACTTGGTTCATTAAAGCGATTTAAAGATGATGTGAAAGAAGTAGCAAAAGGATATGAGTGTGGATTAAACATCGCGAATTATAATGATATTAAAGTTGATGATATTGTTGAAGCTTATGAATTGGTTGAGGTGAAGCAAAAATTAAAATAGATTAATAATTAATAAATAAAAAAAGCCGAAGCATTTGCTTCGGCTTTTTTTATAATACTATGATTCTAATCTTTAAACTCTATTTCGTCTTTAACTATAAAACAATTTGGGAAATGTTTATTAAGTTCATTTTTAAACTTTAATGCCTCTAGTTTAGTTTTGAAATCACCAACTCTTACCTTAAAATAAGGTTGCTCGTAAATTTCATGAGCTTTGGTTTTTCGGTAAATTCTTGAAAACCTTAATCTTGCTTCTTTTGCGGGTTGTCTTTTGTTTCCAGAAAATATTTGAATTCTATAACCTTCTAGTCTGTAAGTAGACTTATATGCAGCATCTAATTTGTTTATTCTACTATCTTTAATAGTAGGTGTTATTGATTTTGACGAATCAATAGCTGTGTTTTGTGCATAGGTCGCACTAAAAGATGTAAATAATAATATAAAACTTATGAGAATCTTCATTAGAAATTGTTTATTATAATTATGCTTCAAAAATACATTAAATCTTTTAGAGAAGTTGAAAAATTAAAACAACTAGTAAGCCAAAAATAAAAAACAGACTTGAAATTGAACGATTGCTATTTAGAATTATTCTAAATTAACTTTTATACTATCTTTTTTTTTAAAATCATTTAGTAAAAACGACCTATTCTTCTACATTTGTTAGCAATTGCACTAAGGCATATTTAAAATAATTCATAAAGTAATTGTAACTCATTTAGTATGAATAAGATAACAAACACAACAAAAAGAAATACCTTATTTAAGGTTACTCTATTTTGTTTATCTTTTCTGTTCCTTCAAATAAATTCATATTCTCAGGATGGGAAAAAGCTATTTAAAGCAAATTGTGCTGCTTGTCACAGCGTAGGTTCAAACAAAGTTGTTGGTCCTGGGTTGCAAGGGATAAGTGAAAAGTATGATAGAGAATGGTTGGGGAAATGGATTAAGAACTCTGGAGATTTAATTGCTTCAGGGGATGGTGATGCAAAAGCAATTTTTGAGGAATATAATAAGGTTATTATGCCACCGCAGCCAGTGGATGATTCACAGATTGATGCAATTTTAGAATATATTTCAAATCCAAGTGATGGTGAGGCTGGTCCTGTGGCTGATGTAGCTGGAGCTTCAAATGTTGTTGTTGAAGAGGATAATTCTACTATGGTATATATATTTGCTGCAGCGATTTTGTTGTTGGTGATTTTGGTGTTTACACTTAATAGAACAGGATTGTTTTTAAGAGAAGCAGTTGCTAAAAATGAAGGTCAGGAGTATACTGGTCCAACTACATTGTGGCAAAGCTTTAGAGAGTTAATGAGAAAAAATCAAGGAATAGTTGCGGCTGTAATTATTGTGTTATTCTTTGGAGGTCTTCTAGATTTAATGGATGGGGCATTTAAGATAGGTGTTCATCAGGGTTATAAGCCAGAACAACCAATTAAATTTTCTCATAAAATACATGCGGGTGATGATAAGATAGATTGTAATTACTGTCATTCTTCTGCTCGTCATAGTAAAACTTCAGGCATACCTTCTTTAAATGTTTGTATGAATTGTCATAAAGCAATTGATGGTTCTAGCGGTAAAACATTTATGTATGATGGGAAACAGTACTCTATGACCGAAGAAATTCAAAAGATATATGATTATTTAGATTATGATAAAGAAACGCAGACTTATGGTGATAATCCTACCCCTGTTAAATGGGTGAAAGTGCACAATTTGCCAGATCATGTGTTCTTTAGTCATGAACAACACGTTACTGTTGGCGAGCAAAAGTGTCAAACTTGTCATGGTCCTGTAGAGGAAATGGAAGTTGTTGATCAGCATGCTCCATTAACAATGAAGTGGTGTGTGGAATGTCATAAAGAAACAGCTGTTTCTACTGAAGGAAATGGATATTATGAAGAAATGCATAAGCGTATGACTCCGGAGTTTAAGGATAAGGTGATGGGAGATGGAGTGTTGACTGTGAAAGAGAATGGTGGTTGGGAATGTGCTAAATGTCATTATTAATTTAATTAGAACTTATAAGCTTTAAGATAATATGGCTAATTCAACAAAATATTGGAAAGGTTTAGAACAACTTGATAATGATTCGAGTTTTGTAGATGCAAACAAAAATGAGTTTGCGGAAGATCTTCCAGTTGCAGATTTTTTACAAGATCAAGAAACTCTTGAAGGAGGTTCTACTTCTAGAAGAGATTTCTTAAAATATTTAGGGTTTGGTGTTGCTGCCGCATCTTTAGCAGCTTGTGAAACACCAGTTACTAAAGCAATTCCTTACTTAAATAAGCCAGAAGAAGTAACGCCAGGTGTTGCTAATTTTTATGCTTCTACTTATTATGATGGTTCTGATTATTGTCCTGTTTTAGTAAAAACAAGAGAAGGTCGTCCAATTTTTGTAAAAGGAAATTCAGCTTCAACTTTAACACATGGAGAGGTTAATGCAAGAGTAAATGCATCAGTACTTTCTTTATATGATAATAACAGATTGAAATCACCAATGATTGGTGGTAAGGCTACTACTTGGGCATCAATTGATAATAGATTGACTAAAGAATTAAAAGAAGCTAAAAATTTAAAGGTGTTAACTCACTCATTAATTAGTCCTTCAACAAAATCAATTTTAGATGGTTTTGCTAATGGTTCTAACTTGATGTCTGAGGATGCTGAGGTTAACCCAGTTTCTATGGCTAATAATGTTGTGTCTTACGATGCGATTTCTTATTCAGGAATTTTAGATGCTAATGAAGGGTCATTTAATAAAAGAGTATTACCTACTTATAATTTTGCTGCTGCAAAAAGTGTAGTTAGTGTTGGTGCTGATTTCTTGTCAGGGTGGTTGGATGCTTTACAATATAATGTAGGGTATACTTCAACTAGAAACCCGGAAGGAGAATGGATGTCTAAGCATTACCAGTTTGAGTCTAATATGTCTTTAACAGGTACTAATGCAGATGTAAGAGTTCCAATTAAACCATCTGAAATGGGCGGAGTAATTGCTGCTATTTATAATGGTGTTGCTGCAAAGGTTGGTGGAGCTTCTGTAAAAGGAGCTACTAAGAATTATACTGTAAGAGTAAAAAGTGCTGTAGCTCACTTGTTAGCAAACAAAGGAGAGTCTATTGTTGTTTGTGGTTCTAACGATTCAAATGTTCAGACATTAGTTAATGGTTTGAATAATATGTTAGGTAACTATGGTAAAACAATTAATATCGATAAAGCTTCTCATTCTAAACAAGGAAGTGATGCTAAAGTTGCAGCCTTAATTAAAGAAATGGAAAGTGGGAAAGTTGACGCTTTATTAATTTATGGTGTTGACCCAGTTTACACTTTGGGAGATAGATTTAAAAAAGCATTAGGAAAAGTTAAAACAACAGTTTCTTTTGCAACAAAAATGGATGATACGGCTTCGGCTTGTAAGTTTGTTTGTCCAGATAACCATTGGTTAGAGTCTTGGAATGATGCAAATCCAGTAGATGGACATTATTCTTTAGGTCAACCAACTATTTCGCCATTATTTGATACGCGTCAAGCACAAGAAAGTATCTTGAAATGGTCAGGAAACAATGCTTCATATTACGACTTTATTAAGGCAGAATGGGAGCAAAATATTTTCCCTAAATCTGGAGCAGTAATGTTTGCAGATTTTTGGAATAAAGTTTTACATGATGGTGTAGTTGAAGTTGCTGCTGCTCCAGTCGCAGAAGAAGTAATGCCTATAGCATTTGCTGGAGATGTTAATGCGGCAGGAAATGCTGTTGCTAAGATTAAAGGTTCAGGAACTGAATTAATGTTATATATTAAAGAAGGTATCGGAAATGGTGTTGGAGCAGATAATCCAATATTACAAGAGTTGCCAGATCCAGTATCTAAAATTACTTGGGATAACTATGTAACTATGAATCCTGCAGAAATGAAGGAAGCAGGTTATAATACTGTTTTAGGACAAGAAAACCCAGCTAATCTATTAAGTGTTACTGTTAACGGTAAATCTTTAGAGTTGCCAGTTATTGGTCAGCCAGGTCAAGCAAGAGGAACAATTGGTATTGCATTAGGTTACGGGAAGAGCGTTGGTAAAATGACGGAGCCTACTGGTAAAAATGCTTATCCATTTGTTGGTATAGATAAAAAAGGAAATGTTTCTTATGTTGCAAATGCAACAGTAACTGCAGTAGAAGGAGAATATCCAATTGCAGCAACTCAAACTCATCAAACAGTGATGGGTAGAGATTCTATTATTAGAGAAACTACTTTAGATGTTTTCAAAAATGGAACTAAGGATGATTACAATCCTGCTTTCACTTTGTTATCTGGTAAAACAGATGAGCACGGACACCAAAAAGCAAAACCAATTAAAGAATTTGATTTATGGGGTGATCACCCTGTAAAAGAAGTAGGACATAGATGGGGTATGTCTATTGACATGAACCTATGTACTGGTTGTGGTGCTTGTATCACAGCTTGTAATGTAGAAAACAATGTGCCAGTAGTAGGAAAGGATGAAGTAAGAAGAGGAAGAGAAATGCACTGGTTACGTATCGATAGATATTATTCAAGTGAACATGAGCCATTAGCTGCTATTGGTGATACACATGGAGCTACAATGGAAGCTTCTGAAACAGGCGCTATTGGAGCTTATACAGAAATGGAAAACCCTGCGGATAATCCAAGAGTTGTTCATCAACCAATGATGTGTCAACATTGTAATCATGCAGGATGTGAAACTGTTTGCCCTGTTGCTGCAACAACACACAGTAATGAAGGATTAAACATGATGGCTTATAACCGTTGTATCGGTACTAGATATTGTGCAAATAACTGTGCATATAAAGTAAGAAGATTCAACTGGTTTAACTATATGGCTTACAGCAAATTCTCTGAAATCAATCCTTCACAAGATGATTTAGGAAGAATGGTGTTAAATCCAGATGTAGTTGTTAGAGCTAGAGGGGTAATGGAAAAGTGTAGTTTATGTGTTCAAAATATCCAAGCAGGAAAATTAGAAGCTAAAAAAGCTGGTACTCCTGTTGTTGACGGATCAATTCAAACAGCTTGTTCAAGTGCTTGTGGGTCTGGAGCAATAGTATTTGGAGATTTAAACGATAAAGAAAGTGCTGCACGTTCAGGAATGGATAACGACAGAGCATATAGAGTGATAGAAGAGGTTGGTCAAGATACTAACATTTACTATCAAACTAAAGTTAGAAATTTAAAACAAAACGAAGCTTAATAGTTTTTATAAAAAGATTATAAAATGCATAAAGAAGCATCAATAAGAGAACCATTAGTATTAGGAACGCCTACGTATAGTGATATTACTAACGAGGTATTACATACTATTGAAAATAAGCCCACAAAACTGTGGAAACTTTTAATGGTAATTGCAACAATTATTGCTCTTTGGGGTGTTGGTTGTATATTATATTTGTTAGGAGTAGGTATTGGTAGTTGGGGATTAAATAAGACTGTAGGTTGGGCTTGGGATATCACTAACTTTGTTTGGTGGGTAGGAATCGGACATGCAGGTACATTAATTTCTGCAGTATTGTTATTGTTCCGTCAAAAATGGAGAATGGCAATTAATCGACCAGCTGAAGCAATGACAATTTTTGCTGTATTTATGGCAGGATTATTCCCAATGATTCATATGGGAAGAATTTGGATGGCTTACTGGGTATTACCTATTCCAAATCAATTTGGTTCTTTATGGGTAAACTTTAACTCTCCATTATTATGGGATGTGTTTGCAATTTCAACTTACTTATCAGTTTCTTTAGTATTCTGGTATATTGGTTTAATACCTGATTTTGCTACTATTAGAGATAGAGCTTCTCGTCCAGTACAAAAATTAATGTATGGTTTAATGGCATTTGGTTGGTCAGGAAATGCAAAAGCTTGGCAACGTTTTGAAGAAGTATCTTTAGTGCTTGCTGGTTTGGCTACTCCTTTAGTATTCTCGGTTCACTCTATTGTATCTATGGATTTTGCTACTTCTGTTATACCTGGTTGGCATACAACCATATTTCCCCCGTATTTCGTTGCAGGAGCAGTATTCTCTGGTTTCGCAATGGTACAAACGTTAATGTTGATTGTAAGAAAAGTAATGCACTTAGAAAAGTATGTTACTATCAAACATATTGAATATATGAACTTAGTAATTATTGTTACAGGTTCTATCGTAGGTGTTGCTTATTTAACAGAGTTATTTATTTCTTATTATTCAGGTGTTGAGTATGAATCTTATGCCTTTATTAATAGGTTTTCAGGGCCTTATGCTTGGGCATATTGGTGTATGATGACTTGTAATGTTGTCTCGCCACATTTGTTCTGGTCTAAGAAATTAAGAACCAATTTAGCATTCACATTCTTTATGTCAATTATTGTAAATATTGGGATGTGGTTTGAAAGATTTGTGATTATTGTAACTTCAATACACAGAGATTATTTACCGTCAAGTTGGTCTATGTTTTATCCAACTTGGGTTGATATAGGGATTTTTGTAGGAACATTAGGGATTTTTAGTGTGTTCTATTTATTATTCTTAAAGTACTTCCCTGTGTTAGCTTTCAATGAGGTGAAAACAATATTGAAATCATCAGGGGAACAATATAAAAATATGTCGGATGAAGAATTTAAAAAACTTCACCCAGTTAAAAAGTAAAATCTATTAGTTTAAGAGATTAAATTATGTCAGACAAAACAATATACGCGATTTACGATGATGACTATGTACTTTTAGAAAGTGCAAAGCATATAGTAGATAAAGGGATTCATATTAGAGATGTGTTTTCTCCTTTTCCAATACACGGGTTAGATCCTGTAATTGGATTAAAAAGAACTAGAATTGCTATTGCAGCATTTATTTATGGAATGATAGGGGTTTCTCTAGCATTAACTGGGATGTGGTTCTTTATGATTCATGATTGGCCAATGAATATTGGTGGGAAACCAAATTTTTCATTAATGAATAATTTGCCAACGTTTGTGCCAATTACTTTTGAGTTTGGTGTTTTATGTGCTGCACATGGTATGGCAATTACATATATGTTGCGTAATTGGACTTTGCCAGGGATGAAAGGAAGAAATCCTTACCCAAGAACAACGGATGATAGATTTGTAATGGAAATTCATACGCATGATAATGATATGGATGAAGAAGGAATTAAAGCGTTACTTAACGAAACGTATGTTTTAGAAATTGATGTAAAAAATCCTTAGTATTTGAACCTAATTCTTATGAAAAGAAATTATTTAAATAGTATCACAAAAATTACGGTAGCAGTTGTTGCAGTAATTTCTATATCTTCTTGTCAAGAAGAAGGAGGATTGGCTCCAGAATACATGCCAGATATGTATCGATCGCCATCTATTGAAACTTATGTAGATTATGGTGAAGTTAGAGGTGGATTAACTGATGAGAAAATGATTAATACTTCTAATGCTCGTCAGCCAGTATCTGGAACTATCCCTAGAGGATATATGCCTTATGCTTATAACAATACTCCAGAAGATTACGAATTGGCAGGTCAGAACTTGAAAAATCCAATTGTATTTACTGATGAAGTATTGGATGATGGAAAAGAATTATTCGGAATGTTCTGTGTTCATTGTCATGGAGACAAAGGGCAAGGTGATGGAACTCTAGTTCAAAGAGATAAGTTTCCTCCAATACCAACCAAGTTTGCACCTGGATTGGCAATATCTGAAGGGAAAATGTTTCATACAATCACTTACGGAAAAGGTTTAATGGGAGCTCATGCTTCTCAGTTGAATCAAGAAGAAAGATGGAAATTAGTTCATTACATTAGAGCTGGTTTTATGGGTGAAAATGCTTCGTCTGCTGTTGATACAGCTGCTGTTTCACCAGAGGTTATAGTTGAAGAAAGTGTTGAAGCTCCAGTTGAAGAAGAGTCAGCAGAAGCAAATAATGAAACAGGACATTAATATTAAAAGATAAACATTCTAATAAAATGGAATTTACGATATCAAATAAAGCAAAATTAACTACTCTTATATTAGTTGTAGTTGGATTAGCATCGCTACTATTAGGAATATTTACTTCTCACGGACATCATATGTCTCAACAATTGTGGGCAAATTTATTAGTAAATGGATATTTCTTTTTTACTATATCATTAGCTGCATTATTCTTTATTGCATTGCAATATGTATCTGAAATGGCTTGGGGTGTTACTACTCAAAGAGTATTTCAAGCAATAATGGCGTTTATGCCAATTGGAGCGGTTGTTTTATTAATTGTGTTTGCTGCAAGTTCAATGCACTGGAATCATTTATATCACTGGATGGCAGATGGTGTTATGGATCCTGCAAGTGAAAACTATGATAAACTGATTCATGGAAAAGAAGGTTACTTAAACCAACCATTTTTCTGGGTAAGAACTTTATTATACATCGCTGTTTGGATTTACTTTGCTAGATGGTTTAGAAAAAAATCTTTAGAAGAAGATAAATTAGAGTTAAATGGAGCAACATCTCCAATTTATGGTAAGGCTATTTTTAAAGGAGTATTATTTATTGCATTTTTTGCATACACTTCATCTTCTTCCGCTTGGGATTGGATAATGGCAATTGATGTACATTGGTTTAGTACAATGTTTGGATGGTATTGTTTCTCTGGTATGTGGGTTTCTATGATGATAGTTGCAGTAGTATTAGTTCAATACTTAAAAAGAAACGGATATATGAAAGAAGTTAACTCTAGCCATATTCATGATTTAGGAAAATGGATGTTTGCTATTAGTTGTCTATGGTCATACATCTGGTTTAGTCAATTTATGTTGATTTGGTATTCAAATATTCCTGAAGAAGTAACTTATTACGTGCAAAGATTTGAGGATTATCAACTATTGTACTTAGGTACATTCTGTGTGAATTTCTTCTTACCATTTTTTGTTTTAATGTCAAGAGACGCGAAAAGAAATGGAATTTTCTTAGTACCTATAGCATTAATCGTATTCATTGGTCACTGGGTTGATGTATTAGTAATGGTATTACCAGGAACAATGTTTGAGCATGGAGGATTAGGAGCGATTGAAATAGGTATGTTCTTAACGTTTTTAGGAGTGTTTATTTATACTGTATTGAGAGCTTTATCTAAAGCACCATTGATGACTAAAAATCATCCAATGTATGATGAGAGTTTACATTTACACCATTAATTGAATTAGAATAATATTAAGAAAGTCTTTTAAATTATGATGACTATAATAGTAATAGTAGCAATTTTATTAGTAGTAGTAACTGGTGTACAGTTATTAAAAATTGCAGAGTTAAGAGCTAAGAGTAAAGGTGAAAACATTTACGATGTAAAAGAGAAGGATGGTAAGACACAAGGATTATTGTTATTCCTTTTCTTATTTCTTTACATGGGATATTTTGCTTGGCAAATTTATAAGTGGGGACCAAGACTCTTGCCTGTATCTGCTTCAGAACATGGTGTAGATTATGATTTTTTAATGAATCTTACTTTACTAATTATTTCTGTAGTATTTGTTATTACTCATATTGTTTTATTTTGGTTCTCTTATAAGTATGCTTATAGTTCTAAAAGAAAAGCATTTTTCTTTTCTCACTCAAATAAGCTAGAGTTAATATGGACAATTGTACCATCTTTAGCATTAACAGTTTTAATCTTAATTGGTTTAAATAATTGGAATTCTATCATGGATCCAGTTCCTTCTGAAACAGATCATGTACTCGTTGAAGTTACAGGCCAACAATTTACATGGACTGCTAGATATGCTGGAGAAGATAAAAAATTAGGACGTTCTCATGTCACCTTAATTGAAGGAGCTAACGCTACTGGAGTTGATGCCAGTGATGAATTTGCAAAAGATGATAAATTAGTTAAAGGGGAGTTCCATATACCTGTAAATGTTCCCGTACAATTTGTTTTTCGTTCAATAGATATTATTCACAGTGCATATTTTCCTCACTTTAGAGCTCAAATGAACTGTGTTCCTGGAGTAAGTACTCAATTTAACTTTGTACCTACAAAAACAACTGCTGAGATGAGAAAAATAACAGGTA
>JARGOE010000020.1:36551-39329 GCA_029210015.1 Vicingaceae bacterium
CAATTTAACTTTGTACCTACAAAAACAACTGCTGAGATGAGAAAAATAACAGGTAATAATGAGTTTAATTACGTTTTACTTTGTAATAAAATTTGTGGAGCAGCACATTATAATATGCAAATGGATGTAGTAGTTGAAAGTCAAGAGGATTACGACAAATGGTTGGCTGAACAAAAAACATTTGGAGAATAAATAAAGAATAGATTTAAGAACATTACTTAATAGATATAAGAATGAGTGCACATCATCATAATGAAAACGATTTTTTGTTTAAGTACATTTTTAGTACTGATCATAAAATGATTTCTAAACAGTTTTTGATAACTGGTTTCACCATGGGATTTATTGGTTTAGTTATGTCAACCTTATTTAGGTTACAGTTAGGATGGCCAGGTGAAAGTTTTGAAATAGTAGAGTTGTTAATGGGAAGTTGGCAAGAAGGTGGGGTAATGGCTCCAGATAAGTATTTAGCATTAGTAACAATGCATGGTACTATTATGGTATTCTTTTTATTAACAGCAGGTTTAAGTGGTACGTTTAGTAATTTATTGATTCCACTTCAAATTGGAGCTAGAGATATGGCATCAGGTTTCTTAAACATGCTGTCTTATTGGTTCTTTTTTGTTTCTTCAGTAATAATGTTAATTTCATTATTTGTTGAAGGAGGAGCTGCATCAGCAGGATGGACGATTTACCCTCCTTTAAGTGCATTGCCAGAAGCTATTCCTGGATCTGGTGCTGGTATGACTTTATGGTTAGTATCAATGGCTATTTTTATTGTTTCATCTTTATTAGGAAGTTTAAATTATATCGTAACTATTCTGAATTTAAGAACCAAGGGTATGTCTATGACAAGATTGCCATTAACAATATGGGCTTTCTTAATTACAGCTATACTAGGTGTTTTATCATTCCCTGTTCTTTTATCAGCAGCATTATTATTAGTAATGGATAGAAGTTTTGGAACGAGCTTCTATTTATCTGATATTTATATTGGAGGTCAGGTTTTAGATCATACAGGAGGTAGTCCAATTTTATTTGAGCACCTTTTCTGGTTCTTAGGTCATCCTGAGGTTTATATTGTATTGTTACCTGCATTAGGTATTACATCTGAAATAGTTTCTACAATGTCTAGAAAACCAATTTTTGGATATAGAGCGATGATTGGTTCTATGATGGCTATTGGATTTCTTTCTTTCATTGTTTGGGGACATCATATGTTCTTAACAGGAATGAACCCGTTTTTAGGAGCTGTATTTACATTTACAACATTGTTGATTGCAATTCCATCTGCAGTTAAAGTATTTAACTATATAACTACTTTATGGAAAGGTAATATTGTATTCTCACCAGCAGCATTGTTTAGTGTTGGATTGGTTTCTACATTTATTACCGGTGGTGTTACTGGTTTAATATTGGGTAATTCTGCATTAGATATTAATGTTCATGATACTTATTTTGTAATTGGCCACTTCCATATTGTGATGGGACTATCTGCTATATTTGGAATGTTTGCTGGTGTATATCATTGGTTCCCAAAGATGTTTGGTAGAATGATGAATAATAAGTTGGGTAACCTTCATTTTTGGACAACAATAATTTGTGCTTATGGTGTATTCTTCCCGATGCATTTCTTAGGATTGGCAGGTGTGCCTAGAAGGTATTATACAAATTCTGAATTCCCTATGTTTGATAATATGGTTGATATTAATGAGTTCATCAGTATGTTTGCTGTGTTAGCCTTGTTTGCTCAACTAGTATTTATGTTCAACTTTATTTATAGTGCATTTAGAGGGCCTAGAGCACCTCAGAACCCTTGGAAAGGAACTACTTTAGAGTGGACTACTCCAGTTGAACACTTTCATGGAAACTGGTATGGAGATATTCCTGAAGTACATAGATGGCCTTATGATTACAGTAAGGTTGATGCTAATGGAGAATATGTTACTGGCGAAGACTATATACCTCAAACTACACCATTAGGTGAAGGTGAAAAAGATGGAGGACATTAATAAATGACAACCATTGCAATGGAAAATATTAACTACAAGGAAGAAATCAAAAAAAAGACTTCTAAACCATTATTGTGGATTGCAATAATGAGTATTGTGATGTTTTTTGCAGGTTTGACTAGTGCTGTTGTAGTAAGTCAAGGAGGTGGTTCATTTTTAGATGTTCCTATGCCTACAGCTTTTACTATTAGTACTTTCGTTATTATAGCTAGTAGTTTAAGTTTTCATTATGGTTTAATTTCTATTAAAAAAGGGAAATTTGGTATTGCGAAATTATGTGTGTTAGTAACACTTATACTTTCATTTGTGTTTATTGCATCTCAATGGATGGGATGGACATATTTGTATGAAAATGGAATATTTGCAGTAGGAAGTGCTAGTACTTCTTCAAGTTCGTTTTTATACCTATTAACGGCTTTGCATATTGCTCACTTAGTAGGTGGTATTGTAAGTTTGTTAGTTGTGTTTTTTAAATTAAATAAAAATAAATATAGTACAGAAAAATACTTGGGTGTTCAAGTAAGTATTACTTATTGGCACTTTTTAGGTGGGCTATGGGTTTACCTTTACTTATTTTTTATGTACATAATAGCGTAGTTAAAAAAGATTAGAATATGTCTCATACAGCAGTAGTAGATAGTAAAACAGCATGGGCAGGAGATAATAACTCTCCATTTGGTGCTGGTTACGGTAAATTAATGATGTGGTTTTTCTTAATGTCAGATGCATTATCATTTACTGGGTTTTTAGCAGCTTATGGTTTTTA
>JARGOE010000021.1:0-10304 GCA_029210015.1 Vicingaceae bacterium
GAAAGAATTTCTTTACCATTATCTTCAAAATACTTTTGAATTGATCCAAAACTCTCAAATGGTGCATAAACAATAATACCATCATCATCCACAAAAACTTCCTCAGCACCATAATCTATTAATTCTAATTCTAGTTCTTCAGGATCAGTACCATCATTTTCAATTCTAAAGTTACAAGTATGGTCAAACATAAAAACTACAGAACCAGCAGTTCCTAAACTACCATCACATTTATTAAAATAACTTCTAACATTTGCAACAGTCCTATTATTATTGTCAGTAGCCGTTTCTATTAAAACTGCAATTCCATGAGGTGCATACCCTTCAAAAACAACTTCTTTATAATCACTTGTATCCTTATCAGAAGCTCTCTTAATAGCTCTCTCTACATTATCCTTAGGCATATTAGCAGCCTTAGCATTTTGTATAACTGCTCTTAATCTAGCATTAGCATCAGGGTCTGGACCACCCTCTTTTACTGCCATTACAATATCTTTCCCTATACGAGTAAACGTTTTAGACATTTGCCCCCAACGTTTAAATTTTCTTGCTTTTCTAAATTCAAATGCTCTTCCCATGTTATACTTTAAATTCTAAATGAGCTATAAAATTAATTATTTATCCATTTTTAACAAATGCCCCATCTTATCTCTTTTCGTTTCAAGGTAAGATTTGTTATGTTCGTTTGAATCAATTTCTAAAGCTACATTTTCAACAATCTCTAATCCATAACCTATTAGACCTGTTCGTTTTTTAGGATTATTACTCATCAATTTAATTTTAGACACCCCTAATGCTCTTAATATTTGAGCTCCAATCCCATAATCTCTCTGGTCAGCTTGAAAGCCTAACTCAATATTTGCCTCAACAGTATCTCTACCTTCTTCTTGTAGTTTATAAGCTTTCAGTTTATTAACTAAACCAATACCCCTACCCTCTTGATTCATATAAACAATAACTCCTTTACCGGCAGCTTCTATCATTTCCATTGATTTTTGTAATTGGGGGCCGCAGTCACATCTACAAGAACCAAAAATATCTCCCGTCATACAAGAAGAATGAACTCTAACTAAAATAGATTCGTCCTTGTACCAAGTACCCTTGGTTAAAGCCAAATGATCCATATCATTAGTAGTTTGCTTAAATGCAACCATATCAAAATCACCAACTTCAGTAGGTAATTTTATTTTAACTTGCTCTTGTATAAGTGTTTCGTTCTTTAAACGATACTCAATTAAATCTTCAATAGAAATTATTTTCAATTCGTGCTTTTCAGCTATTTCTAATAACTCAGGTAAACGAGCCATTGAACCATCCTCATTCATTATTTCTACAATAACCCCTGCAGGTTCAAAGTCTGCCAAGCGAGCTAAATCAATAGCCGCTTCAGTATGACCTGCTCTTCTTAAAACACCACCTCTTTTTGCTTTGAGTGGAAAAATATGACCTGGTCTTCCTAATTCATCTGGACTAATTTCTGGGTCGATTAAAGCTTGAACTGTTTTTGCTCTATCACTTGCAGAAATACCTGTAGTACATCCATGCCCAACTAAATCTACCGAAACGGTAAATGGTGTTTCATAAGCTGCATTATTGTTCATCACCATCAAATCCAATCCTAACTCTTCACACCTATCTTCTACTAAAGGGGCGCAAATAAGCCCTCTACCATGTGTAGCCATAAAGTTTATCATTTCTGGTGTTACAGAACGAGCAGCAGCAACAAAATCCCCCTCATTCTCTCTATCCTCATCATCAACAACAATTATTACCTTTCCGGCTTTAATGTCTTCTATCGCTTCTTCTATTTTGTTTAACTTTGTTTCCATTAGCTGTATATTTTATACAAAGTTAAGGATAAGTTATTAGTGAATTATTAGGAATGGCAAAAGTTTTAGCAATAGATTACGGGCAAAAAAGAGTTGGTTTTGCAGCTACTGATGATTTACAAATTATTGCTAGTGGTTTAACCACAGTTCATGTAAAAGATTGTATCCCTTATATTGAGGAATACCTTAACAAAAACGAAGTTGAATGTATTGTTATTGGTGAAGCTAAAGATTTGAAAAATAACCCTTCTGAATCAGCAAGATTTATTGAACCTTTTGTTAAACATTTAAGCAGAAAATTTCCTAAAATTAAGCTTGAACGAGTTGATGAAAGGTTTACTTCAAAAATGGCTTTTCAAACAATGATAGATAGTGGTTTAAAAAAGAAAGCCCGTCAAAACAAAGCACTAATTGATGAAATAAGTGCTACCATTATTTTACAGAGTTATTTAGAGCAAAAAAACAACGGTTTTTAAAATTTATTTCCTAGCTTAGCTACTCACTAACAAATAATTAGCCATGAGATTTAATATTACTCCAAACTCTGTAACATATGACGAGCTCCAAACTAAATTATCTATAAAATTTCCTGACTACACTTTTAAAATGAGGGGTAAACAGTTTTTAGTAGCAACTAAAACTAGTACTGTAGGGGCTAACATTGTTGTAAGAAAAGGTAAAATGAATGTTGTAGGTAACTTTCCTACTGTTGGAGGAACGATGATTTTTATGTTATGTGTAGTACTACTAGGATTTTTAATTCCTTTAATTATCTATTTTGCAGCATTTCATACTAAAATGAAAGCTTTAGAAAAAGAGATTGGCGCTTTTTTACAAGATGAATATGAGTTAAAAACAGCCTAATGCAGAAACTTGCATTCAAATTCACTTCATTAGTAATAGTGGGGTTTTTGTTATTTTTTTCTTGTCAAAAAACAACTATTATTTCTACTAAACACTTAACTGAGAAGGTGATTATTATTGTAATGGATGGTGCAAGATTTAGTGAAACATGGGGAGACAGTTCTCATACATTTACACCAAATTTATCAAACATTATAGCCAGTAAAGGTTGTGCATTTAATGAATTTTATAATAATGGAGATACTTATACTTCTCCTGGTCATTTAGCCATGCTTAGTGGACAATACTACAACTTAAATAATAGCGGGACTGAACTACCTCCATTCCCTACTATTTTCCAGTATTTCAACCAAACTTACCCTAATAAAAAAAGTTGGTTAATAGCAAGCAAAGATAAACTAGAGGTTTTAGCGAATACATCAGATACAAAATATAACAACCTACATCTAGCTAATACTGATTGTGGCATTAGCGGCCTGGGTTCTGGCTATAGAGATGACAGTATTACTTTACAAAATTCATTAAACATATTAGCCAATCAACACCCAGATTTAACCTTAATTAATTTCAGAGAACCTGATTTTACAGCTCATATGTCCGACTCATTAGGTTATTTAAATCAAATTAAAAAAGTAGACAGCCTAATATATGAGCTATTTAAATTAACTGAGACCAACACTAATTTTAAAGAGAAAACTACAATTTTCATTACAAATGATCATGGTAGGCATAATGACTTAAATGGTGGCTATTCAAATCATGGAGATAATTGCTTAGGTTGTAGGCAAATTATGCTTTTTGCTACAGGACCAGATTTTAAGACTAATTCAGTAATTAGTTCTAATTATGAATTGATAGATATAGCACCTACTATTGCTGAATTAATGTGTTTTGAACTACCTAACTCACAAGGAAAAGTGATGTCTGAATTATTTAAGTAATTATATCTTTTTATTAAAAAGATTTTCTTGATTAGCTAATTTATGAAAATACTTATTAGTAGCGAATTGTTCTAGTAAGTTTAGATGCTCTATCCGATGGCAATCTGTGCCAATAGCATCTATTAAATTAGCTTCAACCATTTTTTCAGCTATCTTTTTAGTTTGTGGAGAATAATGGCCTGTTAAGGATAATAAGTTAAGTTGCAATAGAATACCTTTTGCTCTCAATTCATCATACTTATCAAAATCATCATACCAAAAGGTATACCTCTCAGGGTGAGCTAATATTGGTTTATATCCATTAGTTTGAAACTGAAAAACAATTTCTTGAAAATTAGGTGGCTCACTCATAAAAGGTAATTCAAATAACACATAATTTTCACCCATTGTTAACACTTGTTTATCATCAATTAACTTTGATAAACCATCATCTAAATTATATTCAGAGGCAGCACTAATTTCAATATCTATATTTTGAGCTTTTAATTCTTTTTTCACATCTTCTAATCCTCCTAAAATAATTTCTGGAGTGTTCTTATAGTAATCACACATGGTATGTGGAGTTGTAATGATTTTTTTAAAGCCTAACTCTTTAAATTTTTTAATCATTACAATAGAAGCTTCCATATCAGCAGCTCCATCATCAATACCAGAAATTAAATGAGAATGTATATCTGTACCAAAAGCAGAGAAACTTATTGGTGGTAGTTTCGGTTCTTTTTTAAATATGTTTTTTAGTAAATTCATCTAACTAATAATGGATAAATTGGAAATTATATAACATATTAATATAGTCAACACCCTATTACCTATTTGAATATTGTGAATCATAATATTTTTGGTAATCTCCAGATGTTATGTTATTCATCCATTCTTCATTCGCCAGGTACCAATCTATTGTCTTTTCAATTCCTTCTTCAAACTGTAATGATGGCTCCCAACCTAACTCATCTTTTAATTTGGTTGCATCAATCGCATAACGCATATCATGTCCAGCTCTATCTGTAACATAAGTGATTAATTTCTCTGATTCTCCATTTTCTCTTCCCAACTTCTTATCCATTACTTTACATAATACTTTAATTAAGTCAATATTAGTCCACTCGTTATGGCCACCAATATTATAAGTCTCCCCTAATTTTGCTTTATGAAAAATAAGATCAATTGCCCTTGCATGATCGTTTACCCACAACCAATCTCTAATGTTTTCTCCTTTACCATAAACTGGTAATGGCTTATTATTTTTTATATTATTAATAAACAAAGGAATTAATTTCTCAGGAAATTGATGAGAACCATAATTGTTTGAGCAATTAGAAATTACAACTGGCAACCCATAGGTATGGAAATATGCTCTTACTAAATGGTCAGAACTTGCTTTTGATGAAGAATAAGGGCTTCTAGGATCATAAGATGTAGTTTCTAAAAACATCCCTGTTTCACCCAAGGAGCCATAAACTTCATCAGTAGAAACATGATAAAATAACTTACCATCAAAATTATTATTCCAATTAAACTTTGCCGCATTTAATAAATTAGCAGTACCGACTATATTCGTCATTATAAAATCCATTGGACTTTCAATAGATCTATCAACGTGTGATTCTGCAGCAAGATGAATGACTGCATCAAATTGATACTGTTTAAACAAATCATTAATAAAATCGGTATCAACAATATCTCCTTTTACAAATTCATAATTAGCATTATTTTTAACATCAGTAAGGTTAGCCAAATTGCCTGCATATGTTAATTTATCCAAATTGACAACTTTGTAATCTGGGTATTTATTCACCATCAATCGAACCAAATGTGATCCGATAAATCCTGCACCTCCTGTTATTAAAATTGTTTTTGACATTTATAAACTCCAATAAGTTAAATTGTTTATTCTCCCTTTATAAACCCCTTTCAAATCAACTATTACAGGGTTTTCTTTTGTAATCGAATCAAAATAAGCTTCATCTAAATTAGTATAATCTTTATGATTTACGGCAATAACAACCGAATCGTAATCATTAGCCAAATTTTCAACTAAACCAAATCCATATTCTTCATTTAAAGCATCCGAATCAGCATAGGGATCTACAACTTCTACCTTAGCACCAAATGATTTAAATTCATTGATTACATCACATACTTTTGAATTTCTGATGTCACTAACATCTTCTTTAAAGGTTGCCCCCATCACTAGTACTTTTGATTCACTAATGTGTTTACCTTCAGCAATAATTTTTTTAACGGTTTGTTTAGCAACATACCCTCCCATGCTGTCATTTACAAAACGACCAGCATTTATAATTTGAGCATGATAACCTAATTCTTTAGCCTTATATGTTAAATAATAAGGATCTACACCAATACAATGCCCTCCTACTAAACCTGGGAAAAATTTCAAGAAATTCCATTTTGTTCCTGCCGCTTCCAAAACATCATATGTATTAATATCCATTTTATTGAAAATGATAGAAAGTTCATTTACTAAAGCAATATTCAAATCTCTTTGTGTATTTTCAATAATTTTTGCTGCTTCTGCTACTTTAATTGTTGCAGCCCTATGCACTCCAGCTTGAACAACTTCTTCATATACTTTAGCTATTTCTTCTAATGATTCATCACAACACCCAGAAACAACTTTAATAACATTTGTTAAAGTATGTTTTGTATCTCCTGGATTAATTCTCTCTGGAGAATATCCAACCATAAAATCTTCTTTAAATTTCAATCCTGAAATTTCTTCCATCACAGGGATACAATCTTCTTCAGTACAGCCAGGATAAACCGTAGATTCAAACACTACATAATCTCCTTTTTTTAATACTTGAGCAACTGTTTTTGAAGCTCCCAATAACGGTGTTAAATCTGGTAATTTATGTGAGTTTATTGGGGTTGGAACAGCAACAACATAAAAAGTTGAATCTTTTAAATCTTCAATATTTGCAGTAAATTCAATATCACAACCTTCAAAAGCTGAACTATCTAATTCTTCACTAGGGTCAATATTGTTTTTCATCATATCAACCCTTTTTTGATTGATATCAAACCCAACAACTTTCATTGTTTTTGCAAACTCTAGAGCTATTGGTAAACCAACATACCCTAATCCTATAACTGCAATTTTTGTTTCTTTATTTTTTAATTCTTGATAAATACCCATAATTTATTTATTTATTAATGAACTATCTCTTAATTCATATATTCGTTCTATAATGTCAACAACTTTTAAACCTTCTAGAGCATTTGTTGTAGCTGTTGTTTTTCCATTTAATGTATCTACTACGTTTTCGATTATATAATGGTGGTTTGCAGCAGAACCTTTATATGGTCCATAATCATTTGGAGGGTTAGCAGCTGGTAATTCCGGCATATCATACCCATCAATGTTACAGCCCTCTACTTCATTCATATATTGTCCACCAATCTTAACGCTTCCTTTTTCTCCTATTATGGTAATACTGCTTTCTAAATTTTGATTGGCAACCGCAGTAGAATAGTTTAAACTACCCATTCCTCCCTCTAGGAAATCGAAAGATACAAAACCCGAATCCTCAAAATCAGTAGAATCATGATGCGTAAAATCTTTAAACTTTCCTTGAATATTAGTAATGTCACCAAACAACCAATACATAATGTCAATAAAATGAGAAAACTGTGTAAACAGTGTTCCTCCATCAAGATTATTAGTTCCTTTCCATCCCCCTGGTTTATAATACCTGCTGTCTCTATTCCAATAACAGTTTAATTGAACCATAAAAATATCCCCTAATGTTTTATTCTCAATTAATTCTTTAATCCAAACTGAAGGAGGAGAATAACGGTTTTGCATAACTGCAAAAACTTGTTTGTGATTACGTAAAGCTTTGTGTATTACTTGTTCGCATTTTGCCTTAGATAGCCCTATAGGTTTTTCTACTACAATATGACAATCGTTATCTAAAGCTAATGATGCTTGATCTGAATGCAACCCATTTGGTGTACAAATATTAACCACATCAATATCCAATTTAGCTTCCATCAACTCTTCAATAGAATTATAAAAAGGAACATCATATTTTTCTATTCCTAAACTTTCTTTAGGAGCAGCATCACAAAGCGCTATTAATTTGGCATGTGGATTACCTATCACCATTTCTGCATGACGTTTACCAATGTGACCACATCCAACAACAGCAAATTTTATAACTTCATTTTCAGCCATTAATTACTGTTTTTTCTTACTATGTTATTTTCTAATTTATATTCTTGCTTACTTTCTTCACAAATAGCAACTCCATCAGAATTAAACTCTAGACGATGTCCATATTCTCCAACCCAACCTATTTGCTTAGCAGGGTTACCTACTAATAACGCATAAGGAGGAACTGTTTTAGTCACTACTGCACCAGCACCAATAAAAGCATATTCTCCTATATCATTTCCACAAACTATAGTAGCATTTGCACCTATAGAGACTCCTTTCCTTACAGTTGTCTTTGCATATTCACCTCTCCGATTTATTGCACTTCTTGGGTTTATCACATTAGTAAAAACCATTGAAGGACCTAAAAATACATCATCTTCACATGTTACTCCTGTATAAATAGAAACATTGTTTTGCACTTTCACATTATTTCCCAAAATAACATTTGGAGATACTACCACATTCTGACCAATATTACACCCTTTACCAAGTATGGAATTCGGCATAATATGAGAGAAATGCCATATTTTGGTTCCTTCACCAATTTGACAACCTTCATCTATCACCGCTGTATCATGACTAAAATAACTCATTATTTAACGTATTGGTCAAAGTTTTTATGCTCTACTTTATTTAATTCATCCTGCGAAAGACTTTTAAAATAGTCATAAGTAATTTTTAGTCCTTCAGCCCTATTTACTTTAGGTTCCCAACCCAATATTTTTTTTGCTTTATCAATATTCGGTTGACGTTGCATAGGATCATTAACGGGTAAATCTTTATAAACAATCTTTTGGTCGGTTCCTGTCAATTTAATAATCTCTTTACAAAAGTCTAAAATTGTAATTTCATCTGGATTACCAATATTAACAGGTAAAGCATAATCACTTAATAATAAACGGTAAATACCTTCAATCAAATCATCCACATAACAAAACGAACGTGTTTGATCTCCTTTCCCAAAAACAGTCAAATCTTCACCCCTTAATGCTTGACCAATAAAAGCAGGTAAAACTCTCCCATCATTTAATCTCATTCTTGGCCCATAGGTATTAAATATTCTAACTATTCTAGTTTCTACTCCATGATAAGTATGATAAGCCATAGTTATCGCCTCTTGAAAACGTTTTGCTTCATCATAAACACCTCTCGGCCCAATGGGATTAACATTGCCATAATACTCCTCTGTTTGGGGATGTACCAACGGGTCGCCATAAACTTCAGATGTTGAAGCAATTAACATTCTAGCCTTTTTTGCTTTAGCTAGCCCTAATAAGTTATGAGTTCCTAAAGAACCTACTTTTAAGGTCTGTATTGGAATCTTTAAATAATCGATAGGACTTGCTGGTGATGCAAAATGTAATATATAATCTAACTCTCCATCTATAGAAATATGCTCAGAAACATCATGATTGATAAACTTGAAATTTTTATTATCAGATAAATGTTCTAAGTTCTTTAAGTCTCCAGTAATTAAATTATCCATTGCAATAACTTCATAACCTTCTGCTAAAAACCTATCACACAAATGTGAACCTAAAAAACCTGCTGCCCCTGTAATTAAAACTCTTTCCATTTATCCTCCTATTAATATTCTTCCTATACTGCTATAATAAAAACCTAATCCTTTCATTTCATCAATATCATAAAGATTTCTACCATCAAAAATTACTTTCTGGTTCATCTTTTCTGCCATCATATCAAAATCTGGATTACGAAACACCTGCCATTCTGTAGCTATTACTAAAGCATCAGCATTCTCAATAGCTGTATCTCTATTTTCTACAAAAGTTACTTTATCGCCATACTTAGCCTTCACATTTTCCATAGCTTCTGGATCAAAAGCAGTTATATCCGCTCCAGCATCAAGTAATTCATTTATAATATATAAAGCTGGTGCCTCTCTAATATCATCAGTATCTGGCTTAAATGCTAATCCCCAAAGAGCTATTTTTTTACCTTTTAAATCACCTTTGAAATATTCTTTAATTTTTGGAACAATAATGGTTTTTTGATTTTCATTAATTTCCATTACTGAATCTAGAATTCCAAAATTATACCCGAATTCCTTACCTGATTTAGCCAAAGCTTGAACATCCTTTGGAAAACAACTTCCACCATAACCTATCCCTGGAAATAAAAAACGTTTACCTATTCGAGTATCTGAACCAATACCTATTCTTACCATATCAACATCAGCACCAACTTTTTCACAAAAGTTTGCTATCTCATTCATAAAAGTAATTTTTGTAGCTAAAAATGAATTTGCTGCATACTTAGTTAACTCTGCGGATTTTTCATCCATAAAAATAATTGGATTACCTTGTCTTACATAAGGTTTATATAGATGTTCCATAACATCTCTTGCCTTCTTAGAACTTGTTCCAATAACAACTCTATCTGGTTTTAAAAAATCATCAACAGCGTATCCTTCTCTTAGAAATTCTGGATTTGAAACTACATCAAATAAATCAGTTGATAGATTTTCAG
>JARGOE010000021.1:10404-13738 GCA_029210015.1 Vicingaceae bacterium
TAATAATAACGTTCTCCCATCCCGTGATTTACAATAGAATTACATATTGCAGCCAAATTATCATCATTAGTAAACAATGCTCCACCATCACCATAACACCCCAAATTTTTAGATGGAAAAAAGGAGGTAGTTCCTATATCTCCTATCGTTCCAGCTTTTTTTGTCTCTCCATTGCTAAAAGTGTATGCTGCTCCAATTGCTTGGGCATTATCTTCAATAACAAATAAATTGTGAGCTTGTGCGACTTCCATTATCGCCTCCATATTAGCACATTGTCCAAATAAATGAACAGGAACAATTGCTTTAGTATTAGGAGTAATAGCTTCTTTTATTTTCTTAACATCTATACAAAAAGTATCAGGATCAACATCCACCAAAATTGGTTTTAATTGCAATAATCCAATCACTTCAACAGTTGCAGCAAAAGTGAAATCAGATGTTATCACCTCATCCCCTGGCTTTAAACCTAACGCCATTAAAGCAATTTGCAGCGCATCGGTGCCATTAGCACAAGGGATTACATGCTTAACGTTTAAATATTTTTCTAATTCTTTCTGAAACTCCTTAACCTGAGGCCCCCTAATAAAAGCAGTAGACTCAACTACATCCAAAATAGCTTTATCAATATCATCCTTTATTTTGGCATATTGACCTTTTAAATCAACCATTTGGATATTGATATTTGACATATTTTGCATTTTTTGATAAAATGCTAAATTAAAAAAAAGTAGTTAATAAATTCAATAACCATTAAGTTATAATATTCGTTGATTTTATTCGTTATTTTGTGTTTTAGGATATATGATGAAACAACTTTTCTTTCTACTATTTTCACTTTCTCTTTTTACGGCAAAATCTCAGTTCGTAATTGAGAAAAAGGAAGTTCCAGATTCTGCATATACAATCCCTATGATTAATACTTCTTATGCATATCAATGGAGTGGTGCAGAGATGTCTGACAGATTTGGTAATAACAGTAATGTTGGTGCGAGTGTAACTGTAAAAACTAAAAAAAACTGGTATTTTGGTATTAAAGGTAATTTTCTTTTTGGTGCTGCGGTAACTGATGAAAAAGTTTTACGGAACATTATTACTAGCGATGGTTTTGTTATTGATAATGATGGTAGACTAACAGATATTTATCTTGGACAAAGAGGTTCTTCTTTTTTTGCTATTGGAGGAAAAATGTTTAATGTAATTGCTCCTAATAAAAATTCTGGAATACTAATTTATGGTGGACCAGGATTCTTACAACATAAAATAAGCATTAAATTTCAAGATGATATTGCTTCTCTGACAGATGAACATAAAAAAGGTTATGATAGATTCTCTGTTGGATTTGCTGCAAATGCATTTGTTGGGTATTTATTTTTAAGTAAAAATAGATTGCTTAATTTTTTTGGTGGGTTTGATTATACCATTGGCTGGACAAAAAGCCTTAGAAAATATAATTTTGACACTAGAGAGGTTGATACAGACCTCCATACTAATACACTATATGGTATTAGATTAGGGTGGATTATTCGACTAAATAAAAGACAAAACCAAGAATATTATTACCGTTAATCAATAATGACTTTTTTTTATAAAATATCGATTTACTCCTATTTTGTAGCAGTAAGAATTGCTTCGCTATTTAATAAAAAGGCTAAACTTTGGGTAGACGGAAGAGTTAACATTTTTGAGAAAATTGAAAATAAAGTTAATCCTCAAGATAAAATTTACTGGTTTCATTGTGCAAGTTTAGGCGAATATGAGCAGGGCAAGCCTTTAATTGAAAAGTTAAAAACTAGAGACAAATCAATAAAAGTGCTAGTCACTTTTTTTTCGCCAAGTGGCTATGAAAATAAAAAAAATGATGCTTTAATTGATTATTGTTTTTACCTTCCCTTTGATTCTACTAATAATGCAAAAAAGTTAATTGAATTAATAAAACCTGAAAAAGTATTTTTTATAAAGTACGAATTTTGGTTCTATTATCTAAAGGAGTTATCTCAAAACAAGATTCCAACTTATTTAGTTTCTGGAGTGTTTCGTAAAAGCCAGTTATTTTTTAAATGGTATGGGTATACCCACCGTGAAATGCTACAATTTTTCACATTTTTCTTTGTGCAAAATGAAAGATCATATCAATTAATAAACAAATTAGGGTTTGATAATGTTTTAATTACTGGAGACACAAGAATTGATAGAGTTTACGAAAATTCACTTACCCCTAAAAAAATCCCCCTTATTGAAAAGTTTAAAGCGGACAAAAAGATTATAGTTGCTGGTAGTTCATGGCAACCAGAAGAAAAAATACTGTGTGATTACATATCATCTTCAGATAAAGAGTTTAAATACATCATTGCACCTCACAATGTTAGCAAACCCCATATAGCTGAAATTGAAAAATTGCTAGGAGATAGTACTAATTTCATTAAATACTCAGATGCAACAGAAGAAAACATCACTCAGCATACTATTTTAATCGTTGATAATATTGGCATTTTAGCAAACGTTTATCAATATACTGATATTGCTTTTATTGGAGGTGGTTTTAAAGGTGCTTTACACAATGTTCTTGAACCTGCTAGCTTTGGTAATGTTGTTTTATTTGGAAAAAAGCACAGTAAATTTCATGAAGCTGAAGATTTACTAACTAATCAAGCAGCATATGAAGTTACTTATACTGATGATTTAATTGCATTCATTAACCATTTATTAGTAGATAACAATTTAAGCACAACTCAAAATGCAGCTAAAGAATATATTACAAATGGAATTGGGGCTAGTAACTTAATACTTGAGAGAATATTCTAATTCTCATCTACTGAGACCAAAAAAGGAATTAATTAATCATAAATTTGCAAGAAAAATAAAATACAATTATGAGTGAAGTAACAAACAAAGTAATTTCGGTAAATTATAATTTACATAAAGATACTGCCGAAGGAGAAATGATAGAAAGCACAGAAGGAAAAGATCCTTTGGTATTTTTATCTGGTGTTGGACAAATGATTCCTGATTTCGAAGCAAACGTAGTTAACTTAGCTGTTGGTGATACTTTTTCTTTTGGAATAGAAGCGGCTAAAGCATATGGTACAAGAAGTGATGAAGCTATCATTGAATTAGAAAAAGCAATGTTTTTAGACGAAGGTAAATTAGCAGAAGGTATTGAAGAAGGAAAAATAGTCCCTCTACAAGATCAAAATGGAAGAGTTGTTCCTGCTAAAGTTGTAAAAATAAATGATGCTAGTTTAACAATGGATGTTAATCACCCCTTAGCTGATCAAGACTTACATTTTACTGGAAATGTAGTTGAAATTAGAGAAGCAACTAAAGAAGAATTAGA
>JARGOE010000021.1:13838-37669 GCA_029210015.1 Vicingaceae bacterium
ATCTTAAAATCTGAAGCGGTACTTGTTAAATCATTATCCTTAAATACTGAACAAGAAGCTTTATTGGAGAAGCTATTATTTAGAATTAAAGCAGTACAAAAAGCCAAAAACAGTAAATACATTTTAATGAATGTTCCGAATAAAAAAATTGAAGCTGTAACTAACATATTACCCGTATTAAAAAGCCCAACTATACTTCCTCTGGCTGAAAAAGATTGGAGCTCACTGCACTCTGTAATTAACGAAAACCAGTTTTGGGAAGTGATTGATAAGCTAAAAAATGCAGGAGCAGAAGATATTTTAATTGTACCTATAGATAAAATGGTGATATGAAGACCTACGTTAAACCAAGTAAAAAGCAATGGGCTGAGTTAACTCAACGCCCCGTTATTAATCAAGAACAATTAACTGAAGGTGTTAATTCTATTATTAATGATGTAAAACAAAATGGGGATAAAGCATTAATTGAATATGCAAGCCGATTTGATGGGGTTGAATTAGCTAATCTTGAAGTTTCTGCCCAAGAAGTAGAAAAAGCCATTGAACAAACTCCACAAGAACTAAAGGAAGCTATTCATATAGCTTACAGTAATATAGCTACCTTCCACAAAGCACAACAATTTCAGGAAGAGGTAATTGAAACTACCTCTGGTGTAAAGTGTTGGAGAAAATCAGTAGCTATTGAGAAAGTTGGGTTGTATATTCCTGGTGGAAGCGCCCCTTTGTTCTCAACTATTTTGATGTTGGGAATACCAGCACAAATTGCTGGTTGTAATGAGATTGTTTTATGTACTCCTCCTAACCAAAATCAAGAAATTAACCCTGCTATTTTGTACACAGCTAACTTGATAGGCATTACCAAAATATACAAAGCAGGTGGTGCTCAGGCAGTAGCAGGTATGGCTTATGGTACTGACACTATTCCTAAGGTTTACAAAATATTTGGGCCAGGAAACCAGTACGTTACCAAAGCAAAAGAACTAGTTCAGCAAGCTGGAGTAGCCATAGATATGCCTGCTGGACCAAGTGAAGTATTAGTAATTGCTGATAATACTTGCAACCCAAGTTTTGTTGCCGCTGATTTACTATCGCAAGCTGAGCATGGAGCAGACAGTCAAGTAATTTTATTAAGCAACAATGAGAAAATTATTGAGGAGTGTTTAGCTCAAGTAAACAAACAAGTTGAAATGCTTCCTAGAAAAGAAACAGCTTTAAAAGCTTTAGCTAATAGTAAAGCCATTGTTTTAGGCAGCGTAGATGAATGCTTAAAATTAAGCAATAGCTATGCTCCTGAGCACCTAATAATTGCATCAGAAAATGCCAACCAGTATATCGATAGCATTACCAATGCAGGTTCAGTATTCTTAGGTAATTATAGTTGTGAGTCTGCTGGAGATTATGCTAGCGGAACCAACCACACTCTACCAACCAATGGATTTGCTAAAAACTATAGTGGTGTTTCTTTAGACAGTTTTGTTAAAAAGATCACTTACCAAGAGTTAAGTAAAGAAGGCATTAACAAAATTGGTAACGCCATAGAAATAATGGCTGAAGCAGAAGAATTAATAGCTCACAAAAATGCAGTAACACTGCGCTTAAAAGAGATTAACAATGATTAATATAGAAAACATAGTACGTCCAAACATTTTGGAATTACAACCCTACTCTAGTGCTAGAGACGAGTTTACTGGTAAGGAAGGAATTTTCTTGGATGCAAATGAGAATCCATTTGGAGAATTTAATCGCTATCCTGATCCTTATCAAAAGGAACTGAAACAAAAGCTAGCTGAATTAAAGGATATAAATACCAACAACATATTTATAGGAAATGGTTCTGATGAAGTAATTGATTTAGCTTTCAGGATATTTTGTAGTCCAGGGTTTGATAAGGCAATTACGTTCTCACCTACTTATGGGATGTATGATGTTTCAGCAACCATCAACAATGTTGAGTTATTAAAACTTCCATTAAATCAAGATTTTCAAATTGATATAGAAAAGCTAGAGTCTTACTTTAATGATAGTAGCATTAAGTTGATGTTTATATGTTCACCCAATAACCCTACAGGAAATTTGATAAACAAAAAAGACATTGAATTTATCCTCAATAACTTTAAAGGTATTGTTATCATTGACGAAGCTTATATTGATTTTGCTGAAGCAGATTCTTTAATCAGTTTAATCAATCAATACAACAACTTAATTGTAAGTCAGACTTTTAGTAAAGCATGGGGACTAGCTGCTGCAAGAGTAGGAACTGCTTATGCCAACGAAAAAATTATAAAACTTTACAACAAAGTAAAACCACCTTACAATGTGAGTAAATTAAATCAGCAAGCAGCCATTAATGCTCTTGATAACAAAAACACTTATAAGGATAATTTAAACTTAATATTAAGTGAAAAAAAAAGACTAAAATCTAAATTACAACAAATCAGTTTAGTTAAAAAAATATACCCTTCTGATGCTAATTTTTTATTATTGGAAGTAACTGATGCTAACCAATTATATACACAGTTAGTCAATCAGCAAATCATAACCAGAAATAGAAATACACAAGTAGCTAACTGTATTAGAATAACAGTAGGAACCCAAAAAGAAAATGATGAATTGTTAAACGCATTAAAAACACTATCATGAAGAAAGTATTATTTATAGACAGAGACGGGACTTTGGTTATTGAACCACCTGTAGATTACCAATTGGATAGCTTGGAAAAACTAGAGTATTATCCAGGTGTATTCCAATGGCTATCAAAAATTGTAACTGAGTTAGATTATGATTTGGTAATGGTAACAAATCAAGACGGTTTGGGAACAGACTCTTTTCCTGAGGATACTTTTTGGCCAGCTCAAAACAAAATCATTCAAGCTTTTGAGAATGAGGGAATCACATTTAAAGAAATTTTAATTGATAAGAGCTTCCCAGAAGATAACACTCCTACTCGTAAACCAAGAACTGGCTTATTGAATGAGTATATCTATGGCGATTACGATTTGGCTAACTCCTATGTTATAGGAGATAGAGCAACTGATATCGAATTAGCTACCAACTTAAAAGCTCAAGGAATTTTTATTGGTGGAGAAAATAAAGAAGCAACTCTTTGCACTACTAACTGGGCAGACATATACAATTATTTAAAAGCTATCCCTAGAAAAGCAACAGTAACCAGAACAACCAAAGAGACAGATATTACTGTAACTGTTAATCTGGATGGTAATGGGCAATCTAAATTAGATACAGGAATAGGCTTTTTTGATCATATGTTAGAGCAAATTGCAAAACACGGAAACATCAACTTAGAAGCTACTGTGAAAGGTGATTTAGAAATTGATGAACACCACACTGTTGAAGATGTTGCCATTACTTTAGGAGAAGCTTTCATAAAAGCTTTAGGAAGTAAAAAAGGAATTGAACGTTATGGGTTTTTATTGCCAATGGACGATTGTTTAGCTCAGGTAGCTATTGATTTTGGTGGTAGACCTTGGCTAGTTTGGGAGGCAGATTTTAAACGTGAAATGGTTGGAGAAATGCCTACTGAAATGTTCATGCACTTTTTTAAATCATTTAGTGATGCCTCAAAATGTAACCTAAACATTAAAGCAGAAGGCGACAATGAACACCACAAAATTGAAGCAATTTTTAAAGCTTTTGCGAAAGTAATAAAAATGGCAGTAAGTAAAACAGGTAATTACAGTATTCCAAGTACAAAAGGAACAATATGATAGCTATAATAAAATACAATGCTGGCAATATAAGGTCAGTTCAAAATGCTCTAAAACGATTAGGCTATGATTCTATCATTAGTGATGATAGAGAAGAAATTTTAGGTGCTGACAAAGTTATTTTTCCGGGTGTTGGTGAAGCTAGTACTGCTATGCAACACTTAAAAGAAAAAGGATTAGATGAAGTTATCAAATCTGTAACTCAACCCTTTTTAGGTATTTGTTTAGGGCTACAATTGATGTGCAATAAAACTGACGAAGGGAACACTGACTGTCTAGGCATTTTTGATACTAATGTAAAACTTTTTCCTCCTGATGAAAAAGTGCCTCATATGGGGTGGAATAGTTTCACTTCTATTAAAGGAGACTTATTTAAAAGCATTGATAAAAAAGATGATGTATATTATGTACACAGCTATTATGCTGAATTATGTGAGGATACTGCAGCTATTTGTGATTATATCAATCCTTTTAGCACAGCATTACAAAAAGATAATTTTTACGCTACTCAATTTCACCCAGAGAAATCGGCTAAAATTGGAGAACAAATATTAAAAAACTTTTGCACTCTATGAGTGCGGATAATTAAAACTTAGACAATCATAAAATGAGAATAATACCCGCAATAGATATTATAGAAGGCAAATGTGTTAGGCTTTCTAAAGGAGATTACAAAACTAAAAAAGTATATAACGAAAACCCTTTAGAAGTAGCTAAAGAATTTGAAGCAAATGGCATTCAATACTTACACTTAGTAGATTTAGATGGTGCAAAATCACAACACATTGTAAACTATAAAGTTCTAGAAAACATTTGTAGTAAAACCAACTTAAAAGTTGATTTTGGTGGTGGTTTAAAATCTGATAAAGATTTGCAAATTGCTTTTGAAAGTGGTGCTAATCAAATTACCGGAGGAAGTATTGCTGTTAAAAACCCTGATATTTTTAAAGGATGGTTGCAAAAATATGGAAGCGATAAAATTATTTTAGGAGCAGACTTTAGTAACAGAAAAATTGCTACTTCTGGTTGGTTAGAAACTTCAGAGTTAGATGTAGTTAATTTTATAAACCAATATGAGAAATATGGAGTAAGCTATGTAATTTGCACCGATATTGCTAAAGATGGTATGTTGCAAGGAACTTCTAATGAATTGTATCAAGAAATATTGAATAAAACCAATGTAAAACTAATTGCTAGTGGTGGAGTTTCTTGTTTTGATGATTTATTGAAAGTACAAGAAATTGGTTGTGAAGGAGCTATTATTGGTAAAGCATTTTATGAAGGAAGGTTAACATTAAAAGAGTTACAGAAACTATGTTAAAAAAGAGAATCATACCATGCCTTGATATTAAAGATGGGCGAACGGTAAAAGGTATCAATTTTGTAGATATACAAGATGCTGGCGACCCTATTGAGTTGGCTAAAAAGTATGTTGAACAAGGAGCTGATGAATTAGTGTTTTTAGACATAACAGCTACCGTTGAAAATAGAAAAACCTTAATAGAGTTAGTTACTCATATTGCAGAAGAAATAAACATCCCTTTTACCGTTGGAGGAGGAATAAATTCTGTTGAAGATGTGAGTAATTTAATTCAAGCTGGAGCTGACAAAGTAAGTGTTAATTCATCTGCAGTTAAGCGCCCAGAATTAATTAAGGAAATAGCTCAGAAATTTGGTAGTCAATGCGTAGTTGTTGCTGTAGACACAAAGTTTATGGATAATGAATGGATGGTGTTTGTTCACGGAGGAAGAACTCCTACCCCACTAAAAACATTAGATTGGGTCAAACAAGTAGAGAGATTAGGTGCAGGAGAAATATTACTAACCTCTATGAACAATGATGGAACAAAAAATGGCTTCTCAATTGATATTACCAATAAGGTTTCAGAAGCTGTAAATATTCCAGTAATTGCCTCTGGTGGCGCAGGTAAATCAGAACATTTTAAGGATGTATTTGAACAAACTAAAGCTACTGGAGGTTTAGCTGCAAGTATTTTTCATTATAGTGAAATACCTATACCAGAATTAAAAGATTATTTAAACAAACAAGAAATATCAATACGATTATGAATATAGATTTTACAAAAGGAAACGGTCTAGTACCTGTAATTATTCAAGACAATAACACCTTACAAGTTTTAATGTTAGGCTACATGAATGAAGAGGCCTACAATAAAACGAAAGAAGAAAATAGAGTTACTTTTTTTAGCCGTAGTAAAAATAGATTATGGACTAAGGGAGAAGAATCAGGTAACTTTTTAAATGTAGTTGATATTCAAATAGATTGTGACAGTGATACCATTTTAGTAAAAGCTAACCCTTTTGGACCAACCTGCCACACAGGAACTACATCTTGTTTTAAAGAAGAAACCGCAAAAGGTTTTGTGTATGATTTACAAGCTACCATTAATCAACGAATTGATGAAAATGATGAGAATTCTTATACTAACAAATTATACAAAAGAGGTATCAATAAAGTAGCTCAAAAAGTTGGCGAAGAAGCAGTTGAATTGGTTATTGAAGCGAAAGACAATGATGACAACTTATTTAAGAATGAGGCAGCAGACTTAATGTATCACTACTTAATTCTACTTAAAGCCAAAGGTTTTAAACTAGAAGATATAGAAGCTATTTTAAAAGAAAGAGCTAATTAAAAGCTTTATAAGCTAGCAAAGCAAGTCCGGTTAAACCTATTAATGCTCCGACAAATGACTTATAAAAAGAATACCCATTTTTTTGCTGGTATTTGCCTATAATATAGGCAACAGCAATAATAGAAGTTGATATGATTAATTCTAGACTCAAATTATAATTTAATATACAAGCTAAATTAATAATACCTTTAGAAAATGCGCTATCATTTCTTTAGTTTTAGAATATCTTAACAATTATGCTTGTTTAACAAATCCGTGTTAAAAAGAACATACTCGTCTAATTAATCTAGCTACATAGTTTTATTATCATTACACTATAAAACTATATAGTTATGGCAAGGTTAAAACTTATCTCTTTTTTAGTATTAGCATCAATTATTTTTATTTCTTGCGGTGGTGAGAATAAGGATAAGTTAGATGGTAAAAAAATATTCAGGTATAATGAATCTGAAGGAATTACTTCTTTAGATCCTGCATTTAGTAGAAATATCGAGAACATTTGGGCTTGTAATCATTTATATAATGGGTTAGTACAAATGGATGATGAATTAAAAGTTACTCCTTGTATTGCTAAAAGTTGGAGCATCTCTGAAGATGGAAAAACTTATACTTTTAATTTAAGAAATGATGTTACATTTCATGATAATGAACATTTTGAAGGTGGCAAGGGAAGAACTGTAACTGCTTTTGATTTTGAATATAGCTTTAATAGAATTTTATCTGAAAAAGTAGCTTCTCCTGGTGCATGGATATTTAATAATGTAGATTATCTTGAAGAACATAGCTTTAAAGCTTTTGAAGCAATTGATGACACTACATTCAAGATATATTTATCAAAGCCCTTCCCTCCTTTCTTAGGTATTCTTACAATGCAATACTGCTCAGTGCTTCCACAAGAAATTGTAGAATACTACAAAAACGATTACCGTAACAATCCAGTTGGTACTGGTCCGTTTCAGTTTAAAATGTGGAGCGAAGGTCAAAAAATGGTTTTCTTAAAAAACGAAAACTACTTTGAAAAAGATGCTGAAGGCGTTAGCTTACCATACATTGATGGTGTTTCAGTAACTTTTATAAAAGATGAAGAGGTTGAGTTTTTAAATTTTCTAAAAGGTGACTTAGACTTTATTTCTGGTCGAGAAGGAGATAATAAAGAAGAGATTTTCACGAACAAAGGAACACTTAAAGATAAGTTCTCTGATGAAATTACCTTGCTAACTCACCCATACTTAAACACTGAGTATTTAGGAATTTTAGTAGATGAAGAATTAGACTTAGTAAAAAATAGCCCACTTAAACATAAGCTAATTAGGCAAGCGATTAATTATGGTTTTGATAGAAACCAAATGATTGCTTATTTACGCCAAAATATTGGTACGCCTGCAACTGCTGGTTTTGTTCCAAAGGGCCTACCTTCTTTTGACGAAACAGTTGTAAAAGGTTATGATTATAACACAGAGAAAGCTAGAGAATTATTGTTTACTGCAGGTTACCCAGGTGGAGAAGGACTACCCCCTATTAAATTATTTACCACTGCTCAATATTTAGATTTATGTGAATTTATGCAACATCAATTAGGTGAAATAGGAATAACTATACAAGTTGATATATTACCTGGCCCAACACACAGAGAATTAGTAGCAAGATCTAAGCTTAACTTTTTTAGAAAATCTTGGATAGCAGATTACCCAGATGCTGAAAATTACTTGGCGTTATTTTATAGTAAAAACTTTACACCACATGGTCCCAACTATACTCACTTTAAAAACTATGAGTTTGACAAGTTATATGAAATGGCCCAGTCGGAAACAAATGATTCTACACGTTACCACTATTACCAACAAATGGATAAGATTGTAATTGAAGAAGCTCCGATTATACCATTATATTATGACCAAGTAGTAAGGCTTACAAGGAAGAATATTGTTAATTTGGGGATTAACCCTGTTAATTTGTTAACCTTAAAGGAAGTTCAAATCAAATAAAGATTAGATTAATCCTGATGCTCTCTACCTTTAATTTTACCTGCTTGGTATTCTAGGTCGAGCTTAATGTCTTCTTCTATCATTTTTTGAGATGGCTTTTTATCCAACAACTCATCTAAATTAGGTTGTCCAGCATTAACCCAAGCAGTATACCAATAGCTTCCTACCTTTACAATAGATTGTGTTAACCTTCGCTCTACCATTCCGTCTAACATATCATGATAGTTATTAGAGTAATCTTCTGAGTAAGTTTTCACTAAAGTTTTCCCTCTGTTTTCAAAAGCATATTTTTGATCTTGAGGAAACTTATCATTCAATACTTGTTCAAACTCTAATACAGAATCCTTTGCAGAAAAACTTTGCCTAACATTTTCCCATGTGTCATCTAATATGTTTTCTACATACTCTGCTCTTCCTACAAAATAATCATAATCCATACTTTTTAACTCTGGCAATCTCGACTCCCAAAAACCATGAATTCCTCTTTGCCCTGTAAGTTGTCCATTATAATTTTCTGTAGTATGTAGTGGCACATGAGAGTCACCTATATAATGTCCTATATCTGCAGATAACTTTAAAATTCTATCTACATCTTTCGCTTCAAAAGCTTTGGTTAACCTTATCATCATCACGTTAATGTGCCAAGGAACAATCCCATAAGCTTGAAGAGTATCTTCTGTAAATTTTTCTACAGCATCATTCCATTTTCTCGGAACTACTTCAAATGGGTCTTCTCCTTCATGCACATAATGATCAATATCTATATAATGTCTTGGTGCTTCTCCATCAACTGCATACCTCCTCTTATCAGGATCAACAGCATGTTCGGTAACGTATTCAATGTTTTTTTTGTAAAATTTAATCATCTCTGGAGGTAAAGTGAATACCGCCATTCGATTAATTTTTTTATGCCCAAAAAAACCCCAAGAATAGGTTTGTTGTTGAAAGAAAAAAGGTATTGCTATTAAAACAACAATGAAACAAATTAGATATTTATAGATAAGTTTCACCTTTTATTGCTAACCAGCATGTCCCCTTCTAAAACAGGAACGATACTAGATTGATCTTTAGTTAAACAATAAATAATATCTTCTTCCATATTTAATCTACTCAATCTTTTTCTATGAGAAGATTCTCCCAAGAAATCAAATAAATCATCCTTAGCAGAATCATACATATTGATAGCTGCAATACTAGAATCTGATAAGTTGCTAAACCTTAAATTTTGTGAAATTTTTTGAGCTACAGCTCCTGCAAATAAAGTGTCCTCTAGATTAAATCTATCTTTCCAACCAGCACAAAGCAATAACACATCCTTATCTTCTCGTTCAACATAATCGCATAAAGCAGAAAGATTAGTAAATGCACCAATCACCACCTTATTAGCTGGCTTTGCCATTTCTAAAGCTTTGGTTCCATTTGTTGTAGTTAAAACTAAAGACTCATTTTTAAATCTACCATCTTTAAAAGTTAAAGGTGAATTTCCAAAATCAAAACCTTCAACAATTTCTGCATTACGTTCAGCCCCAACTTTAAATCCTTTTTGTTTGTATTCAATAGCTTCTTCCAAAGTAGCAACAGGAATTAAACTATCTACACCACTTTCAAAAGCTGCACATATTGCTGATGTAGCTCTAAAAACATCTATAACAACAACTATGCAATCATTATTGTCAAAATACACAGGAAACAATGCCGGTGAATAAACAACTTCTACTTTTCTATTATTTCCAGATGATATTTCACTCATTTAATTATCCTTTATAAAATGGCATTTTAACCACTTGTGCTTTAATATTTTTATTTCTTATTTCAATGTAAATTTCAGAATCTACTTTACTAAATTCTTTTTTTACATATCCCATTCCAATTGCTTTGTTCAAAGATGGAGCCATAGTTCCAGAAGTTACCTCCCCTATTTCATTTCCATCTGCATCAACAATTTTATAATGCTGACGAGGGATACCTCTTTCTACTAATTCAAATCCAACTAATTTTCTTGTAACACCTTCTTCTTTTTGCTGCTTTAAAGCATCTGAATTTACAAAGTCTTTAGTAAACTTAGTAATCCATCCTAAACCAGCTTCTATTGGTGATGTAGTATCATTTATATCATTTCCATACAAGCAGAATCCCATTTCTAATCTTAGTGTATCTCTACAAGCTAACCCGGCCATTTTCATATCAACTGCTTTTCCTGCCTCTTGAATTGCATCCCAAATTGCATCTGCATCTTTATTTTCAAAATAGACTTCAAAACCACCAGCTCCAGTATAACCTGTAGATGAAACTATTACATTTTCAACACCAGCAAAAGTTCCTCTTTGTACAGTATAGTAAACCATATCCAAATCCATATTGGTTAATGGTTGTAACATTTTTTGTGCATTTGGACCTTGTACCGCTAATAATGAAATGTTATCAGAATGATTAGTTACTTCAACATTAGTGGTGTTATGATTAGTTACCCATGCCCAATCCTTATCTAAATTAGCACCATTAACAACAAGCATATATTCTTGATCTCCTAACTGGTAAACCAATAAGTCATCAACAATTCCACCATCATTATTTGGAAAACAAGAGTATTGAACCTTACCAACTGATAGCTTGGAAACATCATTAGAAGTTATTCTTTGTATTAATTCTAGAGCACCTTCTCCTTTTACCATAAACTCACCCATGTGAGACACATCAAAAACACCAACATTATTTCTAACGTTTAAATGTTCATCCGTTAATCCTGTATATTGTAAAGGCATGTTAAAACCTGCAAACGGAACCATTTTGGCTCCCATATCAAAGTGCTTTTGTTTTAAAGCTATATCTTTTAATGCTACTGCTTCCATAATTTTAGTTTTTTAAGTGAAACAAATGTATTAATTACTTAGAGTTTATTGAAGACTCATGTCATTTTTATTTGTCTATTAACATTCTATTAATCTAACCTTAATTGCTATCTTTGAAAAAATTGACCTAGCATGATATTTAGAGGTAGAAATACGCCACGTTGGCTCATCTTTTTTATCGATTTAGTTATCGTTGCTATATCAATTACATCAGCTTACTTAATTCGGTTTAATTTCAATGTTCCTGTTATAGAAATTGAATCTTTAGCTATTATTTTTCCAATAATTTTAATTGTAAGATCCCTTTCTTACCTTAAATCAAAAATATACGCTGGGATTATTCGCTATACAAGCAGTAAAGACACTGAGAGAATTTTTGCCACACTAACCTTTGGTAGTGTTGTTTTTGCAATTTTCAATGTGATAAGCTACTACCTTATTACTGGGACTTTTATAATCCCTTTTTCCATTATTATCATAGAGTATTTAGTAACCTTAGTTTTAATGGTTTTTTCTAGAATTTTTGTCAAAATCTTATACTCAGAATATATTAATCAGGACAAAGAAAAAACTAATGTATTAATTTTTGGTGCTGGTGAAGCTGGTATTATTTCTAAAAACTCTCTAGATAAGGATAGAAGTATTAAATATAAGATTGTTGCTTTTATTGATGATGATAAAAAGATTGCTGGCAAAAAAATGGAACAAGTTCCAATTGTTCACGCTAGTGAGTTAGATACAATTCTAACGAACAATGAAATCGATCATCTTATTGTCTCAATACAAAACTTACCAAGTAAACGCTTAAATGAAATTACTGAGATTTGTTTAAAATACAATGTAAAAGTATTAACTGTACCTCCTGTTAGTAAATGGATTAATGGAGAGTTAAGTTTTAAGCAAATTAAAAGTGTTCAAATTGAAGATTTATTAAGTCGAACTGAAATAAAACTTGAAGAGAAAAAAACATCTCAGTTATTAGCTGGCAAAACTATACTAATTACTGGTGCCGCTGGTTCTATTGGAAGTGAGATAGTTAGACAAGTTGTAAAATACAATCCTAAACAAGTTATTTTGGTTGACCAAGCAGAGTCTCCTTTATATGAGATAGAGTTTGAAATTAATCAAAAACGTACAGGAAAAAATTGCGAAGTAATTATTGGTGATATTCGAAGTGTTGACAGAATGAGTAATGTTTTTAACACTTATAAACCAGACATAGTTTATCATGCTGCAGCTTACAAACATGTTCCTTTAATGGAAAATAATCCTTCTGAAGCAATTTTAACTAATGTATTAGGAACTAAAATTATTGCTGACTTAGCTGTTAAACATAACGTGGATCGATTTGTAATGGTAAGTACAGACAAAGCTGTAAACCCAACTAACATTATGGGAGCTTCAAAACGAATTGCTGAAATTTACATCCAATCGCTTAACATTAATACCTCAACAGATTTTATCACAACTCGCTTTGGTAATGTTTTAGGTTCTAATGGATCAGTTATTCCTCTATTTAAAAAACAAATAGAAAAGGGTGGTCCAATAACAGTAACTGACCCAAATATTACTCGATACTTTATGACCATAACTGAAGCTTGTCAATTAGTTTTAGAAGCTGGAACAATTGGTAATGGTGGAGAAATTTATGTCTTTGACATGGGTAAATCTGTTAAAATTGTTGACCTAGCAAAAAAAATGATTAAGCTTTCTGGTTTAGAACTAGGCAAAGACATTCAAATAGTATTTAGTGGGCTTAGGCCAGGTGAAAAACTATATGAAGAATTACTTAACAATAAAGAGAATACGCTACCTACACAAAACAACCAAATAATGGTTGCGCAAGTAAAAAAATACAATTTTGATGAAGTTAAATCTAAAATTGAAACCTTAATAGCACAATTTAATTCTCAAGATAATATGGCAATAGTAGCCACTATGAAAGAACTTGTTCCTGAGTTTAAAAGTAAAAATTCTATCTACGAAAAATTAGATAAAAATTAGTTTTAGGTTTATCCTTTCCACACTTCTTTTTTCAATTGATAAAGGTTAACTTTACATTTCAGAATTCTATTAATTATAAAACTTATATAAATGGCAAACGCATTTTTTACACCACCAATCGCTGAGAACGAACCAGTTTTAGGATATGCTCCTGGAAGTGATGAAAGAGAAGAATTACAAGCTACTGTAAAGGCATTAAAATCTCAACAAATTGACGCTCCAATGATTATTGGAGGCAAAGAGGTTAGAACAGGTAATACTGTTTCTATGCACCCACCGTATGAACATGCTCATAACTTAGGTAGTTTCCATATGGGTGATGCAAGTCATGTTCAAGATGCAATTGATGCTGCTTTAGCAGCTCGTGAAAAGTGGGCAAGCACACCTTGGCAAGATCGAGCTGCTATCTTTTTAAAATGTGCTGAGTTATTAGCAGGTCCGTTTAGACAAAAAATGAATGCTGCAACTTTACTTTGCCAAAGTAAAAATGCTAATCAAGCAGAAATTGATGCTGCTTGTGAAATGATAGATTTCTTTAGATTTAATGTTCAGTATATGACTGATATATATTCTGATCAACCAGAATCTCCTTTAGGCTTGTGGAATAGGATAGAATATAGACCATTAGAAGGCTTTGTATTTGCTATTACACCATTTAACTTCACTTCTATTTGTGCTAACTTATGTGCTGCACCAGCAATGATGGGTAATGTGGTTGTTTGGAAACCATCTGACACACAAATATACTCTGCTCAAGTAGTAATGGAATTATTTAAAGCTGCTGGCTTACCTGATGGTGTTATAAACATTGTTTATGCTGATGGACCTACCGCAGGAGATGTTGTATTTAAGCATAGAGATTTTGCTGGTTTACACTTTACTGGTTCTACTGCAGTATTCCAACATTTATGGAAAGAAATAGGTAATAACATTAATAACTACAGATCTTACCCTAGAATAGTTGGTGAAACTGGTGGAAAGGATTTTATTATGGCGCATAAATCTGCTGTACCAGCACAAGTTGCAACAGGTATAGTTAGAGGTTCTTTTGAATTTCAAGGGCAAAAATGTTCTGCTTCCTCTAGAGTATATTTACCTTCTAACATTTCTGATGAAGTTCTAAAACAAGTAAAAGAAGATGTTGCTTCTATGAAAATGGGTACTCCAGAAGATTTTAGCAACTTTATAAATGCAGTTATTGATGAAAAAAGCTTTGATAAAATAGCTGGATACATTGATTATGTTAAACAACAAGATGATGCCGAAATTATTTGCGGTGGTGGTTATGATAAATCTGTAGGCTACTTCATTGAACCAACAGTTGTATTAACAACTAATCCTAAGTTCAGAACAATGTGTGAAGAAATATTTGGACCTGTTGTTACTATTTATGTTTACGATGAAAACAAATATGAAGAAACATTAGAACTTTTAGATAATACTTCTGATTACGCTTTAACTGGAGCTATATTTGCTCAAGAACGATATGCAATTATAACTGCTACAGAGAAATTACAAAACTCTGCTGGAAACTTTTACATTAATGATAGACCAACTGGAGCTGTTGTAGGGCAACAACCATTTGGTGGAGCAAGAGGTTCTGGAACAAATGATAAAGCAGGTTCATTCTTAAATTTAGTTAGATGGGTAAGTCCTAGAACTTTTAAAGAAAATTTGGTGCCACCTACTGACTATAGATATCCATTTTTAGGTTAATTTTTTAAATACACTTTTATTATGAAAAAAATATTATTTCCAATTACTGTATGTACACTAATGATGATGAGTTCTTGTGGTGGTGAACATCCACATGAAAACACTGAAACAACAACTGAAGCAACTGAAGAGATTTGTTTCTACAATTATGCTGAAGGAACTGCAGCTGTTAGATGGACAGCTTTTAAAACAAACGACAAAATTGCTGTTGGAGGACAGTTTAATACAGTAAATGTTACTGTTGGTGATAAGTCAACTAAGATAACAGACATTTTAGAAACCATCAAATTTAATATACCTACAGCTAGTACTAATACTTCTAATGAAGATAGAGATGCTAAAATAGTTGCTTCATTTTTTGGAGCTATGGATGCTACAGATATTATTTTAGGCCAAGTTAAAAGTGCTGAAGGTGATAATAAAGAAGGTTCTTGTACTATTTATCTAACATTAAACAATGTTGAAAAAGAAGTAGTATTAAACTACACAGTTTCTAATGATGTAATCAAATTAACTGGGAGTATTGACATGGTTGATTTTGGTGCAGAAAGTGCTGTTGCTTCTTTGAATGAAGTTTGTAAAGATTTACATAAAGGTTCTGACGGTATTTCTAAAACTTGGAGTAATGTTGATTTAGAAATTGAGGCTTCTTTAAATAAAGACTGTCACTAAAGACAAATTTATAATAAGTAAAAAGGAGCCTATTTAGGCTCCTTTTTTATTTTAAAAGAAAGTAAAAATTATTGCTCCTATTATTAAAAGGACAATCATAATTAGTGCCCATTTATTTTTTTTATAAGATTTAAATGCCTTAAAAAGAAAGAGGTCTCGATGAATCTTTGAGATATTATAATTTACTTTATTAATATATTTCTCTGCTTGATCTTTACCAAACAAATCAACTAACTCTTCATACAAAGATTCAGGTATTCTGTTAAAATCAATCATACAATAAAACTACTCAATAAAAAAAGCCGCTGAACTTCAGCGGCTTTTTTATATTAAATTCAATCTTAAATTTTAAAAATCCAATTATGTTTATCTTCTACTTGACCACGCTTTAAATCTTGCAGCACTTGCCCTATTTCATTAGACAACATTCTATCTGTCAATGCAGGTAATTCCATACGCTCATCTTCATGAGTTATAGAAGACACTTGAGTAATTGTAGCTGCTGTACCACAACCAAACACATCTTTTAATGTTCCGTTTTTAGCTGCTGCAACTACTTCTTTAACACTTACTTTCCTTTCTTCCACTTTAACCCCTAGCTCTCTAGCAATAGTTAAAACACTATCTCTAGTAATACCAGCCAAGGTAGTTTTTAAATCTAAGTGTGGTGTAATTAAAGTATCTCCAATGTGAAACATTATGTTCATTGTACCAGCTTCTTCAATATACTCATGCGTTTTAGCATCAGTCCATATTAACTGACGGTAGCCAGCATCTTGACCTAGTTTTGCAGGATATAAAGAAGCTGCATAATTACCTGCTGCTTTTGCATAACCAACACCACCTTCAGCCGCTCTTGTGTATTCAGTCTCTATTTTAACATGTACTTCACCAGAGTAATAACCTCCAACTGGAGAAGTGAAAATCATGAACTTATATTCATCTGCCGGACGAACCCCTAAAAGCTCTTCACTAGCAAACATAAATGGTCTGATATATAGCGAACATCCTTCTTTTGTAGGAACCCAATCAGAATCAACCTCAACCAACTTTTTTAAAGCTTCCATAAATAACTCTTCTGGAAACTCAGGCATACACATACGTGCAGATGACACATTTATTCTTTTAGCGTTATCTTTAGGTCTAAATAAAAAGATTTCACCCTCCTCATTTTTATAAGCTTTCATTCCCTCAAACACGGATTGTCCATAATGCAAAGCTGCACAAGCTGGACTAAGGGTAATTGGTGCATAAGGTTTAATTTCCAAATTAGTCCATTCACCATTTTTGTAATCAGCAACAAACATATGATCAGAAAATTGTTTTCCGAATTGAATATTATCAAAATCTACACTAGGTAATTTTGAAGTTGCTGAACGTTCTATTTTAATGTTGCTTACCATATCCATAATCATATCCTCTTCATTTTTTTCGCGGAGTTTAAAATTACCAATTATATCGGAGGTATTTTTAAAACAGCATCTATTTTATGACGAAAATCATTAGGAAATTATGCTATTTTATTGTGAGCGTGATTTAGTGCTATTTGCAACTGCTCTTCAGGTGTTATATTAGAGTTATCAATAACTATTGCATCATCGGCTTGTATTAACGGATTTTCAGTACGACTAGTATCGTCCATGTCTCTACTATTTATATTATCTAAAACAGCTTCATATGTTATTGTATCTCCTTTTGCTTGCAGCTCATCAAACCTCCTTTGGGCTCGAATTTTATAATCTGCAGTCATAAATATTTTAAGCTCAGCATTAGGAAATACAACAGTACCAATATCTCTACCATCCATAACTAACCCTCTATCCTTACCCATCTCTCTTTGTAAGTCAACCATCTTAGCTCTTACCTCTTTTACTTGGGCTATCTTACTTACATGGCTAGACACCTCTAATCCTCTAATCTCTTCCTCTACATTTTTACCATTTAAAAAAGTTTCAGAAGTATTAGTTGTAGAGTTATGCTTAAACGCAACATCAATAGTGTGCAAAACATCTAATAACTCAGATTGGTTTAACTCTCCTTTTGATAAAAAACCATTTCGTAAAGCGAAAAGTGTTACTGCTCGATACATTGCTCCAGTATCTATGTAAATATAATTAAGAGATTTAGCCATTTGTTTAGCCATGGTACTTTTACCACATGAAGAATATCCATCAATAGCAATAATAATTTTACCCATTAGTCCTTTTGTTTTTTAGATTTCTTCTCTTTGGGAACTTTAACTTTTTTCTCTTTTTTATCCTTAGGTGGTTTTGGAGCAGCTCCTTTTCTGTAGTACTCTGATAAATTAGTAGTTATTGTAAAGTGGTTTGAAGAACCTGCTAAGTGATATCTAGCACTACCGTAACTAATATGGAATTTCTTAACTCTAAATCCAAATCCCCAACTAAAACCAACTAACCCTGGTTTATTATCCAAAGCTAACTCTTGTCTTCTTTTAAAGTTAAAGCCGAAGCGTAACATAAAAGTTTTAGAAGGAACAAACTCTCCTCCAAAAACAAGGTGTCTAAAAGTTTCATTTAAAAATGATGTTTGATTTCTCTCAGCTTTTTGTTCATCTGATAAATTTTCATTGTTATTGGTCTCAATCAAAGAATCATTAAATGATAAATTCCAGTTTTGCAATTGAATCATATCTACAGACAATCTAAATGGAACATGCTTAAACTTTTTAGAAATTCCAGCTTGTATTTCAAAAGGTAAAGGTTCTCTTTCTCCATTTTCATCATAAGTTAAAAATTGTGTCCCCATATTTTTCACTACCATAGCAGCAGTAAACCCTTTTTGTTTGTTAGTATAAGTTGCCGAAACATCTGCCGCAATACCTGCTGAATAATAATTGTAAAAACTAGAGTAAATTGGTTTAAGATTTGCTCCTACAGAAAAAGTTGAATCTATCTGCTTACTCCATCCAAATATAACGGCATACTCTGATGCTGAAAAAGTTCCAAACTCATTACCACCTTCATCTGTCTCTAAAAATTCACCATAACTGATGTATTTTATACCCGCAGAAAAAGTTCCCAATTTTTTAAAATCTCTAACATAGGAAAAATAACCTTGATTAATATCTGCAAAATAATTAAGGTAAGAGAATGTTACCATTCCAGACATCTCAGAATTTAATAAAGATGGATTAGCTAAAGAAAATGTTGGATCGTTATCATTTACAGCAATGACATTTCCACCTAAAGCTCCAACTCTTGCAGATACTGGAATATTTAGAAACTCATAGGTATTTGTTCCTCCAATTTGAGCAAAACCAACAAAAGAGCAAAGCAATAAAACAATAAGAAATAGTTTCTTCATTAGTGTTTTTCAATAGTACGCTAAAGTACGTATTAATTGATAAATTATTGCCTTGCTCTTTTTGATATTCTATATTTTTAGCCCAATTAAAAGTACATCATCTGTTTGCTCAATATCTTGTCTCCAATTTTTTAAAGCGTAATCTAAAAAGCCCTCTTGGTCTTCTCCTTTCATTCCATTTATAGAGATTAGTAATTCTCGTAACTTCTTTTTATTAAACTTTTTGTTTTTCTCACCACCAAACTGATCGGCATAGCCATCTGAGAACATATACAACTGATCAGATTCTTGTATATCTATAACAGTATCAGTAAAGAATTTTTCAACACCATAGAAATACCCTATCGGAAATCGATCGCCTTTTAATTCCAATACTTCCTTATTCCTAACTAACCACAATGGTCGCATTGCTCCAGAAAATGTTAGTTGTTGCTTATCTGTATCTATTACTACCAAAGCTACATCCATTCCATCACTCATCACATCATAGGTATCTTCTTTCTGAAGCAAGTTATTTACATCAATATCTAAAATTTTCAATATTTCAGCCGGACTTTCTATTCCTCGTTTTACAATTACATCTTTTAATATTGAATTACCTACTACAGACATTAATGCCCCAGGAACACCATGACCAGTACAATCTACAGCTGCAATAAATAATTTATTACCTTTTTTATAATAATAGTAAAAATCCCCACTTACCACATCTTTTGGTAAATACAGTACAAAAGCATCTGATAAACTTTCTGACATTCTCTTAACATTTGGCAAAATAGCTTCTTGTATTTTACGCGCATACTGAATACTGTCTATAATATCTTCATTCTTTTGCTGCAGGCTCTTATTCTTTTCTTCTAACTCTTTTTCTGCTTTTTTACGCTTAGTAATATCAGAACCTATACTTATAATACTATTATCTGGTCCAACAGAAGTATTCCACAATATCCACTTTTCTTTACCTGAAGCAGTACTTAATTGACGCTCATAACTAACTTCATTTGCATTGTAACCGCCTTCAGTTTTAAAAAGTGTATTGATGTAATCAATAAAAGTTACAGATTGCTCTTCGCCAGATTTAGTATTGTTCCACCAACCATTCCCTAATAATTCTTTGGGTTCAAAACCTAACATGTTTTTTACTGAAGGACTAACGTATTCTACATCTCCTTTTGGGTTTGCAACAACTATCAAGTTGTTTAATCGTTCTAAAATTGTATTATAAACCTGTTCCATTTTTATTGGGTTTGATGCTTAAGCACCTGTTTTAAAGAAAAAAAAAAATGATTGTTTTTGAGTTTAAAGAAACTCGACCTCTAACTATCTATAAATATAGACAACGATGGGTCTCATCTTACGATTTCTCATAAAATGATTGATAAAAATGGTAATATTTGAAATTGCTTTCAACATTCTTTTAAGAATATGAGGACAAAGGTATAAATAATTTAAAACGAAAAACTTTTTTGAAAAAATATTTATTTAAAATTTAAAAAGCCACAAAATAAATTTGAGGCTTTGAATATCTTAAACTCGATATGTATCAGGCTTCCAATTTTTGATAGCTATTTTAATGTCTTTCTCAGAAAGGTTTTCTTTCTCTGCCCTTAAAGCTAATTCTACGAACTCTTCATCTGCTGCAAAACGTAAACCGATAATCTGACGCATTTTCAAGTTGCTACTCATTCGTTTTTGAGTTAATTGAAAATACCTTAAACTTTCCTCAGCTCTTATTGCTCTATCTTGGGCTTTTAAAGAAAAAGCTCTAGTATAAAACCATAAAAACAATGATACTATTGAGATTAATAGTAATAAAGATGCAGAATATAAATTACCAGAATCTGAATGTAATAGATTAAATACTGACCCTGCAATTAAAGCTAAAATTGCTAGTGCAGTAAATCCGTGAAAACCAAAGATTAATCTCGAATGATTTTTAAAATTTTGAGTAGACATAATAAATTTCTTAATTTGTTAAGCTGTAAATATAACTTTTATAAAAACAATGGAAACTATAAAACGTACTACATCTGACAATTGTGACTTTATTGATTTGGTAAAACAATTGGATGCGTACTTAAAAGTAGTAGATGGTGCTGACCATGATTTCTATAATCAATACAATGGTTTAGAAGCTTTACAAAATGTAGTAGTTATTTATTTAAATGATATAGCAGTTGGTTGTGGGGCATTTAAACCTTACAATAGTAATACAGTAGAGATTAAACGAATGTATAGCAACCCTAGCTACCGCAACCAAGGTATTGCTACTAAAGTATTACAAGGTCTAGAAAATTGGGCAACAGAACTAAACTACAATAGTTGTATTTTAGAAACTGGCAAACGACAAGTTGAGGCTGTAGCTTTTTACCAAAAGTGTGGATACAACGTTATACCCAACTATGGACAATATACTGAAATGGAGAATAGTATTTGTTTTGAAAAAATGCTTTAATCTGAGTTTAAAATCGTATATTAGAAAAAGTACTAACCATAAAAAACACAACGATGAACGAAGACCATGATAATTTAGTATCGGTATATTTAGGAACCGACATTACAGCAAAAGTTTTAAAAGAATATTTAGAAGAAATGGAAATACCATCTGTTTTAAAAAGTGAGCGTAATTCTTCTATTGATAGAACTGGCGATTGTGAAGTTTACATTGCAGAACACGATGTAGAAAAAGCAAAACCTATGGTTGAAGAGTTTAAGAAAAAGAATCCTTAAACACTTAGTAGAGATTAAAATCATTTTATTTAAAAACTAGAAATATGACAATACAATTTAACACTGACAAAACCATAAATGGGGATGAACGAAATAAAAACTATTTCACTAACCTTATTTCTGATACGCTTAAAAATTATAGCTCGCACATTACAAGAATAGAAGTTCACTTATCCGATGAAAATGGTATTAAAGATGGAGTAAATGATATACGATGCTTAATAGAAGCTCGATTGGAAAAAAAACAGCCTATTGTCGCTTCACATCAGTCTGACAAAGTTGAGCCAGCATTATCTGGCGCTCTTAACAAATTAAAAGCTTCTTTAAAAACAACAATTGAGCGCGCAGCTAACCATTAGATATAAAAAGTCCATATTAATCTTTTAATTGCTCTATCTTAATCTTAACTGCTTCGCATTTTTTTAGGTTAGAGGTTAACGTAATCATTTTTTTACTCACTCCATCTGTTATATACATGGCTACTGTGTTTGGTGGTATTCTACCTAAGTTGTGTGCATATAAGGTTAAGTAATACTCCTTATTCTCACTAACATTCACCTCAACATCAAAACGGTTTTTGCTTATCTCAAACTCCTTTAAAATGGTTTTTTCATTTAAAAATAAACTGATTACATCTCCATCATAAGTTCGGTTATCCCAAACAGTAATGGTTAGTTTTTCTCCTCTAAATAACAATTCTTTTTCTTGGTGCACTTCCCTCCCATCAATTTGGGTTGGTAAATTATATTCGTTTAAATCAATATCTACCATTTGGGTATCAATCTTTACAACTAAAGTATCTGGCAATTCTACATCAGCAATTATTTCAGGAAATCCGTAAGGGTAATACTTCATATTATCTAGCAATACATTACCACAATACTTTTGGGGTGAAGTATAAAAAGCCTCTAATACCAAATAAGGTGTTCGTTGGTTGGGTTTTAATTCAAAAAAATAGGTTTCCCAATTGATATTTTTTACTGCTCCACTTTCCCACAACAACTCTTTTTGTTGCATTTCAGTCATTCCCCAAACTCTTAAATTAACCGGGTTATCAAAAGCAATTACATCTGCAAAAAAATCTTTATTGTAAGCTAAATCTATACTGTAATGATAAACTGTATTAGACATTAAAGGGTTAACTAGTGTTTGTTGTATACTTTCCCACTTACCTTCATCTATGCCACTTTGGCCTCTACAAACCATACTTAAATAAGTATATCCATGAGATGCTTCGTTGGTTACTTTCCATGCTCCGGGCTGTGTATCTGGCGAACTAGCATTTCCATAAGGCAACCAACCTTTTGGAGAAACAGCCCTTGCAGTTGGTCCTTCAAAACTTGGGTTAACCAATTGTTGTGCTTTAAACTCAACACAAAGGCAGAGAAATACCAATGTTAAGGCGACATATTTTATATTTCTCTGCATCTTCATGTTTTAACTAAACTATATTTATTTTTTAATTGTGATTTTTCCTGTACTACTCCAACATTTGTATTCGTTAGTGTAGTATAAGTATCCTGATGAAGCAGGTGCTTCAAATTGACCAGGAACCTCAGCTTTTAAATCTAAATTAATAGTATGAGCTGCATTAGGAGCCATATCTCTAAAATAAAATACTACGTAGTTGTCAGTAATTTCATAAAAACCAATCTTCCCTTTTTCTTGCAACTCTTTTAACTGCCATGGTTGTGCACTTAATCCTGAAGGAATACCTACAACTGCCATAGTCATTGGCATACCTTTATCGTGCTTGTTTTTAACCTCAGTTGTTAAACGAACTGTTTCTCCTACTTTACAGCTTTTAGTATTAATATTAGCAGCTACATCAACATTACATTGCTCTGATGATTTTGGCAAAGTAGTATTGTAGTTAATAGCCATTGTGTAAGGTAAAGCAGTTTTAGTTCCTTTATATTGAACTTTTACTTTGTGCTTTCCTTCTTTTAAATACTTTTCTAAGCCTTTAAACTCAATAGTACCTTTTGCACCAGCTTTGTAATCTTTAGTTGCTACCAACTTACCATCTACAAAACATTGTAAAGTACCAGCTTCTTCTGTTTTTTTAGACTCAGCAGCATAAGCTGTTAAAGCTTTTAAAGCTAACACGGTACCTTGTGTAGAACCAAAACCTCCATAAGAACCTCTTGATGCTACTAAAAACTGAAC
>JARGOE010000022.1:0-1864 GCA_029210015.1 Vicingaceae bacterium
TTACATGCTTGTGATACAGCTACAGATGACGCCATTTACAAAGGATTAAAATCTAATGCAGAATTGATAATTACTGCGCCTTGTTGCCACAAACAAATACGTCAACAATTAAAAGGGAAGGAGCAGGAAAGCCCAATTTTGAAGTATGGTATTTTTAAAGAGCGTCAATACGAAATGGTTACTGATACTATTCGTGCATTATTAATGGAACAACATCAATATAACACTAAAATATTTGAGTTTATATCTAACGAGCATACCCGTAAAAATGTAATGTTAGTAGGTACTAAGTCTAGCAAAAAACCAGATGTTAAGACTATAGATGAAAAGATTGAAGCCATAAAAAAAGACTACAACATTGAATATCACTTTTTGGAGAAGATATTGGATGTTTAATAATCCGTATTTTTAAAATTATATTCTACTTTCTTCTTTTCAGAATTAACAACTTCCAGAAATATTTGATCTTTATATTCATGGTTTACATAGTCACAAAAGTCATTTCCATTAATAAAGTCTAGTTGATCAACTTTGGATAATCTCATATTTGACCTTATGCCTTTTTTATAGGCATTTGAGTTTTCGATTACGGATTGAACATAGATGCCTATATCAGAAGAGTATCCTAATTTAAACCCCTTAAAACTAGGCTGAGGGGAATCTTTTTTTGATTTAATAAGATGAAGTTTTTTATTCTGCCAATCAATTGTAATATCAAGCATTGATAATACATCATTACCTATTGATGTGGTCTTTCCTGTTTGGACTCTTATGTTTTTTAAATGTAGATTTTCTATCTGAACTGAATCAGAAAAAGATATTTTCCTATTAATAGGGATAGGAATACCAATAATACCACTTTGAGTAACACCTTTTTCTAATAATATATTTCCAAAAACATTTTTATTTTTTAAAGCATTAAAAATTTCATTACTCATTGCTATAGAACCATTTGAGCCATAGTCAACCAAAACATTATTAAGCTTGCTTTGCCCAAAATTTACATCAATAAATAAATTATATTGATAGTCAGTTTTAAAAGGGATAGTTACTCCTTCTTTTTGTTTGAGGTTTACTTCGTTAATATTAGTAATTGTTAAAATGTTTTGACTTTGATTTATAGTCCAGTTACATTGCCTTATTAGGTTTGAACCAATAATACCATCAATTTTTAAACACTTCAGTATTGGATTTGCTTTAAAATTACCTACAAATGCTGTTTGATTTTTAAAAATAACATTACCAATACTAATAGAATCAATTTTTGACCAATTAACTTTTTTTCTATTGTGGTCGCTATCAACTATTTTGCCCTTACTTATTATTTTAAAATTATATTCAGCTTGTAGTTCCTTAGATATACTAAGTGGAGCTCCTGAATCAAATAAAAAACGATATTTTTTACCTTCTAATGTAATAGGAACGATAATAAGTTTTTTATTAATTTCTATATCAATATTCTCTTGGGCTTTATAATGTTTGACACTTCCATAGCTTATAGCTTTAGTCCATTTGGTAGAGCAACTACTAGTAACTATAATTAGAGTAAGTATGTTAATTAATATCTTGAAAATGTTCTCCATTAAATACGTTTGATTAGCTCTGTATAAAGGCTTGTTAGTTGAGGTTCGGCAACAGCAGCAGCTTCTAAAATTTCTGATAAAGCCACAGGAGCTAAATTATCTGGGTCGCATTCATCAGTTAAAACTGAAATGGCACAACATGGTAATTTCATGTGGTTAGCTACAATAACTTCTGGTACGGTACTCATTCCAACAGCATCTCCACCCAGCATTCTAATCATACGGTACTCTGCTCTAGTTTCTAAATTAGGCCCAGGTACAGGAACGTAAACACCTTCGTG
>JARGOE010000022.1:1964-5225 GCA_029210015.1 Vicingaceae bacterium
TAAATTATTTCTAGTTTACAGTTCTACCTTTCGCTTTTTTGCTTGAAGTTTTGTAATCTTTTACTTTTTTCAATTCAAACTTTAGGTATGCTCCAGCTCCTCCGGGCATTATGTAATAGGTTTTTCCTCCAAAATTAATTTTCCCTTTACCATTTTTCCAATCTGCACCCATTAAATAATATTTTCCTCTATTATTTGGATCACCAAAAACTAAGTACTGATCATCTGATTCAAAAAAGCTAACTGCAATTTTGTTTCCGTCAATTACTTTAACACATACTCCAGGAGTTTTTCCATCAACAGTAATGTTGTCTAAGCTTGCAGATTGAGAAACTACTAATTTACCATCCTCATCTAATTCTTGAGCATCTTGTGCTTTCTCACCTCTCTGAAGCATGATATCATCTGAAATATAAAATTGCATTTTTTTCAATTTTGCCTCATCTAAATTATACGTTGTTCTAACCGAGTTAGAAAATGGGGTTAAAGATTGACAAGAACTAAAAAGTGTAATTGCCCCTATAGACAATATGAATAATGCTTTATTTACTGTTTTTGTATTCATTTTATATAGTTTTAAAACCGTTCATTTACAATAATTGTTCCAAACAAAAGTATTTAAATTTCTTAACTAATTAGCAAATTACATCCGCGGATATCACTGTTATCAAATCTCCCTAAAACTTCAAACCCACTGTCTTCAAATGGTTTCCCTAAGTCTTGTGTTGCAATAAAACTACAAGAATAAATGTTGGCTAAATCTATCACATTAATACCACCAGTTTTGTTATTTGAGAGTATATTAAAGGGATCATTAATATCCCTAATTATAATTTTCATCCAATTTGGCGTGTAAAAAACACCATTACCTTTGCTATAAGCTTGTGATAATAGTTCAGTCATTCCGTATTCTGAGTGAATTTGAGTTGTGTTAAAACTCTTTTTGTAAATGTTGTGAAGCTCTTCCCTTGTTAATTCTTCTCGTCTGCCTTTCATACCTCCTGTTTCCATAATTATAACATCACTTAGGTCAATTTTATATTTTTCTGCTAAATCTAACAATGCGAAAGAAACACCAAAAAGCATCGTTTTTTGCTTGTTTTTAGTTAAAAACTGTAAGTTCTCTATCAAAAAGTCTTCATTTTTCAGAAAAAACCCACTTTTTGTATGGTTTGATTTCTTTATTAAATCATCCATCATATAAATTAAAGATGAACCATCTCTTTCCATGTAAGATGGGAGTAATGCTAATACACAGTAATCCTCAATACTTCCATAAAACTTATTAAAAGCTTGGCTGTAGCTTTTTTCATAAATAGAAATATCTTTTACAAGGTGTTTGCTTTGATTTTGTCCGGTAGTTCCACTACTTAAAAAAGTAGTATGCTCTTTAAAATCAGTTGTTTTTATTGGGTGAGATTTAAATAATTCAATAGGTAAAAAAGGTATTTTACTAATGCTGTCTATTTCATTTATATCAACATTTAAATGATTACAGAATGATTGATATATGGGGTTGTTAGCATACTGGTAACGGAATATTTTTAAAGAAACTTCGTTAAACTCATGTTCAGTGTTAATGCTAAATATTTTATTGACTAAGCTCAAAAAATTTATTTGTAATTTTATCTAATGCAATCAGGTGTAAAAATAGCTATTATATTATTTTCTTTCATTCTAATTTTTGGATGTAAGAAGAAGGACCCTACACCTGTTCCTCCAATCATTACTTTTAAAGAAGCTTATTTATCAGGTGATAATAGTTATAGTATTATAAAGTTTGAATTTTATGATGGAGATGGAGATTTAGGATTAAAACAAGGAGAAAATACTGGTGCGTTTGAGTATAATCTATATGTTGATTATTATGAAAAAATAAATGGGGTGTGGGTTTTAAAATCGCCAATAGTTAGGTTTGATGTTGATGAACAAAAGTATGATACTACTTTTTTACACACTCGTATTCCATTTATAGAAAATGAAAATAAAGATGCTTTAGAAGGGGATATGGAAGTTGATTTGTTGTTTCATCCTGCATTGTATGCTAACCCACAAGCAGACACAATAAAGTATGAATTAACACTTTTAGATAGGGCTTTACAAAATAGCAATAAGATTACTACTTCAGAGTTAGTAGTGAATTAAAGTTCACTATCAAATTCACAATTTTCATCATCTAAATCTGTTTCAATAGTGTAATGTTCGAAGTGATGTTGAGCTAATATTTCTTTTATTTTAGATTTTAAAAATTTGAGTTCATTAAAATCATTAAGCTTTCCAACTTTTACATGGGTAGTAAAAACATGATGCTCTCCATCTAATGACCAAATATGAGTATCATGAGCTGATACAACTCCTTTAACAGCCAATATCTCATTAATTATTTCATCTTTATTTATCTCTTTTGGTTTACCTTGAAGAAATATAAATAAGGTTTCTTTTAGTTTTTTAATACTATTCCAAAGGATATAAAGGGTTATTAATACTGAAAGAGTAGGATCTAAATAGGCTATTTCTTTAAACTGTAAAATTATAGCAACAATTAAAATGGCTACCCAGCCTAACACATCCTCTATTAAATGCCATGACACTACTTTTTCATTCATACTTTTTCCTGTACTCAGTTTCCATGCGGCATAGCCATTAACAGAAATCCCTAGGAAGGCAAACCACATCATTCCTTTAGCATCAGGCATTTCAGGATTAATAAAGCGATCAATAGTTTCAATAATTGCATATATTCCACCAGCAATTAAAACCACACAATTAATTAATGCGCCAAATAGGGAAAACCTTCGGTAACCATAAGAGTATTTTTTATTAGCAGCTTTATTAGACTTGTTCTGAAGATACCATGAAGTTCCCAAAGATAGACTGTCTCCCATGTCGTGGATGGCATCGGCAATAATAGCCATACTGTTAACATAAAATCCAGCAAAAACTTCTATAATGGTAAAAGCTAAGTTTAAGAAAAAAGCAACTTTTAGATTTTTGTTTGAGTGATGATGTGAGTGGTCGTGTCCCATTATAAAAAAAGCTCCGAATTATCGGAGCTTTTTAATATTATAAATTTAATAAAATCTCTTCAGGCTCTTTGCCTCCAAAAATAATTTTTGATGGATTTTCTATCATTTCCTTTATTGCTTTTAAGAACCCAACAGATTCTTTACCGTCAATAATTCTATGGTCGTAACTTAATGCTAAATACATAATAGGTCTAACCTTAACTTCCCCATCAATTGCAACAGGTCGTTCAACAAT
>JARGOE010000022.1:5325-30063 GCA_029210015.1 Vicingaceae bacterium
GTTGCTTTGTCAGAATCTACTTCTGCAATTGCTTGGTCTTTCTCTACATAATCTCCATCTTCAACTAACCATTGAGCAATTTCTACTTCTGTAATCGATTCTCCCGGTGAGGGCACTTTCATTTCTAAAGCCATAGCTTTTAATTTATTTTGAGTGTCTATTTAATCTTAACTTGTTACTAATGCAAATTTAAAAACTCTATCTAAAATATCATTATGTCTAACTGCGTGAGCTTTTGAAGACCCTGTTGCAGGGGCACCACTTTCAGCCAAGGTAACTGGAGTTAAGTTAACTGAAGTAAAATGACGCAATATATGAGACCAAGCACCCATATTTTCAGGTTCTTCTTGAGTCCAGATGTAGTTTTTAGCGTTTTTATATTTTGCAATTACTTTGTCTAATTGTTTTTGAGGTAAAGGATATAACTGTTCTACTCGAACAATTGCCATATTTTCAGCTCCTCCTATTTCTTCTTGTTTAGCTAATAAATCGTAGTAAAATTTACCAGAACAGAAAACTACAGTATCTACATTTTTTGCAGTTGCAGTTGTATCATCAATTACTTCCTGAAAACTACCTTTTGCCATTTCATCTATTGTAGAAACACATTTAGGTAGTCTTAATAAACTTTTAGGAGTAAATACTACTAATGGTTTACGGAACTTTCTATGTAATTGTCTTCTTAATAAGTGGAAGTAATTAGCAGGTGTACTAGCATTAGCAACTTGAATATTCTCTTCAGCACATTGCTGTAAAAAACGCTCCATTCTACCACTAGAGTGTTCTGCACCTTGTCCTTCATAGCCATGAGGTAGCAGCATTACTAGTCCATTTTGAGTTTTCCACTTCTCTTCAGCGGCAGTTAAGAATTGGTCAATTACAATTTGAGCTCCATTAAAGAAATCTCCAAATTGAGCTTCCCAAATAGTTAACCCATTAGGTGTAGCCATAGCATAACCATATTCAAAACCTAAAACACCATACTCTGACAATAATGAGTTATAGATATGAAAATCGGCTTGTTTTTTAGATATGTTTTTTAATGGCACATATTCTTCTTCCGACTCTTCTACTTTAACAACAGCATGTCTGTGAGAAAATGTTCCTCTTTCAACATCTTGTCCTGAAATACGAATTGGATGACCCTCTTCTAATAAAGTAGCATACGCTAACAATTCTCCAGTTGCCCAATCTAATTTGTCACCTTCAGTAATCATGTTTAACCTATCAGTAAAAAGCTTATTTATTTTTCTAATAAAGGTTTTATCTTCTGGAAGTGTGGCAATTTTTTTACCTAAAGCTAATAGCTTCTTTTTGTCATATCCAGTATTTGGAGATTTATCAAATTCTCCTGGTTTACAGTAAGAGTAATCTTTCCAAGTATATTTTAAGAAATGAGTAACCGAAGCTTTTTCAATTTGCTTGGCATCACTTAAATAATCTTGTAATTGAGTATCAAATTCCTTTTGTATTCCTTTTGCTTCTGCATTAGTAATTACTTTTTCTCCAATCAATTTATTCAAATAAATATCTCTTGGGTTTAAGTGTTTACCAATAGCTTTGTAGAGTAAAGGTTGTGTAAAACGAGGCTCATCACCTTCATTATGTCCATATTTACGGTAACCTAAAATATCTATAAATACATCTCTATGAAATTCTTGCCTGTATTCAATTGCAAACTGAACTGCTTGAATAACAGCTTCAACATCATCACCATTTACATGTAATACTGGTGATAAAGTTACTTTTCCAACATCTGTACAATAGGTACTAGAACGACCGTCTAAATAATTGGTAGTAAAACCAATTTGGTTATTAACTACTATGTGAATAGTTCCACCAGTTCTGTATCCATCTAATTGAGCCATTTGTATTACTTCGTAAACAATTCCTTGTCCTGAAATGGCAGCATCTCCATGAATTAAAATTGGAACAATTTTACTTTCATCATTTAAGTACGTATCTATTTTAGAACGAGTAATTCCTTCAACAACAGGATCAACAGTTTCTAAGTGAGATGGGTTTGGAGCTAATGTCATGTGGACATCATGTCCATTGTCGGTTGTTATATCACAAGAATAACCTAAGTGATATTTTACATCTCCATCAAAAATATTGTCTTCGTATTCCTTTCCTTCAAACTCACTAAAAATTGCCTTGTATGTTTTGTTGAAGATGTTGGCTAACACATTTAGTCGCCCTCTGTGAGCCATACCAACAATAAATTCTTTAATTCCTATGTCAGCTCCACGTTCAACAATCGCATCTAAAGCAGGTATTAAAGCCTCATTTCCTTCTAAAGAAAAACGCTTTTGGCCTACAAATTTTTTGTGTAAAAATTGCTCAAAACCTACAGCCTGACTTAATTTTTTAAGCACATGCTTTTTATCATCGGTAGTAAATTGAAGTCTGTTTTTTAACTCAATTTTGTTTTGGATAAAAGCTACTTGATCAGGTTTTCTAATGTAAGTATATTCTATTCCAATAGATTGGCAATAGGTTTCATCCAGATGTGCAATAATGTCTTTTAGCTTGGCTGGACCAATACCAGTTTCGTTCCCTGCTTGAAAAACAGTTTCTAAATCTGCTTGTTCTAAACCAAAATTTTCAATATCTAATGTTGGTTCATATTGTCTCCTAGTTCTAACAGGGTTAGTTTTGGTAAATAAGTGACCGCGCGAACGGTAGCCATTTATTAAATCAATTACTTTAAATTCTTTGTCAAACCCTTCAGGAACATCTGTGTCGTAATTTTTACGAGCAAATTCAAATCCTTCGAAAAATTTTTTCCACCCTTCTTCAACAGAATTAGGGTCATTTAGGTACTGTTGGTAATAATCTTCAATTACTGCTCCATCAGCGTTACTCAAATAGGAATGTTTGTCCATGCCTTGTTTTTGAAATTTAATGTACAAAGTAAATAAATATATAGGTATATCAGTAATAATTTTAGTCGATTATTTTATATCCTAAGTTTCGTTATAGTATTTTTGCTTTAAATTAAGATGAATGAGTAATAAAGTAGAAGAGTTAGATGAGGTTGTAATTAAGTTTGCTGGAGATTCGGGAGACGGTATGCAACTTACTGGTTCGCAGTTTAGTAATACAACAGCATTTATCGGAAATGACTTAGCTACTTTCCCTGATTTTCCTGCTGAAATACGAGCTCCACAAGGTACTGTTGCTGGTGTAAGTGGGTTTAAAATTCAATTTGGAAACCAACAAATATTTTCTCCAGGTGACGAAGCAGATGTTTTAGTTGCTATGAACCCAGCTGCTTTAAAAGCTAATTTAAACTGGATTAAAGAAAGAGGAACCATTATTATTGATAGTGATAGCTTTAAAGCTAAAGACTTTGAGAAAGCTCAGTTTGAGAGCAATCCTCTAGAGGATGGAACTTTAGATGGGTTTAATTTGATTGAAGCTCCAATAACTAAATTAACTAAGGATAGTGTTGCTGATTGTGATATTGAAAATAAGTTCAGGTCTCGAAGTAAAAATATGTTTGCTTTAGGGATTGTTTATTGGCTATTTAGTAGACCATTATCTATTACTGAAGATTATTTAGATACTAAATTTGAAAAACTTCCAGAAATTGCAAAAGCGAATAAAGCAGCATTAAAAGCTGGTTATAATTATGCTTTAACAATAGAGTTACTACCCTCTTCTTATACTGTAAAAGCAGCTAAACTTCCTAAAGGGAAATATAGAAGCATTACTGGAAATATTGCTACAGCATGGGGGTTATTAGCTGCTGGAGAAAGAGCGAAACTAGATTTATACTTAGGTACATACCCAATTACTCCCGCATCAGACATATTACACGAATTATCAAAGTATAAAAACTTTAATGTGGTTTCTCTTCAAGCAGAAGATGAAATAGCAGGTATTTGTTCCGCAATAGGGGCAAGTTTTGCAGGTAGCTTAGCGATTACTTCTACTTCAGGGCCTGGTTTAGCTTTAAAGGGCGAAGCAATAGGCTTGGCAATGATGACTGAATTACCAATTGTTATTATTGATGTGCAAAGAGGAGGACCATCTACAGGGTTGCCAACTAAAACTGAGCAATCGGATTTATTACAAGCTGTTTATGGCAGAAATGGTGAAAGCCCTGTTATTGTAATTGCTGCAAGCACACCTAGCAACTGTTTTGATTATGCATATATGGCTGCAAAATTAGCTATAGAACATATGACTCCAGTAATATTATTGACGGATGGTTTTATTGCAAATGGAGCAGAGCCATGGAAAATTAAAAGTGTTGGTGAAATGGCAAATATTTTACCTGATTTTGTAAGTGAAGGAGATTCAGATTGGAAAGCATATAACAGGAATGAAGAAAAGTTAAATAGAAAGTGGGCAATTCCAGGAATGAAAGGTTTTGAACATAGAATAGGTGGGTTGGAAAAACAAGAAAGTACTGGTAATGTTTCTTATGAGCCAGATAATCATGAGGCAATGGTAAAAATTAGAGCTGAAAAAGTTGCTCGTGTTGCCAATTTTATTCCAGAGATTGAGGTAGATGGACATGAAATTGCGGACTTATTGGTTATTGGATGGGGAGGAACTTTCGGAGGACTTCATACTGCAGTTGCTGAAATGCAAGCTAATGGAGAATCTGTTGCTCATGCACATTTTAATTATATTAACCCTTTACCTAAAAACGCAAAAGCAGTTTTTTCGAAATACAAAAAGATTGTTGTTTGTGAATTAAATAATGGACAATTTGTAAAGTTATTAAGAAGTGAGTTGCCAGAATTTAATTACTTGCAATACAATAAAATTCAAGGATTACCTTTTTCTAAAGGAGAATTAATTACTGAATTTAAAAGATTAATAGAAGCTTAAAATATGGAGCATTTAGTGAAAGAAGAATTAACATTTAGAGATTTTGAAACAGATCAAGATGTTCGTTGGTGCCCTGGTTGTGGAGATTATGCAATTTTAAAAGCAGTACAAAAAACTTTACCTGAAATAGGTAAGGCTAAAGAAGATATTGTTTTTATTTCCGGTATTGGTTGTTCTTCTCGCTTTCCATATTATGTTGAAACTTATGGCTTTCATACTATACATGGTAGGGCTCCTGCAGTTGCTACAGGGGTTAAATTAGCTAATCCAAAATTAAGTGTTTGGCAAGTTACCGGAGATGGTGATGCTTTAGCGATTGGAGGGAATCACTATATTCATGCGTTAAGAAGAAATATTGATATTAATATCTTGTTGTTTAATAATGAAATTTATGGGTTAACTAAAGGACAGTTTTCACCAACATCAGCTACTGGTATAAAAACAAAGTCTTCACCTCAAGGAACTGTTGATAGAGCTTTTAATCCTGGCAAATTAGCTTTGGGTGCTGAGGCTAATTTTTTTGCTAGAGCAATTGATATTAATCCGAAGAAGATGATTGATATTTTTGTTCAAGCTGAAAAACATAAAGGAACATCTTTAATTGAAATTTTACAGAACTGTATTATTTTCAATGACAAAGTATTTTCAGATGTTACCGGGAAAGATGTTAAATTAGATAGACAGCTTTGGTTAGAGCATGGTAAACCAATGATTTTTGGTGCAGATGCTAATAAAGGGATAGTTTTAAACGGTTTGAAATTGGAGGTAGTTACTATTGGTGAGAATGGAATTAGTGAGACTGATGTTTTAGTCCATGATGCCCATGAAGAAGATAGTACTTTACATAATTTGTTAATCAATATGTCTGCTCCTGATTTCCCTGTTGCATTTGGCGTTATTAGACAGGTTGAAATTAATTCTTTTGATGAAAATGTTTGGAATCAGCTAGAAGAAACGAGAGCTAATGCTAAGTTTAACTCAGTAGATGAATTGATGAATAGTGGTGTAACTTGGGAGATTGATTAAATCTTTACTCCAATAACACATACATCATCAATCTGTTCCATGTCACCCTTCCAATTCTCAAAATAGTTATTAATTATATCTTTTTGCATCTTGATATCCTTATCAACCATTCCGATTAATAAGGTTTTAAATTTTCGATACATTAATTTTTTTCCTTTAGCACCACCAAATTGGTCTGCAAAACCATCAGAAAAAATATATATAGAATCTCCATGGTTAAGTTTAACTGTATGTGATTCAAAAGGCTTGGGAGTTTCTATTCTCCCTATTGATTGTCTTGTAGCTTTTATTTCTTCAATTTCTTCTGCATCTTTCCTTAAAATCCAAAGTGGGTTATAAGCTCCTGCATATTGTAACTCGTTATTGGTTTTATTTAAACAACAAAGAGCTATATCCATTCCATCCCTAATATTATTTATGGAAGTAGATGGAGCACTTGATTTGTTAAGTTGTTTCTCAACAATTTCTCTTGTTTTGTTTAGTATATCTGCTGGTTTAGTTAGTTTAAACTCTCTTAACACTCTATCCAAAGCATTATGGCAAACAACACTTACCATAGCTCCTGGGACTCCATGCCCAGTACAATCTGCAGCTGCAAAATATACTTTATCATTTACGTTAGTTACCCAATAAAAATCTCCAGCTACAATATCTTTAGGTTTATAAAGTATAAAGCTATTTGGCAGATATTTATTGATATAGTCATCTGTAGGTAAAATTGCTTCTTGTATTCTTTTTGCATAGGTAATAGAGTCAACAATTTCACTATTTTGATGTTCTATTACTTGCTTTTGCTTTCTGGTAATTTTTAATCGATTAAAAACAAAAAGAAGAAAGACAACAACTAAGATTAATCCCAATGTTGTTGAATAGGTAATAATTTCTTGTTTTTCCTTTTTTTCTTTTTCAATAGCGATTAGTTTGTTTCGTATGGCATCGTCAATAACTTTTTTCTTTTCATATTCATACTTGGCTTGTTGTTGAGCTGCAGCTTTTTGGGTTTGTTTATTGTTGGTGCTATCTCTCATTTCAACATATAATCGATACATTTCCAGCGCTTTTATCCCTTTATTTTCTTTTTCATAAATATTACTTAACAGGATTGCAGATTTTTGAATACTCTCTGGAAACCCTACTTTTTTTGACAGTTCCATGCTTTTTTCGCCAAATTTTTTCGCTTCTAAAAGGTTATTTTGCCTTAAATGAACAACCCCAATATTTACTTGGCTAATTGCAATACCCTGAAGATTATTAAGAGACTTTTCAATGTCAAGACTTTTGTAATAGTATTCTAGTGATTTTTGAGTTTTAACCTTGATACTATCTTGGTTTTCACTATTTTTAAGCATATCCTCCACATGGTTTCTATAGACTGAACCAATGTTGTTATAGACAATTGCTAATCCCTGTTGGTCATCTAAATCACTATAAATTTCTAAACTTCTTCGATAAAAATCTAACGCCTGATTTCTCTTTTTATTAATTTTCTCTTTGGAGTATTGCATTTTTATAAATGCATCAATCTGATCTTTATAAATTACAGCAATGTTATTTAATGCAGCTGCAATTCCTTGTTTATTATTGATTTCTTCTTCAATTTCAAGACTACGGAAATAATATTTAAGTGCATTTTCAATATCTCCTTGTCGCTTATAGATAAGACCGATATTATTTAGCGTGATAGAAACACTTGGTTTGTTTCCTGCTTTTTCAGCAACAGCAAGCCCTTTATGGTAATATTCTAAGGCAAGTGGAATATCTCCTTGTTTTTTCAATAAATAACCGAGCCACCCATAACTATTACTTTTTCCATCAACGTAGTCAATTTTTTCAGAAATATTTTTTGCGCGAATAGCTACAGTTATAGCAGAGTCTGGCTGCTGAAGGAAATAGAACCTAACTAATTTAAACAACCCATTTACTTTTACAGTATCGTGAGAATTTTGATTTTCAATTAAGGAATGCAGGCTATCCAAATAATACAATTCTTCCTTAGAGTGTGGTTGAGAAATTCCATAGTGTGGAATTAAAATTAGACAAGTGATTACTAATAGAATTGGTTTCATTGACGAGGAAATTCTAATTCAAATATAGTAATTTAATCATCAGGTAATCCTTCGTATTCCACATAGAAGTTGAAATCGAGACTTAAGTTAGCATCTTTTTCTTCAAAATTATAGGTGTTCCATTCGTTATTTGGGAATAACCATTCTTCCTTCTCATCAATAAAAACTCTAATAGGCATATCAAACCCTTCAACAATATTTACATACCGGAATTGAATAAATTCATCGTTTAAGATATATTCCAAAACTGGTACTTTGTTGGTTCTTAAATACTGATTAAAAAAGGCAGTAAGGTCTTTACCTGTTTTTTCACTGAGGTAATTTTCAATTTGTTTAGTGTCTACAGTTTGGTGATAAAAATCTTTGTTTAAGCCTGTTAATATTTCTCGCCAAAGTGTGTCATTTTCTAGTAGTTGACGTAAAGTGTGTAATATGTTTGAGCCTTTATAATACATGTCACCAGAACCTTCTTGATGCACATTATTTGTGCCTATTATTGGCTTGTCGTTTAGTATGTTTTTTCTTATTCCTTGAACGTACATATTTGCAATCTCAGTTTCAAAATGATAATCTAAAAACAGGCTTTCGGAATAGGAAGTAAAGCTTTCATGTATCCACATATCAGCAACATCTTTATGAGTAATGTTGTTAGCAAACCATTCGTGACCAGATTCATGAACAATAATAAAATCAAATTTCATTCCCCAACCTGTTCCACTTATATCTTTTTTACGATAACCATTTTCAAAATAATTTCCATAGGTAACAGAACTTTGATGTTCCATGCCAGCATAAGGTACTTCTACTAATTTATATCCATCTTCATAAAATGGGTAAGGCCCAAACCAATACTCAAAAGCTTCTAACATTCTTGGCACTTCTTTAAACTGTTTTTTTGCCTTCTCAAGATTATCTCTCAATACATAATAATCACAATCTAAACTGCCTTTTAACCCTTTATAAACTTCATTAAAATGAACATAGTCGCCAATATTCATATTTACACCATAATTGTTAATCGGATTTGAAACAAACCAATTAAAGGTTTTAGTTTGTTCCTTATTTTGGACAACACTTCTTAATCTACCATTACTAATATCCATTAAGTGATTAGGAGCAGTTATACTGATTAACATGCTGTCTGGCTCATCATAAGCGTGGTCTTTGTTGGGCCACCAAAGACTTGCTCCATCTCCTTGACATGTAGTAACTATCCAATCATTTCCATTGTTATCTTTTTTCCAAGTTAAACCTCCACTCCAAGGCGGATTTTCACTTTCTTGAGGGATGCCTTCGTAATAAACTTTTAAATGCTTGATAGCCCCAACATCTTGTTCTTCTTGTAATATTATAAAGTAAGTGTAGCCATCTTTTTTAAAAGACAATTCATTATTGTTTTGAATGATTTTTGTGATTTTAAGTGGTTCTTGAAGTTCTATTTGTAAAGTGTTGTGAGGATGTAATACTTTATATTGAATTATATTACTGCCAGATATACTCTTTTTAGCGATATCAACATTTACACTTAAATGATAATAGGTTAAGTCCCACCAACTTCGCTCTGGAGTTATACTTCCTCTTAATGTGTCTTGATGACTAAATTGTGCTATAGCACCATTAAACGCAGAAAGTAAAAAGCAGAAAGTAAAAAGTAAGACAATCTTTTTCATAAAGTTAAAGTTACAATAAAAGTGCCTAGTTGTTTTTATTAAGATACTTTTAAAGGAATTGTTAGTATAATGTTTTATTGTATACATTTATCGCATTCATTTTCTTAATTATTAGAAAACATGGCTAAAGAAATTACAATTCTGGGTGAAAAAATTGAACCTGGTAAAAGCTATCAAATTAAAATTGATATTGCTCGATTGCATACTAGAACAAAAATTGAAGTTCCGGTAATTATTAGTCGAGCTAAAAAGGATGGCCCATGTGTTTTAATTAGCGCTGGAATTCATGGCAATGAAGTGAATGGAATTGAAATAGTAAGACAAATAGTCGCTAATAAATTTAATGTTCCAGATGCTGGGATGATTATTTGTGTGCCTGTTTTAAATGTGTTTGGTTTTTTGATTAAAACGAGACAATTTCCTGATGGGAAGGATTTGAATAGGGTTTTTCCGGGATCTAAAAATGGTTCTTTGGCTAGTACTTTTGCGCATGTTTTTATGAACGAGATTGTTGTACATGCAGATTATTGTATCGATTATCATACAGGCGGAGATGATCGGTTTAATTATTCTCAAGTTAGAATTTCTAAGAATGAAGAAATGTTAGATTTGGCAAAAGTATTTGGAGCTAAGTTTATTAAGTATTCATCTCATAGAGAAAAATCATATAGAGAATCTGCTAACAAATTAGGTAAGAAAGTATTGTTGTTTGAAGGTGGTAAATCTTTGGATTTAGATAGGTATGTGACAAAGGCAGGAATTACAGGAGCATTAAATGTGTTAGATTTTTTAGGAGTTAAAAAATTTCCAGCCAATTTTTCCCCACAGATAGAAAGTACCTCTCAAGTTATTTTTGAAGAATCTAAATGGGTGAGGGCAAATCATTCAGGGATGTACCGTTCTATTTTAAGAAATGGAGAAGCAATAAAAAAAGGAGCAGTAATTGGTTTAATAACAGACCCCTATGGATTTTTTGAGAAGAAAGTAAAAGCCACAGCTACTGGATATATTATTTGCTTAAACCATTCTCCTATTGTAAATAAAGGAGATGCCATTGCTCACATTGCTATTTCAGGTTAGTAATATTTAGTAAGCCCGCTTATTAATACCTTCGTAGTAGTAAATAAATGCTCGGTTAATTACTTTATTACCACCCGGAGTTGGGAAATTACCTGTAAAATACCAATCACCTTTATGGTCTGGACATGCATGATGCAATCCTTCAATGCTTTGGTAAACAATTTCTACTTGAGCATTCATGTTTTCTGGAGTTAACAATTCAGATATTTTTTTAGAAATTTCTTCAGCTGTATAAGGAGCGTAAATTTCTTTTACATGGTTTTGAATTTCTTCTTTTGGTAAATCTTCTTGTGCTTTACACTTTTCATATACTTCTTCAATAATGTTTTGCTTGCCTTTTTCTTTTAGTAAGGCTATAGCTGCTTGAAATGCAATAAAATCGCCCAATTTAGCCATATCAATTCCGTAACAGTCTAAATATCGTATTTGTGGAGCAGAAGAAACTACCACAATCTTTTTAGGGTTTAATCGATCTAAAATTCTTAAAATACTTTGCTTTAATGTAGTTCCTCTAACTATAGAATCATCAATAATTACCAAGTTGTCGGTAGGATAAACACTGCCATAAGTAATGTCGTAAACATGAGTTACTAAATCATCTCTACTATTATCTTGTGTAATAAAGGTTCTTAGCTTAGCATCTTTAATAGCAATTTTTTCAATCCTATTCCTTAAGGCTAATATGTTAGAAACATCTTCTTTTGCAGGATTACTTCCTAGAGCCGCAATTTTATCTGCTTTAACATCATTCAGTTTCTCTTGCATTCCTTTCATTAAACCATAAAAAGATATTTCGGCAGTATTAGGAATAAATGAAAAAACAGAGTTTTTTAAATCATTATCTATTGCATTAAGTACCTGAGGGACAACGTTTCTTCCTAACTGCTTTCGTTCTGTATAGATGTCTTTATCACTTCCTCTAGAGAAATAAATACGCTCAAAAGAACACGATGTTTTTGGTAAAGGTTCACGAACCATTTTTTCGGCTACTTCACCATTTTTACGGATAATTAAAGCATGACCAGGAGTAATTTCTTTAATCGTATCAATAGGCACATTAAATGCTGTTTGGATAACTGGTCGCTCAGATGTTACTACAACAACTTCATCATCTTGATACCAAAAAGCTGGTCTAATTCCAGAAGGGTCTCTTAAAACAAAAGCATCTCCATGTCCTAATAAACCTGCCATAGCATAACCTCCATCCCAATCGATTGCAGAGTTTTGCAATATTTTTTGTAAATCTAAATTATCCGCAATAAGCTTAGAGATGTCTTTACGTGAATGACCTTCGGCTTTAAATTTATCGTATAAGGCTTGGTTACCTTCGTCCAAATAATGTCCGATTTTTTCCATTACGGTAACAGTATCGGACTTTTGTTTTGGGTGTTGACCAATTTCAACTAAAATATCAAATAATTCATCAACATTGGTAAGGTTAAAGTTACCAGCAACAACCAAGTTTTTAGTCATCCAGTTATTTTGACGTAAAAAGGGATGGCAATGCTCAATGCTATTTCCTCCAAAAGTTCCGTAACGTAAATGACCTAAAGATAATTCGCCAGTAAAGGCAACATTGCTTTTAAGCCAATCAGCATCTTTTAAAAGTGCTGGTTTGTAATCGTAAACTTGTTGAAATTTGTTGTTTATTTTCCCAAAAATATCCTTGATTGGTTGAGAGTCATTTGATCGGTATCGGCTAATGTATCTTTCTCCTGGGGCAACATCGAATTTAATGTTTGCTATTCCTGCGCCATCTTGTCCACGATTATGTTGCTTTTCCATTAATAAGTACATTTTATCTAACCCGTAGGTTGCTGTACCATATTTATCAATGTAATACTGAAGCGGTTTTAATAGCCTAACCATAGCTATTCCGCATTCGTGTTTTATAGCGTCACTCATATTTTATTTTGCCGTGAAATGAGGTGTAAAAGTAGTCATATTTTTAGAGTGAAATAGTAAAAAAAACGAGCTGTGAAAAATTAATTTTTCACAGCTCGTTAACAATACTAATTTTTATTTAACAGTTTGATTTCCTGCATCTATCCAGGCAGTTAAACCACCATCTAAATTATAAATTTTACTAAAACCTTTTTCTTTCAGAGTTTCAGCTGCACTAGCACTTCTTCCTCCTCTTTTACAATAAACAAAAACAGGCTCTTCTTTGTTTAATCTTTCAATTTCCGAAGCAAAATTATCGTCATAAAAATTTATTTTTTCGGCTTTTGATATTGTTCCTTCAGCCCATTCTTCAGGAGTTCTAACATCTAATACAGTTCCACCTAATTCAACAAGCAAATCTTTAAACTGATTAACTGTTACATCAACTATTGTAGCTTCTACTTGAGTTACTTCTTGAGTAGTTGCATTTGGATTTGAATTACCTGAGCAGGAATAAAGAAATACAATCAAAATACTGCTAAAAACTAGAACAAATTTTTTCATAATCTATATCATTTTTCAATTTTATAACCTTTATCAATCCAGGCAGTTATACCCCCCATAAGGTTGAATACTTTTTTGAAGCCTTTTTCTTTAAGTATTTCAGCAGCACTTGAACTTCTCCCTCCTTTTTTGCAATAAATTAATACCGGAGTATTTTTATCTAAATATTCAATTTTTTCTGCAAAATTATTATCGTAATAATTAATTTTTTGTGCATTAGCAATAGTCCCATCTGCCCATTCTTCGGGAGTTCTTACATCTAAGACTAATCCTTTTTTTGAATCTACTAATTTTTTAAATTGGGTTACATTAATATTAAAAACACCAGTAGTTTTAGTTTGTTCTTCTGTTGTTTGACCTACACTTTTAACAGTTGATACAATAAAAAGAATTGTTAGTATTAATGATATTTTTTTCATTTTTTTTAGATGTTTTGATTAATCAAATTTACTAATTCATTTGTTGGTACTACTCCAGATTGTTTCCAAATTTGTTTCCCGTTTTTAAACAAGATTAAAGTAGGTACACCTCGCACTTGATAAGCTGCAGCAGCTTGTTGATTTTTGTCAACATCTACTTTAATAATTTTTGCTTTTCCTTGCACTTTTGTTGCTACTTCATCTAAGATAGGTGACATTGTTTTACAAGGACCACACCAAGTAGCATAAAAATCTACTAATACTGGGGTGTCGGAATTTATAAGTTCATTAAAATTTGACATGTTTTTAGTTTTTAAATTCTATACTCCACATACCTCTTAACTCATCAATTTTGTAGCCTGTTGCTAGGTCATTAGGGTATAATGATTGGATTTTTACATGATTTTCAGGCAGTAACGTTTCGCCAACTATACCATGACAATTTAAGCATAAGCCTTTAGTAGTTATTGGTGCGTAAAAACTAGTGTTCGCATTTTCGTTTTTTGAAATAATAGGCTTCCTATTTTCAATACTTTCTAAATAATTATTTAGAATTTTTTGTTCGTTTTCTGAGGCTTGATTTAAAGGATTTCTTGCTTTGTTGGATACTCTTTTTATAGTTACATTGTAATGCTTCGATAAAGAATCTGTTAAAGGCATTGCTTTAATATTACAGTAACCTAAGGCATTTTCTATTCCCCCATCAACCATGGCTTGCTGTAAATTAGAACTCAACACTTTAAATGTATTTTCAGCTATAGTTTTCCCTTCTTTTATATAGTCTATATTTACTTTTTCTACAACTTCTTGTATTGTTTCTGTAGATTCAGTTTCTGAATTATTACAAGCAATGAAATTTAAGGAAAGAAGGATTAGTATTAAAAATTTAATCTTCATTTTGTTTTATTTTTTTATTTACTTTTTCATTAATTAAACTACCTAATAACCAGCCCATAATTACTCCATATATAGTGCTTCGCCACCAAACAGATGTGATAGCACAAGTTCCACTTGCACAACCTACAAAATACCAATAACTATAACCAACTATTGCTCCTAAAACACTAATCAATAAAGGGGTTTTATTTTTACTTAGCCAATATTTCATTATGCAAATTTATTCCATGGGCCACCATTATATGCTTCTATTCCATTTCTTTTTAAAATTGCAGTAGCTTGTCCACTTCTCATTCCAGATCTACAACATAAAACAATAGGTTTTTTAAGTTGCTCAATTTTCTTAACCTTGTTTGCAATTGTATCTAAAGGCACATTTTTAGCTCCATTTGCATGCCCTTGCTTAAATTCAGAAGGAGTTCTAACATCAATTAGTACAGCGCCATTTTCAATTAATTCATAGTGATTTACTTTTGGTCCTAAACCAAATATTTTTCTTAAAAAACTCATAATTTATATCATTTGCATTTGTACCATATTCCATCCACCTCCATTGTGAACATCTTCAACACCTTTACTTTCTAAAAATTGGGTGGCTTGCCCGCTTCTTCCACCAGAAGCACAGCAAAGAACTAATGGTTTTTTCATGGTTTTTAACTCTTCAATCTTTTCTGGTATTTGGTCTAATGGAATATTGATAGATCCATCAACTTTTCCCATTTCGAACTCAAAAGGTTCTCTAACATCAACGATTGTTGCTTCTTTTAAATTTATATTTTCCATTTCTTATATTTTAATGTGGTAATTTATTTTTTAACGCACCATAAGTGATAACTCCTATTATTGCACCAACAATAGGTAAAGCAATAATTGAATATCCAGAGCCTAATAAAGCGTATAATGGCCCTGGGCAAGCACCAACAAGAGCCCAGCCTAGTCCAAAAATGAATCCTCCAGTAATGTTCCCTACCTTGTTAAAAGGTTTAGGCTTAGGATCAATTTTTTCACCATTGATGGATTTAATATTAAATTTTCTTATGATTAATATGCTTATTGCTCCAATTACTACGGCTGATCCAATGATTCCAAACATATGAAACGATTGGAAACGAAACATTTCCTGAATTCTAAACCAAGAGATTACTTCTGCTTTGATTAAAACAATTCCGAATAGCATACCTAAGAATAAAAACTTTAAATTTTTCATAGTTTAAAATATTATAGGGAATAAAAAGTGAGTCATTAATAAACCTCCTAGAAAGAATCCAATAACTGCAACCAGCGAACCAATACTTAGTAAAGACATCCCCATAATTGCATGCCCTGAAGTACATCCATTGGCGTACCTAGTTCCAAAACCTACTAAAAATCCTCCACCGATTAAAATTACAAATCCACCTATACTGTTTAGAGAGTCCCAACTAAATATTTTCTCTGGCAGAAATCCATTAAAGTTTGAGAACCCTAATACTGAGAGGTCAGCTTTTGTTTGTTCGCTAATCATAACTGAATAATCAAGATCTACAACTAATCCAGTCACTATTCCTCCAAGAATTATACCTGCAACTAGAAACAAATTCCAAGAATCCTTTTTCCAATCATAGTTGAAAAATGAAATGCTTTTTACCGGCAAACAAGCAGCACATATATGCTTAATACTTGAAGAAATTCCGAAGGCTTTATTTCCAATTATTAGTAATAAAGGGACAAATAAGCCAATAAGAGGGCCAGTAACATACCATGGCCATGGTTCACTTAATATATCCATTTTTTATAGTGTTGAAGGGCAAACAAATGCTGTTATTGGTAAAGAACTGTCTTCACTAATTGCTTGGAATCCACCAGCAATATCAACTACATTTTTATACCCTTGTTTTTTTAATATTGATGCTGCAACTACCGATCTGTATCCGCTCTTACAATGAATTAAATGTTCTTTTTCAGTATCTAAATCTGTAAGGTGATCATTAATATAATCTAATGGAAAGCTCAATGCATTTTCTAAATGCTCTGCTTGGTACTCTCCTGGCTTTCTAACATCAACAATTTGATTAGTTGAGTTTAACCTATCTTTTAATGATGATGCAGAAATAGATTCAATAGTGTCTATCTCTTTCCCAGCATTTTTCCAAGAATTAAAGCCTCCTTCTAAATATCCAATGCAGTTATCATAACCAACTCTCGCTAGTCTCAATACAACTTCCTCTTCTTTTCCTGCGTCAGCAATTACAATAATTTTTTGGTGTAAGTCTTCAATTAATGCTCCAACCCATACAGCAAATGACCCATTTATGCCTATTGATATTGATCCAGGAATAAATCCTTTCACAAAATCTATATTTGAGCGAGTGTCGAGAATTAATGCATCATCCATACTGTTTTCAACCTCTGATAATGTAAGTGCCTTTACACTATTATTCATTATGTCATCAATACTCTTATATCCAGTTTTATTTAGCATGGCATTTTTAGGAAAGTATTGCGGGGGCGCTGTGATACCATCTAAAACCTCGGTGATAAATTCTTCTCTTGTCATATCTGAGCGGAGTGCATAGTTTGTTTTTTTCTGATCACCTAAGGTTCCAATTGTTTCGCTACTCATGTTTTTTCCACAAGCAGAACCAGCTCCGTGACCTGGGTAAACAGTAACATCGTCAGCTAAAGGCATTATTTTATTTCTTAAGGAATCAAATAACATTCCTGCTAAATCTTTTTCAGTTACATCAGACTTTATAGCCAGGTCAGGCCTTCCAACATCTCCTAAAAATAAAGTGTCACCAGTAAAAATAGCTTCTTCTTTTCCATTTTCATCAATTAGTAAATAAGTTGATGATTCAGGAGTATGACCAGGAGTATGTAACAACTTTATAGTGATGTTGCCAATTTTAAATTCTTCATTGTCTGATCCAATATGAACATCGTATGAAGGGTTTGCTGTTGGTCCATATACGATAGTCGCTCCTGATTTTTTAGCTAAATCAATATGTCCTGAGACAAAATCAGCGTGGAAATGAGTTTCAAAAACATATTTTATCTTTGCTCCTCTTTCAGCTGCTAATTCTGTATAAGGCTCTGTTTCTCTTATAGGATCAATTATCGCAGCTTCTCCATTTGATTCAATATAATAAGCAGCTTCTGCTAAACATCCTGTGTATAATTGTTTTACGTACATAATATTTGTTTTTAATTTATTATTATTTCTTTAATTATTATAAATGCACCCATAAAGAGCACAAACCACCCAAATCCTTTTTTTAAATTTTGAGCAGATATTTTTTTATTTAATTGAAGGCCAATGAATATTCCAATTACAGTGATTGCTGTGAAGATTAATAGGAAATTCCAATCAATTTCTTGCTCTCCAATATCTCCTAAAAACCCAATTAATGATTTAATAGAGATAATTAAAAGAGAAGTTCCTACAGCTAGTTTCATAGGCATTTTAGCAAATATGACTAAGGCAGGTATTATTAAAAATCCACCTCCAGCTCCAATAAAACCTGTTACCATTCCAACACCTATTCCTTCTACTAAGATCATAGGGTAGTTATACTTGATTTCTTGTTCTTTTTCTTCAATTTTCTTTTTCTTTTTTATCATAGATACAGCTGCAAGAAGCATCACAATAGCGAAAAAAACCATAATGAAAACATTTTTAGTTAAAACAAAACTTGATGTTTCAATAATGTTTTCAGGAACAGCAGGAACAATAAACTTTCTAGTTGCATACACAGCAACCAATGCAGGCAATCCAAAAATTATTGCAGTTTTATAGTGCACTAATTTTTGTTTCATAAAACTTGCAGCACCTACTAATGAGGATGCACCAACAATAAATAGAGAATAGGCAGTTGCTAAAACAGGAGAAACGCCTATTAAATAAACTAATACTGGTACAGTTAAAATAGAACCACCACCTCCAGTTAACCCTAGTGTTAGGCCAACAATAATTGCGAATATATATCCTAAAATTTCCATTTACACTTTATTTCTGACATGTTTCAATACACGTTATTATTTGAGAAAGTTGTGGATGCTTTAATTTGTAAAAACAATTTTTTCCTACTCGATTTACAATTAATACATCTTTATTTTTTAAAATACTTAAATGATGTGAGGCAACAGCCTGCTCAATTTTAAGAGCTTCATAAATTTCAGTAACACTTAATTCACTATCACTATCAAGTAATCCAACTATTGAAATTCTAATTGGGTGAGCAATTGCTTTTAAGGTCTCTGAAGCGCTTTCTAATTTGTCTATTGCTATATTCATATCTAAACATCTACATATATAGATGCAAATATATATAATTTTCTATATATGTTCCAAGAAATACAATAAATTATTTTAAAAATAATACCTTTACCTTATAAATTGGTGATATGGAAAAGATTAAAAATTATATAAATGGAGAATTGGTAGATCCAATTGCCGGCAATTATATTGATAATTATGACCCCTCTAAAGGGGAGGTTTATTCTTTAATTCCAGACTCAGAAAAAGATGACGTTGAGTTAGCAACAAAGGCAGCAAAAGCAGCTTTTCCTGAATGGAGTAAAACACCTAAAGAAACTCGATCAAGAATTTTACAAAAGTTGGCGAGTTTAATTGAAGACAATCTAGATCGATTGGCATTAGCAGAATCTAAGGATAATGGAAAACCGTTAAAACTTGCTAAAACTGTTGATATACCTAGAGCTGCTGCCAATTTTAATTTTTACGCTACTGGAATTTTGCATTACGCTTCTCAATCACATTCAATGGAAGGTGCTGCAATAAATTATACTTTACGAGAACCAATTGGTGTCTGCGGCTGTATTTCTCCATGGAATTTGCCATTGTATTTATTTAGTTGGAAGATTGCTCCTGCTTTAGCCGCAGGAAATACTGTGGTTGCAAAACCATCTGAAGTAACACCATATACAGCCTATTTATTGTCAGAATTATGTATAGAGGCAGGGTTACCAAAAGGAGTGCTAAACATTGTACATGGTTTAGGACACAAGGTTGGTGCTGCAATTACTGAGCATGTTGATATTCCAGTAATTTCATTTACAGGAGGGACTGTTACAGGTAAACAGATTATTAGTACAGCTGGAACAATGTTTAAGAAGTTGTCTTTAGAGTTAGGTGGAAAAAACCCGAACATCATTTTTGATGATTGTGATTTTGAAAAAGCATTAAAGACTACAGTGCTTTCATCTTTTGCAAACCAAGGCCAAATATGTTTGTGTGGTTCTCGAATTTTTGTTCAACGTGGTATTTATGAGAAATTTAGAGATGCTTTTGTTGATAAAACGAAAAAGCTGAAAGTAGGAAATCCTTTAGCTGAAGATTCAAATCTAGGTGCTGTAGTGTCTGAACCTCATATGAAAAAAGTATTAAGCTACGTTGATATAGCCAAAGAGGAAGGGGGAACTGTTTTAGTTGGTGGACATCAGGTTAAATTAGAGGGCGAATATGAAAATGGTTATTACATAGCACCAACTATTATAGAAGGGTTGAGCTATGATTGTAGGACTAATCAAGAAGAAATATTTGGGCCAGTAACTACTATAATGCCATTTGATACAGAAGAAGAAGTGTTAATGATGGCAAATTCTACAGTTTATGGCTTAGCTTCTACTGTATGGACTCAAGATATAACTAAAGCACATAACATGGCTGCTAAAATACATGCTGGTATTGTTTGGATAAACTGTTGGTTGCTTAGGGATTTAAGAACTCCATTTGGAGGAGTGAAAAGCTCAGGTGTTGGCCGCGAAGGCGGTTTTGAAGCTTTAGATTTTTTCACTGAACCGAAAAATGTTTGTGTGAAGTTATAATGTCTGAAAAAATAGATAACCAATCTTACTTTAATCATAATGCTACAGCTAAATGGGAACACCCTCCTATTGTTGTAGCATGGGATTTCTTATCCGCTGAAAATTTAGGAGCGTTGTTACGAGTTTGTGATAATTTTGGAGTTAAAAAAGTATATTTTGTTGGTGATGAGCAGAATTATAAGGTGTCCAAAATTAAGAGGAATGCAACAACTTCTTTTAAAAAAGTTGATTGGCAATTTGTCGATAAAGATTCAATATCGGAGAAACTTCCTAAAGAGGTTTTAAAAATAGCAGTAGATACAACATCAGAATCTATTTCAATAAATGAATTTGATTTCAAAAACTTACCTAGCTCTTTCTGCTTGTTTTTTGGTAATGAGAATCTAGGGTTAGAAGATGAAGTAATTAAAAACTGTGAGACATCAATTCATATACCAATGATTGGTGATAGTTTTTCTATGAATGTAGTGCAATCTGCAGCGGTTGTTTTATTTGAAGCTACTCGTCAGAGCATACTATAATTAGCGATTTGATTTTTCACTTTGTTTTCGACCATTAATAAAAAACCATCCCAAATTATTGTTAAACCACAATTCAAATTGCTCTATTTTATTTATGATTTTGTTCATGGTTTAATAACGCAATTCATAATTAAAATATTATAAAAAAGGGAGCTAAATTTTAGCTCCCTTTTTTATATACTGTATGTAATATTTTTTCTATTGAATGATAAATTTTTTTGCGACTCCAGATCCATTAATGTATGTTGTTACAAAATAAATTCCTGAGGATAAATTTTCTGTATTGAAATTGATATTATTTAATCCTTTATTTGCATTACCATTAAAAATAGTCTTAACATTTTGTCCTAAATTATTCATTAAGATGACTTTTACTTCTGAATTTTTTTCAACCTCTAATGCCAAAGTAACATTTCCATTGTTAGATGGGTTTGGAAATAAATTCATATCAATAAAGCTGCTTTCTAATTCTTCAACCCCAACATTAAATAATGGGTATTGAGAAATAAAGGTTTTGTTAGAATCTACAACAGTAGTTCCCTGCTTTATAGAACCACCGACATATGACAATAAAGGAAATTTACTTATGCTTGGTTTGTAGTAATTAATAGATTCTCCGTCAATTGTAACAGGTGGTATTGTTACTGGAGGAAAAACAATTGTAATGGTATCAGTAACAACATACTCAACAGTTCTAACTCTTAAAACAGAGTCTATAACAACTCCACCAGGCAATTGTAATTGACCCCATGCATCTGCACTAACAGTTACTGTTCCATTTCCGTCAGTGTTTTGAGTTGCAATAGTAAAGTTTCCACTATATATGTCATTGTATGTGTCGCCATAATTAAAAGGAAATTTCATTGCAATCTCTGGGTTGTAATTATATCTGGCAATAACATCTCCATAAGGAGGTACATTTGCTACAAACCCTAAATTAATTAAGCTATCTGTACTTACTAGTTCAGTATACCTAATATTAGTTGCTAAGGCAGTACTTGTATCAGCATAATTTGCTGATGGGAAATCACCAGTGTAGGTTGTAGTTGTAGGGTCAATAATGTATTGGTTTTGAGTCATTCCATAACCTCTTAATCCATTATAGTTAAAAATAACATTGGCTCCTATAGTAGGGTTTATAACCGAATTTGTATCAGCAATGTAATATAATTGATTGTCATTAATAGCAGTAACATAGTTTGCTGCTGTTAGAGTAGGTTGTGCAATAGCAACAGTTGTAAATCCTATTGCTAAGGTTAATAACGTGTATAATTTTTTCATAATAACTTTTTTAATTATCTAGTAAAGATATAAAAAAGAGTAGAATTATCCGTAGTATTCTTCTTTTAAGAATTCTTTAAAGGAGCTAAGGTTTGCCATAACTTGTAATTGTTGATAGGTGTTATGGAATTCTTTCTCTGATTTTTTTTGTGACAAACATTTTACCCTGAAACGATCAAAGTTTTTAAGTGCAATACGTTCATCATGAGTCAGTAAAGTATTGTTGTACTCTTTATCTCTTAAATCATTTATTGAAACAAAATTCTTTATAGAATTTTGTTTCAATAAATTTTTGATATTATTTGAGTTTTGATTTTCCATTTAGACTACCCAAATATAGGTAGTGGAAGTATTCAAAAATCAAAACTATAAGCAATCTATTAACAGTAGAATGTTACTTAACTATCGTAACTTTTCCTACTTGAGAATGTTTATGCCCATTCAAATCTTTGAATTCTAATTTCCAAACATAAACTCCGTTAGGAACAAGTTTGTTTTTATAGTCACCATACCATGGAGTATTAATATCAGTAGTTTCAAATAGTTTCTCTCCCCATCTATCAAAGATTAAAAATGAATAACCTACATCTGAAATTCCAAATCCTTTAGGTGAAAACCCATCGTTTTTCCCATCAAAATCAGGAGTGAAAGCATTAGGAACAAAAACTCCATGTTCTCCTTTTACGATAACAGTATGAGATACAGTATCTATACAACCATGATTATCCACAACTATTAAAGTAATATTATGAGTTCCTGTATCTTCAGGGAAAGTAAAGATTGGATTTTGCTCGTTGCTAGTTCCAAGATTATTAAAATTCCAATCCCAATTAACAATATTATATTGAGATAAATCAATAAAATTGTAAGTTGGATCAAAAACAGTAGCTTGTCCAGGGTTAGCTGTAAAAGCAGCAGTTGGATCATCATAAACAGTAATGTATGCTAATTTCTCAACAACACCCTGACATCCAGTAGCATCAGTGATAGTTAATTTAACATCATAAGTTCCTGGGGTAATATAAGTAGTAGAAACTGGACTAACTGATGATGTGTCACCATTCCCTAATTCCCAAAACATACTCACAAAAGTTGCAGGGTTTGTAGTATTTGTAAACTGTACTTCTAAAGGCGAACACCCTGATAAGATATCTCCTTCAAAACTACCTAAATTAAGTGGTGCAGGTTGGCCAACAGTAAAGGTTGAATCTAAAAAGCATCCATTAAAATCAGTAACAGTAACAGTATATTGTCCAGCTGGTAAATTCGAAGCAACAGGGTTATTTCCAACTCCAGGAATAGTCCAGGAATAAGTATACCCAGGAGTTCCTCCTTGAGGGGCAACTACTATTTGTCCATCAGAAGCACCGGCACAACTTGCATCAGTTATAACTGCAGGAATTGTTATTTGAGTAGGTTCATCAATATTAACGATGATAGAATCTGAACAATTTCCGTCAGAAGCATAAACAGTATATTGGCCTGGGCAAAGGTTGTTAAAAGTATTACTTGGTTGCCAATTAATACCATCAATACTGTATTGATTAGCACCACCATTAGCAATTATCTGAACTGTTCCATCACAAAAGCCAAAGCAGCTAACATCAACTATAACAGTGTCAACAATATTAACTACACAACAACTAATTGCATTTACAATAAGACTATCAAAACCAATACAACCACTAGCATCTGTAACTTGAACAGTGTAAGTTGTTGATCCGACTGATGATGGAGTAGCTGTTGGGTTAGACAAGGTAGGATTATTTAAGTTTGCAACAGGTGTCCAGCTGTAAACATATGGAGCTCCACCACCTCCAGTTGCTGTTGGGCTGCCACCTAATCCAGCTGGGTCATTTTCACAAACTGTTGTATCTAGTCCAGCATCTACAGTTGGAGGAGGATTAACAGTTATATTAAAAGTGTCGGGTGTTCCAGGACATCCATTCAATGTTGGAGTCACTATTATCATTCCAGTGATTGGTGTTGCACCAGGATTAGTAGCTACAAATGTAGGTGTATTTCCTACACCATTAGCAGCAAGACCTATTGCAGGGTTAGAATTTGACCAGTCAAAAGTTGCTCCTGTTGGATTACTAGCGAAAACATAAGCAGGCAAATTGTCTCCAGTACAAACAGTTGTGTCATTGTGAGGAATCATTACCAAAGCTGATGGATTTACTGGAGCACAAGATAATAAGGTTGGCATTAATGAGGCTATGTAATCTATTACAGTGTTATCATTAGGTGTGCCTAAAATTCCAACGGTATTACACGCTCCAGCTGTTGGAAACACATTAAAATCACCAATAGACATAAGTGCTCCCTGGCCAGAAATCATGTCACAAGCCCTAAACTTAACACCAATAACATCTCCAGGACCTATAGTGCTAGGGCAAACATTATTTGCTTCTAAAAATATATTTACTGCAGGGGTTCCTGTAAAAGGTCTAGCAGCTGCACCATGAGTTACCCATGTTGGTGGGTTAGGATTACATGGGGTTGAAGATGTTGGCCCAGTTTGATAATAACCACCCTTTGTAGCATTGTGAGTAATAGACCCTCCAGCCGTAACTGTTGCATCAATTATTGCATCTACATAAGCAGCTTGGTTATTACAACAACTTACCTCAGATTGAACATAAACAGCTCCACC
>JARGOE010000022.1:30163-37619 GCA_029210015.1 Vicingaceae bacterium
AAAACTTTTATAATGGATAAATCTAATTAAAATACCATTAAATATAGCTTTTAGACGGAGAATTAACAAAATGGTTGCCATTTAAAAAAAAAGTAACAGATAAGCACCTGTTACTTTTTTTATTAATATTCGGTATTAGGATCATTTAATGACATTTACATGACCAACTTTTGAGTGTTCTTGGCCATTAATATCTTTGAATTCAAGCCTCCAAACATAAACTCCGTTCTGAACTAGGGTGCCTTTATAAAACCCATTCCATGGCTCGAATTTAGAGTGAGATTCAAAGATTAATTCACCCCATCTATCGAAAATGTAAAAATTATATTTATCATCAGATATCCCAAAACCTTTAGGGAAAAACCCTTCATTTAAACCATCAAAATCTGGCGTAAATGCATTAGGAATAAAAATTCCGAATTCCCCTTTTATAATTGCAGTGTTAGATATAGTGCTTACACACCCATTAATATCTGTTACTGTAAGTATTATGTTGTATTTTCCAGTATCTTCCGGGAAAGTATAAATTGGGTTTTGAATTGCGCTAGTATCAAACCCTCCTATATCCCAATGCCAATTTATAATATTATTGTAAGATAAATCTTGAAAATATATGGTTGGGTCAAACATTGTTGCTGGGTTAGGGTTCATACTAAAATCAGCAACTGGATTAGGAAATACTGTTACGTATCCAGGTTTAGTAAGAGTTGCTGTACACCCTCCTGCATTTGGAGAAGATGTTATTGTTAATGTAATATCATAACTTCCAGGTCCAGAATAAATGTGAGAGACGGTATCACCAGATCCAGTTCCTCCATCTCCAAAATTCCAGAATGATGTGCCAACCATACCACCTGTAGTGTCTGTAGTATTATAAAATTCAAAAGGAAGTTGTGGAGTTTCACATAAACCAAAAGTGTCAGCAATAAAATCTACTTGAGGGACAGGGTTAACCGTAACTATAACAGTGTCAAATGCTGGTTGAGAGCAACCATCATCAATTGATACAATATATATAGTTGTTGTATTTGGTGAAACATTGTGATTTTGTCCTGCTCCAAGTCCATTATCCCAGTTATATACATAAGGTCCTCCATTTCCACCTGCTCCAACAGCTGATATGTTCGTTAAATCTCCAGGACAAATGTTGACATCATTGCTAGCTATTATCGATAAAGGAGGAAATACATTAACTATTACTGTATCAATGTTTTGGCAGCCATTAGCATCTGTAATGGTAACAATATAAGAGGTAGTTGTTATTGGGGCAGCATTGTGATTTTGACCTGCTCCAAGCCCATTGTTCCAACTATAAGTGTAAGGAGGAGTTCCTCCAGCACCAATAGCTGATATGTTTGTGTTGCCTCCTATACAAATAGAAACATCAGCACCAGCATTAACTGTTAACTGAGTAGGTTCACTAATTGTTATAGAAACGGTATCAGTACATCCGGTACTTTGATCAGTAACAGTACATATGTAAGTTCCTGAAGTTAATCCATTAGCAGTCTGGGTGTTTTGAACTGGGTTTGTGTTCCATGAAAAACTATAAGTTGCCATTGGGTCAGATCCATTTGCAGTAGCACTTCCTGAGGCACCACCGAAACATAAAGCATCATTAAAATTAGTGATACTAGCAGTAAATGCTAAGTTATTACCAACAGTTATACTTATAGTAGTATCACATCCATTAGCATCTTCAACGACAACACTATAAATGCCTGGAATTAGGTTTGTTAGCACATTGTTTGGTGTTGGACCAGCACCCCAATCATAAGTATACCCTGGAGTTCCGCCAGCAAAGTTTAATACCGAAGCGGTACCATCTGGTAAACCACAATTTGAATTTGTTGAATCAGTAGAAAAAGTAAATGGTGCAGGTTCAGTTAGTGTAAATAATGAATCAACAAAACAACCAAAAGCATCAGTAACAGTTACGTTATAGCTCCCAGCCCCTAAGTTGATAGCAGGGTTTGTTGTTTGGTTATTTGCATTAGCATCCCATAAATACGAATATGGAGCTATACCACCTTGTGGAGCTAAAACTATTTGCCCATCAGTTCCTCCATTACAAAGTGGGTTTGTTGGAGTGTTTGGAACACTCAAAATATTAAAAGTTATAGTAACATCGTCAGAAGTAATACACCCGTTCCCGTTATCTTCTGTCCAAGTAAAAGTAAAGGTTCCAGTATTTGGAACTGTTACTGTTGAGTTTGGTGTGTTGTTTGGCACAAAAATAACTCCTGGTGTTAGTGATGACCATGTGCCATTTCCAAAACTCGGTATCGCATTTAAATTATAAGAAAGTGTACATGAAGTATCATCAACATTGGCGTTAGCATCAGGCAATCCCACAAAAGGTCCACCAGTTATAGTAATTGGGCATCCGTTAGTGTCAATAACATCAAATGAATACATGTCACCATTCTGTAGGCCATTAATAACTATATTTCCACCATGGTTAGTAGTTGTATTCACAAAGCTTGCTGTTGTAGGAAGTAAATTTGATGCTGTATAAAGAGATCCATCGAACTCTGGCAATCCACCAGTTAAAGTTACTGTTACTGAGCTATCTTGACAGTCTGGAACAATAACTGAAGTTATTTCAGTTAAATATTGAACGGCAAAAGGAGTTCCCATATCATAACAGTTGTTAGATGTGTTGGTATAACTATATAGATATGGTGTATTTAAAGTATCGTAAAATGTTATTGGAACATAGTATATAGTATTATTTACCCATGGGCCAGCATAACTTGGACTACCTAAGAAGTTTAAGTCATTAAAAGCATTTCCAAACCCTACTAGCCCAACAAAACAAGGGTCGTTTGTGAAAGGTTGTTGAGGGAAAATAGTAGGAGGGCAAGAATAAATCAAATAACCAATACCAGGATTATATCCATTAGGTGGAGCAACTGGCGGGTTATTTGCTTGGTTTGGATCTATATTATTTCCATTACTTGTTAAAGTAAACTGATCTCCAAAGCATAACCTATTAGGGTAAAGAGTGTTTCCATTTGTGCTGGGTGTAAATGTTCCTATATTAGCATTACATGGGCAAGGAGTTGTTTGAGGGTAACCAGTGATAGTGATTGTACAGTTTGGATCAGCAGAGAATACAGCTGTAATATTACAATTTCCATTACCAGTAGGAATATTATATATTCCCCAATGTTGAGGAGAATTGAATGGGGCAAAAATTGTGGTGTCAAGACCACTACAGTTATCAGTAATTGTAAGTGTTCCAGTTGTTGGGGCATTGCTAAAATAAGCCATTCCTGTTAAGTCATAAGTGTTGTTTGAATTACAAGGACCTATTAAAACAGTTAAACTATCAAAATTGCAAGGAGGTGCACAAGGTGCTGGAGCGTTAAAGTTAGTTGTAAAGTTACAACTTGTGTCAGCTGAAAAGACTCCTGTAACACTACAGGGAAGACCATCAGCATTTAATCCTGTTATGTTATAATTTAAAGGACTTATAAATGGGGCAAGAAAAATTTGATTATTTCCATTACAATCTGTTATTGTAAGAGTATCTGTTGTTGGTGGGTCAACAAAAGTAATAGTGCCACTTAAATTGTATGTGTTGTTTGAAGTGTTACAAGGACTAGTATTTGCTGTTATATTCGTAATAGAGCATGGTGCCAGTAAAGAGCAATTTGTTTTAGCAGTACCAGCGACATTTGTAAAAGAAACATCTACTGCAGAATTAGAAAAGTTAGTTATTAATAGAAGATATACATCGCCAACATTTGCGCCAACGATATTAACTTGTTCGGGATATGCAGTAGCAGAATAGCTACAATCCACAGGCGAACCTAATGAGCCACAATTATTTAATGCTGAAGTTAGGTTAGGGAAAGGCCCCCATAAAGCAAAATCAATATCTACATTCCCAGTGTTAGTGATGTCAATAGTTAGGTTACCTGCTGTATCTATTTCCATATAATACCAAGCTGGATTTGGCGAAGTAGATAAACACCCATAATTATTACCAGGTTCTGATACAGAGGCTGCGGGGGTATTGATGTTTGCTGAAAATTGCGCAACAGTTCCAGTACAAAATGGATCAGCATTTGCACAAGTTGTTCCTTGAGAAAATGTTGTTAAAGATTCAACAATCAGAAATACAACAATTAAATATTTGTTTAAGGTCATTTTTAACTGCTATTTGGTAGAACAAGTCGAAATAATTAATATTTAGTTGTCTAAAAATTGGTTTATACAAAATATGTGGGAAGTTAATAATTTTTAATTATACAACAAAGAGCTTGTTACCTGTTATTTTTTTAAAATTAGCTTATCTAAAATAAAGGGTAAATTGTTTCGAAGTTTAATTAGCATATAAATGCTATGCCTTATGCTGTATAGATTTAATTTTTGGGCATTATTATTGAAATCCTATCAGGATAAGTTTTTGATATAAAAAAGGGCTTACATTTTATGAAAGCCCTTTTAATAATAATTTACTTTTTTAAATGTATTTCACCCTGATGATAATGAGAGTTAAACTCAGCATCTTTTGTTACAATTTTCCAAAAATATAAACCCTCTTCCATCTGTTGACCGGTATTATTAAGTTTACCATTCCAACCTTGATTCTTGTCTGTTGTTTTATAAATAACTTTCCCTGCTTTATCAGTAATTATCATTTCAAAAGAAATATCCCATTCTATCAATGCTTTAACCATAAACACACCATTTTCTGGATTATCAGGGTTATGTCGTATAGCATTTGGCGCATATAAAGTGAAGTTGTTTTTTATACTTATATTTTTTGAAGAAGAAGTAACACACCCTTCGACATTCTTCACAGTAAGTTTTACCAAATAATTATCAGCTTTTTTATGAATAGTTTTAGCAACATTACCAGTTGGTGTTTCACCATTTCCTAAGTCCCATTCATAACTATATCCTTTTTTAAAGCTTTTAACTTTAAATGTAGTGTAAGGGTATTTTAATTTATTATCATCATGTTTAGTAGACTCCTCTATATATGTGTATTCAACATTAGGTTTAGACAAAATTGTTACCACATCTCTTTGAATTGAAGTGTGCTCAGTCCCTGACTCTTTGTCAATTATTGTTAATGTTATGCTATAAACTCCATCGTTTTTATAAATATGGTTAGGATTTTTTTTGTGAGAAATAGTTCCATCTCCAAAATTCCATAAATATGAAACAGGCCTATCGTTTTCCATAGCTTCAAAACTAACAACCTCATCTAAACAAACCTTATTGTTATAAACTATAAAATCAGAGATCACTTTAACCTTTTCATTATGATTAGAATTTGTGGTTGATGAATTTATTGTTTTAGTAATGTTGTTTTCTTCTACATTATTGTTGTCAGTTGTTGTTGAAATTTCATTATTTTCATTTTCAACTATATTTATTTTAGTGTTGTTCGTTTCTTTATTTTCGTTTACAGCTATTTTTTTATTAGACTGATTTAATTCCTTTGATGAAGAATTGTTTTGTGATACTTCTTCAGTTTTATTTGTTTCTACTATAGGGTTATTATTACTAATAGTATTTTCATTAGGAATAATAAAGTAGGCTATAGCTGATAAAATAGTAATTACTGCAGCAACACTAAAAACATTCTTTTTAATTTTAGTAGAACGAATTGAATTAAGTTTTCCTTCCATCTCAGCCCAATGAGCATCATTGTAAGGAACCTCAAATTGATCCAGTTTCTCTTTAATTATTTTATTAAAATCACTCATTCTTTAATCGTGCTTCTTTTTCTATTAATATTTTTTGTAAGTTCTTTTTAGCTTTCGCTAAATTAGATTTAGAAGTTCCTTCACTAATATTAAGTCTTTCAGCAATTTCTTTATGCTGAAAACCTTCAATTACATTTAGGTTAAAAACAGTTTGATAGGCAGGGCTTAAAGATTGAATGGCTTCCATTATTACTTTTTCACCAAACTGACTGTAAATAGAGTCCGCACTTTCAACTTTACTGTTTTCTAATATATAGTTATCTTCATCATCCACCATAAAAACATTTTTTGTTTTTCTAAAGTGGTCAATGGCAGTATTAACCATTATTCTTCTAATCCAACCTTCCAAAGAACCTTGAAAGTTATACTTCTTCAAATTAGTATAAACTTTCACGAATCCATCTTGCAAGATATCTCTTGCATCCTCAGCATTGTTTGTGTATCTGTAACAAACCCCCATCATTTTACTGTAAAATATTTTATACAGTTCATGTTGGGCCTTTCGATCACCTTTAACACATTTTTTTACAATGTCATCTAAATTATGCTGATCTTTAGGATCCATTATTTACGATAAAAGACGTGGGTTTAAAAATTTGGTTGCCTTACAATAAAAAATTGTATGCGAAAAGTAATCAAACTTTTATGAAAAGAAAAAACCCAAAGAGATTTCTTTGGGTTTTTAAAGTCTTTAATGTTTACTGTTAAAATTTATAAGAAAAGCCTATTCCTAAGACCTCTTTAAATTGAGTTCTAGGGCCAACCTTGTCAGTAATACCATCATTATTGTTGTCAATAGCTATATCTATATCATGGTCATATAATAGCTGAGTAGATATTGTTGCAGATATATACTTGTTTACTTTAAGAGCAATCAATACTTCCCAGTTTACATCAATATGATCTGGGTTTTCTGTATAGTTTGAAAAAAGTTCAAGCCTTGTTAAAAGGTTTACATTTTTCATTACATCTTTTTTTAATTGAGCTCTTAAATACCCACCATATTCTGAACGTATAGTTTTCCCTCTAGTAATAATAACTCCTAGTGTGTCATATTCTGCAGCTTCTACGCCATAAGCTCCTGCATCTGCTAAGGTTTGATCATTAACAATAGTTGTTTTCATAGTTAAAGGTGAGATAAATAATGTAAAAACATCACTAGGCTTATAATCCATTCCAATAGCTCCCAATATATAAGCAGGAGCTAAAAAATTTGAAATCTCATTTGAATCATCAGGGTAATTATATCCCGCTGTCATTTGAGATTTGAAATTAACCAAACCAGCATAATACCAATTTTTAAAGGCTTTTTGTCCATACTTAGATGTGAAATCGATTTTATCATCAGTTTTTCTAACATCCCCTTCTCCTTGTTGTAAAATCCCATATGATAAATCTAAAGAATTATCCCAAGTAGAATTTCCTTTTTTTAGATTAGCGAATAAACTTAAGAGCCCATTAACAGATAGAGAGTTTTCACCTCCGGCTGTCCAGTTAGTTAAACTAACTTGAGTTAAATTCAATGATAAAACCCCGCCTGTTTTCCAGCCATCTAAAGAATCTTTACTTTGTGTTTTTAATTCCTTTTCAGCTTCAGTTGTTTGAGCAAAAGAAATAGTAGCAATAGAAAATATTGCTAGAAATGATAATAACTTTTTCATTTTTTAATTTTTATGTACGTGAACATCCATTTGTGGGTAAGGAATATTTAAGCCTTCTTTATCAAA
>JARGOE010000112.1 GCA_029210015.1 Vicingaceae bacterium
TTTAATCCATTATTACAAACTACACTTACCATTGCCCCTGGAACTCCATGCCCAGTACAATCGGCAGCTGCAAATAATACTTTGTTTTTAGAATGTTCTAGCCAATAAAAATCTCCTGCTACAATGTCTTTTGGTTTGTAGTAAATAAAACTTTCTTGTAAGTATTCTTTAACAACCTTGTTAGAAGGAAGAATCGCATTCTGTATTCGTTTAGCATACTGTATGCTATCAGTAATCTCTTTATTCTTTTCTTCTAATTGAGTGTGTGCTAATTCAACTTCACTTTTTTGAGTTTCTACTTCTGTTTTCTGTTTGTCAATAATGTTCTTTTGCCTTCGAGTTACTTTTAATCGATTAAATACTACTAAAAGAAAGATGCCGACTAATCCTAAACCACCAGCGGTAACATAAGTTAAAATAGTTTGTTTTTCTTTAGCTTCTTGTTCTATTGCTATTTCTTTTTCATGTTCTGCATCATCAACTGCTTTTTGTTTTTCATATTCGTATTTAGCTTGTTGTTGGATAACCGCCTTTTGACTTTCCATATTTTGCAAACTATCTCTCATCTGAATATGCAACTTAAATAAGTTAAGAGCACTCTTATATTTACCTTGTTGCTCATATACTTCACTCAGTAAAACAGCTGAGCTAGAAATAAACCTAGGGAATCCTAATTCTTTAGAATACTTAAAGCTCCTTTCCAGTAAGCTTAAAGCTTCTACTTTGCCTCCAACTTTTGTTAAAGCACTTGCTAAATTATTACTTGCTCGGATAATACCTCTTTTATTACCAATCTTCTCTTGTAGGCTTAAACCCTTTCTGTAATAATCTATAGCTTGAGTTATTCTACCTCCTTTAAAATGTATGTATCCAATATTTACATAACCGCTAGCCATTAAATGAATATCTCCAATTTCTTCAATAATTTTTAAATTTTCATTGTAATACCAAAGAGCAGTAGAATCTTCATTTCTCATGTCATAAATAAACCCAATATTATTTAGTGCTACTGCTGTACCTCTAGCATCTCCTAACTCCCTAAGTGATTTTAAACTTTTTTGATAGTATTCTAAAGCAATTCCCTTTTCGTTATTATTGTCGTATACTGCCCCTAAATTGAGGTATGATGTTGCAATTCCTTTTAAATTCTTATTTTTTTCATGTATTTCTAAGCTTTTATTATGATAAATTAAAGCAGTTTTTACATCCCCTTGCTGCTCATATACATAAGCAATATTGTTAGATGATACAGCTACACCATTCAAATCATTAATAGATTCTGCTAATTTTAAATTTTTTAAATAATAATCCAGAGCCTTTTCTGTTTTTCCCTTTTGTTGTAATAAGTAACCTATCCAGCCATATCCTTCAGCCATTCCATAAGTGTAATTAATCTTTTTAGAAATGGATAAGGCCTCTTCACAAATAAGTATAGTAGTATCTGGTCTATTTAAATAATAGTAATTTGATAACTCAAATAAAGTTCGAACCTTAATTGTATCATGAACTGATGGGGAGTTAATAACTCCTTTTAAACTATCTATTATTGTATTAGCATTGCTACACTTAAATTGGAGCATAACAAAATACAAAAGCAAAATTGCTTTAAATGAAAAAAAATGGTTTGTAAACTTGCTATTTGTTTGCAAAACGATATAATTGAAATGTTTTATTTCAAAAATTCTTTATTATTCACCAATATTTCTTTAGACATTGCCTTCATAACATCACCTGCTTGTAAAATTAAAGCATCAGGGTAAGGATATGGCATAGGTTTAGTATTTAACTCTTGTTGAGTTTGAGGACTAAGTGCTTCAATATTGCCTAGCGGTAATACATATCTGTTTTCAAAAAATGATTCAGAAACAATTGGCTCTTTCTTTAATAATTGATCTGTTGCATTATCATAATACTCTATATCTCCAGATATTCTAGCTGATTTTGTTTGGTGATACCTAGTAACGTTACATTGTATGGTTTTAAATTTAGGTATTTTAATATCATTCCCCAGGCTATCTTTCTTAACATTACCATTTCCATCCAATACATAATCAAAGCCATCTGGAACCTCTTTCTTCTCAACCATATGCGTTTTGGCTAAATCATCTGGAGTTACTTCAATTAACTTCACACTTAATATAACAGAATAGTGATAAAGTGTTGTTGTATCAATATATGAATCGTAATTAACCCACCCTTTATCCAAATCATTAACATCTATGCTTTGTATTTCTTGCATCATTTCCTGAGGCACTAGCATTTCTGCATTATCTTCAATTCTAAAAAATACATTAGTTATGCCTGCTTTCTTAGCCAATTCTATTTTTTGATCTACATCCTTAAAATCATTAATATAATTCTTAGCTTCCTTATAAAAATTGTAGGCCTTTCGTGCTTCCATTCGATCATTTTTTGCCATCAATTCATCTCCTTTGGCATATGCATACTCTGTTGCATTATTTTTGGCAGTTAAAATCTCAGAATCATAATCTCTCTCTTGATACTCTAAACCAACTGGTGGCAAAGATGCTGCTAAATCTTGTCTCCCTTTCATTCGGACATAAATCTTATAAATTTTTGACCAATTCGCAGGGTTTCCTTGCTGTTTCAATCGATTAAGCTCTGCATTATCTTTATTATAAGCTCCTTTATAAGCAGCATTAAAAGTATTTACCTCTTCAAATTTCCCAGGGCTTTTTCTAATCTTTTTTGCTGATTTTTTTAATGCAGCATCATAATTTCCAGATTCTAATTTTTTACTTGAAGAAGAACAAGCTATTAAGAAACTAATTGAAATAAATAGAAATAATAGTTTTTTCATTGTTATATTTATTTAATGCTTATCAAAAATATCAAAATAATAGAGAGTTTATGAGAAATTACATGATTTTAGACATAAAATAGGCAATACAATGTACATTGTATTGCCTATTTTATTATATTTATAACATTATGAGTCAAGATTTTATACAAAAATGGAATATTCAGCTTAAAAAGGGTGTGCTATTGTATTTGGTAATGACTGCGATAAGCAAAAAAAATAGTTATGGGGGTGAAATTATCGCTAACATAAAAGCTACAACCGGCATAGTTATTACTGAGGGAACTCTTTATCCAATTTTAAAAAAATTGAAGGAAGAATACTGTGTATTAAGTAAATGGATGGTAGATGAAGAAAATGATAGTGCTAAAAAATATTATTATTTGACAGGTAAGGGGAATGGTCTTTTAACAGAAATGAATGAAAAATGGAAAGCTCTTAATATTTCTGTAGAACAATTTATTAAGTTATAAAATCTACTTTAATAAATTAACGGTCCCGTACAACTCTCCCTGTTTACCTACAGCATCTCTGTAATTAACTTTCCATACATAACTACCTGTTTGAGATAAATTACCATTAACAACTCCATCCCAACCTACATTGATATCATTAGAGTAAAACAATTTTTCACCCCAACGGTTGAAAATATACATTTCAA
>JARGOE010000113.1 GCA_029210015.1 Vicingaceae bacterium
TTTCTTAACACCAAAGTAAAACAAGTATAAGATTGAATTTATAATCGGATAATCTATACTCTTTTACTTTGCACCGAAATCAAAATGAATTAAACTTATAAATTAAACTATAACTAAAAATGAAAACAAAAAACTTATTATTAATTACAGCTATGGCTGTTGGAATGGGAAGCATAATGACTTCTTGTTCAAAAACTGAAGGCTGTACTGACCCTCTTGCTGAAAACTATAATTATGATGCAGATAAAAATGACGGTTCTTGTACTTACGAAGAAGAAACTACGCCTCCCCCAGCTTCATTCCCATCAATCACTGTCTCTGGAAACATTACTTCTACAACAACATGGTCTAATGATAAAGTTGTTTATTTAGACGGTAGAGTTATTATTCAGGCTCCTGCTGAATTATATATACAACCTGGCACTGTGATAAAAGGTAAGGCTGGTTCTGAAAGTAACGCTGCAGTATTAATTGTTGGTGTTGGAGCAAAGATTCATGCTTCTGGTACTGCAAGCCAGCCAATTATTTTTACATCTGAAGATGATAATATTACTCCTGGCCAAATAGAAAGCCCAAACTTAACTGTAAACAACAAAGGTTTATGGGGTGGAGTAATCATTTTAGGTGACGCTCCTATTTCTCCTAGCTCAGGAACAACTGATGAAATTGAAGGTATACCTGCAGGAACACTTGGAACTACTTATGGTGGTACTGATGTGTCTGACAATTCTGGAGAATTTCAATATTGTTCAATCCGTCATGGAGGAGTTATTATTGGAGCTGGAAACGAAATTAACGGATTAACTATGGGTGGTGTTGGAAACGGAACTACAATAGATCACGTTGAAGTTTACGCTAACCTTGATGATGGGATAGAGTTTTTTGGAGGGTCTGTAAATGTGTCTGACGCAATTGTTGTGAAAATTGATGATGACTCTTACGATGTTGATCAAGCATACAGTGGTACAGTATCTAACTTTATGGCTATTATGAGCCCAACTGCTGATGGAGATGCTTTTGAAATTGATGGGCCAGAAGGTTCTGCTAACAATACAGGAACATTTACATTTGATAAAGGATATATTGTTGGTGCACCAGGAAACACATCAAACGACTACGCAGTATTTAAATCAAATGCTCAAGGTACTTTACAAAATGTATTTTTCACAAACTTTAATACTGGTGTAAAAGTAAAAGTAAATGGTTCTGGAGCATATGCTAATTACGATGGAACAGGTTCTTCTACTATTACTATCGCTAACAATACTTTTAACGTAAGTTCAGTAACTGGTTTGTTTGATTCTGACCAAGTTGGTTTTGATAACTCAATCTTTAACGGAGCTAACACTACTGCTAGCGGAATGACAAATGGTTTTGACATGTCTCAGTTTACTGGGTGGTCATTAGCATCTCAAACTGCACAATATAAATAGTCTAATAACAATTAGTTAATATTAGATTAACACCTCAAAAATTAGATTAACTTAAAATTGCCACATGAAATTCAAGTGGCAATTTTTAATTTATTGAAGAGAATGAGAAACTTATTAATTATTACACTACTATTAGCAGCTAGCACAGTCTTAGCTCAAAAGGGTAAAATTAGAGGACAGGTAATTGATGCTGAAACTGGCGAGCCACTTTTTGGCGCAACAGCATTAATAAAAGGAACTACTACTGGTGGTATTACAGATTTTGATGGAAAATATACCATTGAGGCTGACCCTGGAACATACACGATAGTTATCTCTTACGTTTCTTTCGCTTCTCAAGAAATTACTGATGTAGTTGTAAAAGCAGATGAAACTACAGTTGTAGATTCTAAACTTGGTAGCCAAGCTATAGAAGGAGAAACATTTACGATTACAGCTAAACAAGCCAGAAACACAGAGGCAGCTATTTCAACAATAAAAAGAAAGTCAGCCAATCTAGTAGATGGTATTTCTGCGAAAAAATTACAAAAAACTGGAGATAACACTCTTGATCAAGGACTAAAAAGAATAACAGGAGTTTCTATTCAAGGAGGAAAAAATGTGTTTGTAAGAGGTTTAGGAGATAGATATTCTAAAACAATTTTAAATGGCATTGCTATTCCTGGATTAGACCCAGATAAAAATTCTGTTCAAGTAGATATTTTTCCTACCAATGTAGTAGATAATATTATTGTATATAAAACTTTCTCTCCTGATTTGCCAGGTAACTTTACTGGAGGAATGGTAGATATTATAACCAAAGATTTCCCTGAAAGTAAAATATTTAGTGTTTCAGCTTCTTTTAGCTATAACCCAGATATGCACTTTAATAATAATTTTTTAAGTTTTAATGGATATGCCTCAGATTTATGGGCAAGTGGTGCTTACAAAAGAAGAAATAGACTGCCCGCAACTGCTGATATTCCGAGACCATTAATTACGGATACGCAAAACAAACAATTAGAAAGAGCTACTAAAGCCTTTAGCAGGGAAATGTCTGCAATTAGAACAGGTAGCCTAATGAACCAAAACTATAGTTTAAGTTTTGGAAATCAAAAAGAGGGTGAAAAAAACACATTTGGATATGTTGCTTCTTTAGGATACAGGGTTAAATACACTTATTATGATGACTTTAAATTTAATGCTTACCAAAAAAGTGATACTACTTCTAGTAATGAACTAAACTTACTAGAAGAAAATAATGGTGAAGTAGGAACTCAAGAGGTTCTTTGGAATGGTCTTTTAAGTTTGTCATTAAAAAGAGAAAAAAGTAAATACTCTTTAACTATGTTTCATACCCAAAATGGTATAAAAACAGCAACACACTTATTACAAGAAAACACAGATTATTCTGATAACTTAGTAACATTAGATAAAACCAATCTATACTACAACCAAAGGAGTATTACGAACCTTTTACTAAATAGCAAACACCAACTTAACAAAAAGTTAGAATTAAAGCTTGCTGTTTCACCTTCATTAGCGCTAAATAAAGAGCCAGACTTAAGACAAACTATATACTCTATTGAAGATGATGGTAGTTATGTGTTGGCATATGGAGAAGGGGCATTAGTTAATAGAGCTTTTAGAAACTTGCAAGAAACCAATCTAAACGCTAAAGCAGATTTAAAATGGGATTTTAACCAGTGGAAAGGAATGAAAAGTTCAGTTAAAACAGGTTTTTACTTTTTAATGAAAGAAAGAACTTTTGATGTGGTTGAATACAACTTTAGAAATGTTGGTCAACCAGAATATAGTGGAGATCCTAACCAACTATTTACTGAAGATTATTTATTTGATGCACAAAACTCACCCAATACTTTAGAGGGCTTATATGTGATTGGTCAAATAGACTCTTCAAATATTTATACTGCCAACCAAAACATTATTGCGGGATATTTAATGAATGAATTGCCAATTGATAGCTCATTTAAAATTATTTATGGTGCAAGAGT
>JARGOE010000023.1:0-21779 GCA_029210015.1 Vicingaceae bacterium
GCTGCATCCCATCCAATTAACAATACCTTACTTTTCTTTTTTGCCATCTTTCTCTTTTTGTTGTTGGATTTCTTTCTTCTTTTCTCTCCAGGCTCTTAGGCCTTTGTAACCAATAGCTAATAATCCTAGTGAACCTAACTCGTCTATTTGGTACTCTTTTGTTTTTTTCTTACTCATAGCTAACAAAAAAAGCCCCTAAAAAAGGGGCTTTATATAAATTAAATAACTTTTAGTTAATTGTAATCTTTTCAGAAAATGCTTTGCCTTCTCCTTCAATTAATACAATGTAAACTCCATTAGAGTTATTTGCTATATCAACTTTATGGTTTGATGAAGCAATAGTTTCATTAACAATTGTTCTTCCCAACATATCTACCAATTTAACATTAAAGCCAATTACCTCCTTAGGTACTTGTACATTTAATACCTCATTAGCAGCAAAAACGGTTACATCTGGTATTAAGTTTAAATCAGAAATAGAAGTACTTAAACCTTTATCTCCAGCTAAAATTGTTGTATTTGGTGTAGTTTCGTAAGCATACTCTTCAACTGTAAAACACCCAACACCGCTATCTACACTAACTCTAGCCCAACCATAATGAGTATTTGGTCCTACAACAATCTTTAACCCTAAATATTTACTTTGAGCACCTGCAAAATCTCCAAATGAGGTTGCATTACTATATGTATAAGGACCCCATGTGTATGTGTAAGTAGTTGATGCGGAAGTATTGTAATAAGTAGAAGTACTTGCATACCTAGAATAATACATGGAATAACTTGCCATTAAATTACCAGATGAATTAGCCCAATTAGTTGCACTAGAACCAATAGATGCTCCACTACTCAATGCAGAAGCATTATTCCCCAACACAGAATTTGCCAATCCGTTTGGTGAAATTCGCAAGTCATTATTCTCATTACTATTAGTAGAGAAATTAAGTGAGTTACTGTAAAATCCACCAGCATTAGAAGATGTATTTAAATTTAACGAGAAATCATTAATCATATCGTTGTTTAAATCTAAATTATATACATCTCCATCATTGCAAAATGTAGTATCAGGTACAATATCTGTATAAATAATTTGCGCATCCGCAGATGCAACTCCTCCAGCAACTGCTGCAGCCATTGTTCCGTATTTTTTTAATTTATCTTGTAAAGATTTTTTCATACTATAAGTTTTATGTTGAGTCAAAAATAAATAATACTATTTAATTTTTCAATTATAATTTATTTTTTTCGCTCTAATATATAATGTGTTATAATTAAAGATTGTCCTTTAATAGAGTAGGTATCCAAAAACCTCCATCCATTTTTTTTAAGTTTATTTAAAGTTAACACAACGGTATTCATACCCTCAAAACCTTTTGTAATAATTTCATCTCCTTGGTTATTGCCAGTAAAAACTGCCATTCGAGCTAAGCTAGAACTACCTCCTTCAATAGTTCTAAATTCATCCTCACTATTCAATCTTACCTCTAAAATTATATAATCACCCTTTTTGGTTGATGCCTTTAACTTATCTACCAAACTTTGCTTTTCTTGAGAAAAAGCTATACTTGAAATAAAGATTAATACTAGTAATGTAAATTGTTTTTTCATGTTTTTAGTTTATTGGAAAATAAATTGCTGTTTGCCATTTTTCGGGATTAACTTCTTTTGTCGGATCAGTAATATAAACCTCCCAAGGAGGTCCACTTACTAAAACTTTGTTTTTACGCATCCACTCATTGATGCCAAAATATGTTTCAGGAATTCTTTCATATGCACCATGGTGTATAGCCGTAACTACTTTACCTGATTTGATTTTATTTAACTTAATACTTTCATGTATTACCTCAACTGAATCTGTAATGGGAATACCCGCTTCAATATCTATTAGCGTATCTGACCAATAATGATATATAACTATAGGTGAACTCAAAATCTCCAAGCCTTTACTATCCATGTAATGATTAATTTTTGAATATATTTTACCGTGAATATTATTCATTTCTGACTGACTAACACTATCCCTTATAGATAGAAACCAAGTTTTTTGAACACTATCTTGCCTAACTTCTACTAGATGAATTTTGGGTAGGTTTTCAGTATATTCCTTCATTCTTTGTAATCCTAATTCAATATCAGGAGCCATTTGTTCTTCCAAAAACAAACCATAAAACTTACTTATTGGATTAAATCCTAAATCAATTTGCGTAGTCCAAACAACCTTAACTCCTTCCTCTATTTTATTAAAAATCCATTCACCATTTAGTTGCGTAAAATCTAAATTTGTTATTGTTTTAATTGATTGACCTGGAATTAACTCGACAATTTTAATATCACCAGCGCCCACCTCTTCATGTTTACTATCCCAAATAAAAGTTGCTCCTAAACCAACGGAAGGATCTGAATAATTTTTTTCATCTAGATAAACTGACTCGTCTTTTAATGCCCAAGGAGACCAATATTTCCAATTCTTTAAATCTTTTACTTGATTAAATATTTGCTGATTATCTGCACTAATCAGGATACTTCTTTCTAACAAAAATTTTGAAGGTAAAAACAGAGAAACAACTGCAATCAAAACAAGAAATAAAGAAATAATTAATAAAATCCTTTTAAGGAAATTCATACTTGTTTTGTTAAAATTTAGAACATAAAAGTAATTTTTTTAACACACTATACCAACAATGATATTCGATATTTATAGCTCTCTAGACTCTAAAAATAGTGGTTTTTATATTTTTTACTATATTGGTCGGCCTTAAAGGTATTATTAATGTTGAATTTTAAGCTTAATATATTATTTGTTATTCTATTATCTGGAGCAAATTATTGCTTCGGTCATAATGATGATAAAGATAAAATAGAACATACTAGAAAAGATACCATTTCTGCTTTAGTAATTGCCCCAAGCAATCCTTTTTACAATAATATCTCTAGTCTTTCTGGAAATCAAATTGTAAATATAATTGACTCTTTATTAGAACTTGATGATATTCCAAAAGATTTAATAAAAGAGATTAACGAATATGCTGAGAGCAAACTTTTAACTCATGATTTCTACAATTCATTAACCTATTTTTATGAAAATTCGCCAATCCCTGCGAATTCAACTTATGGAAAATGGGATACTCGACACATCTACCCATACTCAGATGAGATAACAAAGAATGACTCATCAATAATGCTAACCCTAACTGACAACAAAAATTATTGTGACTTTGTTAACCCTATTACAGACCCAGTAATCACTTCTAACTTTGGATGGAGAAATGGCAGAAACCATCATGGAATTGATTTAGACTTACAAGTTTGGGACCCTGTGGTAGCTGCATTTGATGGGATGGTTCGCGTTGCTTTAATGCACCCCGGATACGGTAGAGTTGTGGTTATTAGACACTATAATGGACTAGAGACATTGTATGCTCATTTACATCGTTTTAAAGTTAAAACCGGTGATATTGTTTCTGCTGGCCAGGTAATTGGATTAGGAGGGAGTTCTGGTCAAAGCTCTGGAAGTCATTTACACTTTGAAGTAAGATATAAAGGAAAACCTTTAAACCCTCGTCATATTATTTCATTCAAACAGAACAAACTCATTAGCGATTCTTTACAATTGATAAAGCACAAATGGAATTACACAGCTTTACCTATGGGGGTTGAATACCATACTATTGAGCGTGGTGACTTTATGTATAAAATTGCCAATCGCTATGGCCTAACCGTTAATCAGCTATGCGAATTGAATGGCTGCACTCGAAAGAAAAGATTGATTGTTGGAAGAAAATTAAGAATTAATTAATGTTCAATATCACTAACTACTTTGAGCATCCTACTAGACCAGGATACTATGTTTTTAAATTCAGACAAAAAGATCGATCAGATTATTTTGAAGGACTCCTTAAAAATGAAGGTGTTTGGTACGAACTTTCTATTGATAATGAAGATCCTGAAAATCAACTTTTCCTTTTTGGAATAAAATTAAATGATTATCAAAAAGCTATTAATGCAAATTATTTAGTTAGTGGAAAATTCAGAAAAAAAACTATCTCTAATTCTTACGTAAGGTTAGTTGTATATATAGTTGCTATTGGAATTATTTCTCTTGCAATTATTGGTGCTTTATCTAAAACCTAAACCCAAGAGTAAAAGTAAGGTAATGATCTTTTAAACTTGTGTTTGCAAACTCACCTTGATCAGCAATTACATCAACTTGATTTTCTTGAGTTTTCAAAGCATAACCCATATCTAAATAATAATCATCTTCTTTTATTCCAAAACCTAATGAATAAATAGAAGCACCATAGTTATTATTGAATTTAGGACTTAAAGGGTTTCCTTGATAACGGTACCCCGCTCTAATTCTAAATGGATCCAACCTCCACTCTGTTCCCACTCTTATATTTTGAGTTAAAGTAAAATTATTTCTGATGCTTTGATTTTCTGAAGAAAAATTATCCGCTGCACTTGCATAACCATAAGTATCTTCTTTTAATCGAGCAGTAGAGTAATCTACTATTTCGTAATCTACATTTAACACTCCATGATTTCCTATAATTACACTCCCACTTGTAACAAAACGATAAGGTGTTGTAACAAAATAATTAAAAGAGCCATAAGGAGATCTTTCTTCAAAAGTAGCACCATCCTTCATTTCAGAAATAATGGTTGTTTCATAATCATCATGTAAAGAATAAACCGTTGGGGTATGAAATGCTGTACCTATTCTAAACCAATCCACCAATTTATATATCAAACCTAACTTAAAGTTAACTCCTGCACCGCTAGTTTTAACATAATCGTGTATGCTATAAGTTTTTGCCAATGTTAAGGTATCAGATTCATCTGCAGTTTCAGAATAATGTTTATCATAAACATATCTTACAGTTGGTATACCTAAAGAAGCTCCTATATATAATTTATCATTATAGTTACCACCCATTGCAAAAAACATTTCTCCACTTCCTCCACGAGTTTCATAAGTTGTAAATTGTTGTATATTGGTAGAATTAGTAAACACATGGTTAAACTGGGTAGAATCACTTACTAATGGATTAACCAAATATGTTTGATAAGCTAAATTAGAAGAGAATGGATAAAAATCACTTATATCAGTTTCAAAAGTTCCTCCATTAGCATTTAATTCATTTGTGAAGCTATTCAAAGCAGAAGAATCTGTAGTTCCATTAACGGTAATGCTAGTATTAAAATTAGCCGTTCTATTATAACCTAAACCAAAATTGAAATTTTCCCAATTTCCACCACCATCCCATGTACCTACTAAACCAACATTTGCAAAGTGAAAATTCAATTTTCCATCAGTTGATAAATTACCTTTATATTGACTTTCAGAATAATTATAATGAAAAGCAGGAGTAAAAGAAAAATCAGAACTTTTATACACTCCAATTCCTCCAGGATTTACACTTATTCCAGCCATATTAGCACCTAAAGCACCAAAAGAACCTCCCATAGCATTAAACCTAGCATCCCCATAAAAATCTAAATTTGAATAACGTAAAGCATCAAACTCATTTTGGGCAAACCCATTGTAAGTAAAGGATAAAGCTAATACTGATATTAATATGAATCGTTTCATGTTTATCATTTTAAATTACAACTACCTTCTTCCACCACCTCTACTACCAGAACTTCTACTTTTACTTCCACCACTACCCCTAGGCGTACTACTCCTTTTGTAGCTACCACCAGATGGTTTTGAGTATGTAGATTTAGAACGATTATACGTAGACTTAGGCTTTGTATACTTAGGTTTTGAAGAACTTGTTTTAGGCCTATTATATGTTGTTTTTGGTCTAGTATACGTTGTTTTTGGCTTTGTATAAGTTGTTTTAGGCTTAGAATAAGTTGAATTATTTCTTGGGGTATATGTATTTTTCGATTTAGTACTTGTAGAAGTCCCGTTACGAGGTGTATACACATTCCCTGAAGAAGTTTTTGGTTTTGTACTTGTCCTTGGGTTACTATAACTCACTTTTGGATTAGCAGAAGTACTTCTAGGGTTAGTACTTTTAACTGTACCAGTATAAGAATTATTCCTAGGACTTGCGGATATATTAGTATTTTTAATATTTCCTCTAACAGCTGCTTCATATTTCTCACCAAAAGATCTACCTTTTACTGGATTAGTTGTTGTTCCATTGTTAGCATACCCTGTATGACCTGGGTTTCTTCCTCCATAGCCAGAATATCCTGAAGCACGACCTCTTTTACCATAATAATGACTATTATGATCATAACTATTGTAATAGTAGTTAGAAGCACAATATCCTCCACCCCAACCATTGTTCCAGCCCCAACCATTGTTCCAGCCCCAACCGTTGTTCCAGCCAGCATACCAACCCCAACCATTGTTCCATCCCCAACCAGAATTCCACCCTATGTTCCAGCCCCAGCCAGAACTCCATCCTACATTCCAACCCCATGGTCTTGGATTCCACCATCTATAACTAGTATAAATACTTGTTCCATAATAATATGGATCATAATCATACCAGTAATAATTAGTATAGTAGTCATCATAATAACCATACCTTCCATTATTTCTTCTAAATCTCTTTATTCTTGATGCATACTCATAATCATAATATTCGTTTTCATAATCATAATTATCACCGTTGTAATAATTATTTGTAATTCGAACATTACCATTTTCATCTTCGTAATAAGTAGTACTATCAGTAATCCCCATACGCTCATTATAAGCAGCTTCAATTTCTTGCTCTCTACTATTCACATAATAATCCGTTGCAGTAGAATATTCATCTTCAGAAATTACCTCTTCATTATTTTTTGAATCATTAATGATTTCTTCAGTAGCCGCTTTTTTCTTCTTTTTAGAAGATGGGTAAAAGTCGTCTTGGGCAAATACATTACCAAATACTAATAAAAAGCAAAGTGATAATGTGGTTAATTTAATTGAGTTCATAATTTATCCTCCTAAATTTTAAACGTGTTAATGAAATGTTAAAATTATGTTTAATACAATCCAAAGACTGTGCCAAAACTTAGTTAATTCCAAAAAGTGGCTATAATAAAAACAGTATTTATTAATACCTCTACAAAGACTTCAGCTGCAACTTCAGCAGCAAAAGTATTTCTTCTTCTTTTTCTCGTTTTATTTTCATCTTCATAAATCTCTTCAACTTCTGGATCATATACCTCGTATGAAGTTTCAATTTTGTTCTTTTCATTAAAATCTTGCTCCGTAGAATAATCATTTATCGAAACAACACTATCTTTAACAACTTCAGTTATTTCCTTCTTCTTTTTAGATTTATTGTTGTAAAAATCATCCTGGGCATTTGCACCAATAGCAATAAATATTAAAACTGAAGAGAGTAATAGTTTAATAGATTTCATTTGGGTTTAGTTTTAAGTAAAATTCGCTTAATTTTACGTTCTTTAACATTAAAGTTTTAAAAAAAACATTATCAAAAACTATACCTAAAAATTAAAAATGGCAAAAGATTTTACTACACGAAGCGAAGATTACTCACAATGGTATAACGAGTTAGTAGCAAAAGCAGATTTAGCAGAGCATTCAGCAGTTAGAGGATGTATGGTAATTAAACCCTATGGCTATGCGATTTGGGAAAAAATGCAAGCTCAATTAGATAAAATGTTTAAAGCTACTGGACACAGCAATGCTTATTTCCCTCTTTTTATACCTAAATCATACTTAAGTAAAGAGGCTGATCATGTTGAGGGTTTTGCTAAAGAATGCGCAGTTGTTACACATTATAGATTGAAAAACGCTGAAGATGGAAGTGGTGTTGTTGTTGATCCTGATGCTAAATTAGAAGAAGAATTAATTGTAAGACCTACATCTGAAACTATTATTTGGAACACCTACAAAGGTTGGATTCAGTCCTATAGAGACTTACCAATTTTAGTTAATCAATGGGCAAATGTTGTTCGATGGGAAATGCGTACAAGGTTATTTTTAAGGACTGCAGAATTTTTATGGCAAGAAGGACACACTGCTCATGCAACAAAGGAGGAAGCTATAAAAGAAACAGAACAAATGTTAGATGTATATGCTGAATTTGCTGAGAAATTTATGGCAATGCCTGTTTTAAAAGGAGTTAAAACTCCTAGTGAACGTTTCGCTGGTGCACTTGAAACCTATTGTATAGAAGCTTTAATGCAAGATGGAAAAGCATTACAAGCTGGAACATCACATTTTTTAGGACAAAATTTTGCCAAAGCTTTTGATGTGAAATTTGCTACTAGAGAGGGAAAACAAGAATATGTTTGGGCTACATCTTGGGGAGTTTCAACTCGTTTAATGGGAGCTTTAATAATGACTCATTCTGATGATGATGGGTTAGTTCTTCCTCCAAACCTTGCCCCACACCAAGTTGTAATCGTACCTATTTATAAAGGAGAAGAACAATTATCTCAAATATCTGAAAAAGTTGGTGTTATAAAATCTGAATTAGAAGCAAAAGGAATTTCTGTTAAATACGATAATAGAGATACGCATAAACCTGGTTTTAAATTTGCTGAATATGAATTCAAAGGAGTTCCTGTAAGAATTGCTATTGGACCAAGAGATCTAGAAAATGGAACAGTTGAAGTTGCTCGTAGGGACACGAAAGAAAAAGAAGTATTACAACAAAGCGACTTAGCTAATAAAGTAGAACATTTATTAGAAAATATTCAAAATAATTTATTCCAAAAAGCTGTTGACTTTAGAGAAGAAAAAACTCACAAAGCTGACACCTGGGATGAGTTTAAGGATATTATAAATAATAAAACAGGATTTGTTTCAGCTCATTGGGATGGTTCTGAAGAAACTGAAGAAAAAATTAAACAAGAAACCAAAGCTACTATTAGGTGTATCCCTTTAAATAATAAAAAAGAAGCAGGAAAATGTGTCTATAGTGGAAACCAGTCTACTCAGCGTGTAATTTTTGCTAAAGCATACTAAACACATATTTATGGATACTCCAAAAAGTGCTAAAGAACTTATCTTAGAAACCTTAAAAACCAAAGCTTGTTTAAAGCAGAAAGTTTTTAAATCTACTATAGAAATTTTTCAAGATTTTAAAGATGAAGCAAAAAGCTTAACTGATGATTTAAAAGCTGAAATGGATGTTGTTGACAAAGCTGTTGCAATTGATTTTTTTGAAAAAAGCGATCATGAATTTCATATTAAATTTGGTGGTGATATTTTGGTGTTTTTTATGCACACTAATGTTTTTGAATTTGACCAAAGCCATGGTATGTGGAACACATCCTACTTAAAAGAAGACGAGTTACGCGCATTTTGCGGAATGATAAACGTATATAACTTTTTAGCTGACTCATTTAAATACAACCGAATAAATGATGTCGGCTATTTAGTTGCAAGATTATTTGTCAATAAAGAGCGTCATTATTTTGTTGAAGGGAAAAGACAACTTGGTTTCTTATATAACGACTTTGTAAATGAAATTATAACTAATGAGAAAATCAGAAAAATAATAGAATCTTCAATATTGTACTCTATGGATTTCGACTTGTTAACACCTCCTTATGAGGCTATGAAAGAAGTTAGCGTTCATGATGTTATACAAGTCACAAATGCTATGAACATTAAAACTGGCAAACGTTTAGGTTTTAAGTTTCAGGCAGATAACGATAATATTATATAATTTTTTCAAAATATGTTTGCAGGTATATTAAAAAAATATACATTTGCACTCCTTTAAAGGAAAAAGGCCCGTTCGTCTAGGGGTTAGGACGTCTGGTTTTCATCCAGGAAACAGGGGTTCGATTCCCCTACGGGCTGCAAACAAAACCACACTAAATAGTGTGGTTTTTTCTTTTAGAATAAAATTGTTTGTATTTGTAAAAAATTATTACATTTGCAGTCCTTAAAAATTTAAGATTAAAAACAAAAAGATATGGCTAATCACAAGTCGGCATTAAAAAGAATAAGACAAACAGCGAAAAGAACGCTTAGAAACAAGTATCAGCATAAGACTACTCGAAACGCTATTAAAGCATTAAGAGATAGTTCTGATAAAAAAGAAGCAACTGCTATGTTGCCTAAAGTTTCTTCAATGGTAGATAGGTTAGCAAAAAATAACATTATCCATAACAACAAAGCAGCAAACTTAAAGTCTAAATTAACTAAGCACGTAGCTAGTTTATAAAATATAGATTATAAAAATATTAAAAAGGCTTTCTTTAAAAGAAAGCCTTTTTTTGTGCTTAATAATTACCTTTGTTAAAACTTTAAATTATGATAAGAGTTGCCATAAACGGATTTGGGAGAATAGGAAGATCTTTTACTAGAGCGATACAAAACCATCCAAACATTAATATAGTTGCTATTAACGATTTAGCAGATACCAAAACATTGGCACACTTATTAAAGTACGACTCCATCCATAGGGCTTTTAATGGGGAAATTAACAATGATGGAAACAACCTGAAAATTAACAACAAAACTATTAAAGTTTGTAATGAAAAGGAACCTAAAAATTTACCTTGGGGAGATTTAGATATTGATGTAGTTATAGAATCTACTGGAAGATTTTTAACAAAAGAATTAGCTTCCGGACACATAATTGCAGGTGCTAAAAAAGTAATCCTATCTGCCCCTCCAAAAAGCGATGATATTACCACTGTTGTTTTAGGTATTAATGAAGAAGTACTTGATAGTAACGAGCAAATAATATCTAATGCATCATGCACAACAAATGCAGCTGCTCCATTAATTAAAGTATTACATGATTTATACCACATAGAAAGTGCTTATATCACAACTGTTCACTCTTATACTAGTGACCAGACACTTCACGATGCTCCGCACAGAGATTTACGAAGAGCAAGAGCTGGAGCACAATCTATTATCCCAACAACAACAGGTGCAGCCAAAGCCATAACCAAAATATTTCCTGATTTAGATGGCAAAATTGGTGGTTGCGGTGTTAGAGTACCAGTCCCTAATGGCTCTCTAATAGATATTAGTGCTATACTAAAAGAAGACCCTAATGTAGAAGCTATCAATCAAGCATTTAAAACTGCAGCTAAAAAGGAATTAAAAGGCATTTTAGAATACACAGAGGAACCATTAGTTTCTATTGATATTGTTGGAAACCCTCATTCTTGTATTTTTGATTCTGACCTAACCTCTATTACCGGACATATGGTAAAAATTATGGGTTGGTACGATAATGAAATGGGATACAGTAATAGATTAGCTGATTTAGTAGAAAAAATTACTTAAAGCACTATTGCATCTAAAATCTAACCTTAACAATTCTACCCTATTCTCATTTTGAACTAAAATAAACTATATTCACGTTTAGTTTTTTATTATCATAATGAGTATACATCAATTTTCTGGAGGAACTATTCAAAAATCTAATGATTTTATACTTCGGATAACATTTGATGTAGAAGATGATATTTCTATAGAACACCTTAAAGAGATTAGAGTAATCAGAGAAAGTATTTTTGGTGATAATTATTATTGCTCATTAATAGATGTAAGGAAAGATTTTATGGGAATAAGTGCTGAAGCTAAAAAATATGTTGCTAAAAACCCTTCAATAAATAAATTTAGAATTGCAGAAGCCTTATTAGATAAAAATCTAGGCCAAAAACTTGGCGTAGATTTATACATCCGCCTATTTAAACCTAAAAGAGTTTCAAAAGTTTTTTTAATGGAAGATAAAGCAAACAAGTGGTTAGAAAAAGAATACAAAAAGTTTAAAACTTAAACCTCAATTGTGCTTTAATTTCAGATTTGGTATTTCCTTGTATTTCTTCTAACCCAGAACTTATAACATCTAAATTATCGTAAAAGGTAGCGCCATAGCGAACCCAAAAATCTATTCCTCGCCTAACTTTATATCTAACAGTTAAATAGGTTCTCGTACCTCTATGATAGTATGCGGGTATAGAAAATACATATAAAATATCATTTTCATAAGCGTAAATACGACTATTATAAGAATCAGTATCAAACAAACCATACCTAAAAGAAAAGGAAAAAGGGCTACTTTTAGGCTTATAAACTACATCTTGATAAATTAAATAACCAGTCTCAAAAGGATTTTCCTCCTTATCATAATTAACCAACTCTACCCTTCCTTTTAACTTAAAAGATTCTGATATCTTAAAACTATAGTTATAGCGATAATTGGTTTGTTTTTCATGAACTAAATAATCAATACCTTCATCTAGATCTACATTTGTATTCTCTTGCCTGTTTCGTTCTCTAACTCTAACATACATTTCCATTTTTTTTGATGGCTTATAGGTTAATTGAGCTAAATATTGATAACCTCTACTTGGTGCATTAATTTGATACTTTAACCATGGAAAAACAAAGTGATCATAATATGCAGAAAGAGTAAGCTTTTTTGCAGGTTTAGCAACAATTCCCAATAAGGTTCCTTTTTCATTTTCCACAGTTGATCCTTCCCCTATCCCAGCACTTGAAATGGCATGAAAATCTCTATCGTAATCACGATATAATGCTGCTAATGATAATCTTGGATCTAAGGTCACTAAAGCTCCAGATATAAATGCTGAACCACCATCTATGCTTTGAGAATACTCTCCGAAAAAATTGAAATTTTTATATATCCAATTATAATCTAATCCTAAATTAGTTAATTCACTTTCTGAATTTCTAAACTGACTATACGTTTGAATATTGGGAGCAAAATCAGAATCTATTTTACTGTGTACACCTGTAATTCCAATATTCAACCTTCTAGTTTTATAGGATAAGTGCCCCCCCATTTGTTCTTGCGCAATAGCATCCTTATCTTCAACTTCATTAAATGTTCTGTGCAAGCCTGACATTTGTATTGAAGAGACTTCTAATACATCAGAACTCTCAGACGAAGAATCAGCAACACTTATATTAGCATCCATTTTATTATTAGAGTAAAATGCTGTTATATCAAATTTTCCAAACTCTAAAGCCAAACCAGCACCTCGCATAAACCTACTTTCATCAACAGAAGCATAGGGCCTCAAACCTACTGCACTTCTTTTTATAGTCATAATATCAGCTGATTTACCAAAAGCCCTTCCTGTCCAAAAAGTTAATCCTTGACCAAATTGTGCCTGATAATCTCCTATTGCTAATTGTTTTATTTTTCCTTGATTTTGTAGAAAGAAATGAGCTGAATAAAAGTCAAAACCATTCTTTTGAGTTCCTTTAAAAAATTCCTCTCCAGGATCTTTTTCTGCTGTAAAACCAAAACTTAAGTGATTTCCATATTTATAACGGTAACGTGTATATAGTTTTGTTGGATCACCTCTGTATCTTGAATTTGGACTAGCAGCTAAAGCTGAGTCAGTTGTTTCAGAAAAACCTTTTTTTTCTTCTAACACTTGTTGGTATCGTAAAAAGAGTGTGTTTTCTCCATTTTTCACAAGCTCATTTAAAGAGAGTTGAGGACTATCAACATTGCTAGAAACTTTTATAAATGGCAACAACATTTTAATCACTTCCATATCATACCCATCAATGGTTTGAAGCTCCTCCAGGGTCATCAATTTGCCATTCTTTTCTATATGCCCTAATAAGTTATTGATTTGAATACTAGTAAGCAAACCAAGACTTTCTAATTCATCTAACTTTGCTCTATTTAAGTTTAACGGATGATCGTAATAATAAGATAATTGATCAAAAATAGTTGTGTAATCTGCATCAGACTCTTCGGCATCTTCTACTAAATACTCAACACGTTTCTCAATAATAGCATTTTTATCTTCTTCTTTAATTTGAGAAAAAACCGAATATGGCAATAATAAAAATATTACAAAAGAAAACTTAGATAAGTTCTGAGTTAAACATATTTTATATTGAATACTAAAAGGCATTAAATACTTGGGTTATCAACTTTTTTAGAAGATTTCTTTTTTTGATAAATCAACGAAATTCCTGGAGTCAAACCTAAAGTTTGATGAAAAGAAGATGAAACATCCATTTTGAAATTTTTCATCTGTAAACCAAAACCAAATGAACTTAATGTTGGACTAGTAGAAATTCCACCTCTTAAATAAAAGATCTCTGTAATATGATATTCAATACCAGCTTTTACAATAGCATTGTAATTTAAATCTTTTTCAGTCTCAACACCTACCATTACTTTTTTTGAAAAACGATAATCAAGTCCTAATTTCATTATGGTCGGAATTTTTTCAGTATCATATTCTGCTAGCTTACTCCGTGTAGGATTATAAATATGTACCCCCATCGTTATTTCCTTATTTAACTTAGCTATAAAACCGATAGCTCCTGTTAACGAATTTTTACTTCCATAATCTTGATTAAGCTTAGTATTCAGATAATTAATTTGAACACCTAACGAAAAATTATCTCCAAATCGCTGCCCATAAGATACACCTGCTTTAGTTTCTGAATAAGCTGAATAACCAAAAGAAGCAACACTTAATCCAAAAGCACCTGTTTTTACAGGTAAAACAAAAGCACCTGCCCTGTAACTTGTTTCTTTTAACAAGAATCTATTTTCATAAAATATCCCTCCAGAAATATCAGTCATAAAACCTAAACCTGCCTGATTATTATTGGTAGACCAAACATCTGACAATGTAGAATTAAACCCTCCCATACCAGTTGAATTCGCTCCAACAACATCATTAGCAACTTGGGCATGAGTATATTGAGTAAACAGAATAACCGCCAACAACAATATTCCTCTAGAACCTCTTTGAAAAAGGGAGTTACATATATATTTATTTTTCATCTTTAATTTTATTCCAAGTACTGTACATTTCTTCTTGTTCTGGACGACATTCTTCAACTTCTCTTAAAGGCTCACACTCTCTCATAGTATCATAACATTCTTTAGGTAGGGCTTTATAAAGCTCAGTTCCTTTAGTTTTCCAATCCAGCATTTCATCACTTACTTGCTTTATAATTTTTGCAGGATTACCTACTAACAAACTTCTATTAGGAATTTCCATTTTTGCAGGAACAAAACTCAATGCTCCAATAATACATTCATCTCCAACCACTACATCATCCATTATTACACTGTTCATTCCTATTAAAGAATTTTTACCAATAGTGCCACCATGAACAATAGCTCCATGACCAATATGTGCCCCTTCCTTAAGTGTCGTGGTAGTTCCGGGAAACATATGGATTGTACAATTTTCCTGAACATTACAACCATCTTCAATTATTATCAAACCCCAATCTCCTCTTATTGCTGCACTAGGTCCAATAAAAACATTTTTACCTATAATTACATTCCCAGTAATTGCAGCTAATGGATGAACATAAGAAGACTCATGAACAACCGGTTTAAATCCATTAAATTCGTAAAATGCCATTATCTCGATTTATTGTAAATATAATTAATGCGAATCGCCTATACAAACACAATTATATTATCATATTATTACCAAACAAATACATCAAACATGCTTTGAGGTTGCTCTGCAACTCGCCAATTAAAACCTTTTAAAATAATCTCTTTAGGGTTAATTTCATTCATAGGCGTTAATAATCCTTCAGGTGAATTAATAAATGTAATTGTTTCAATATCATTATCCTTTAACCATACTAACAAGTTTTCTCCACTCAGTTTATTTACCCCTATGTATTTCCCTTCATCATCTATCGGGTAATAAATAGTTTCTGAGTTTTGAATCACATCTATTTTTCTTAGTTCGTCATCAGCAAAATGCCCAACCATATTCTTCCCTTTAATCTGATTGTAATTTTCGGTTAACGAATCTACTTTTGAAATCACAAAAGCCTTATCATTCATATGCATTTTATCAATCTCTCCATCACTCATTACTAAGTATATAAAGTCTGCAGTAATTTGATTTTCTTTAGACCAAATAACTGGATCATGATAAAAATTGATTGTAGAATCTGAAAAATTATAAGCCATAGAATCTGCCTTTCCTTGCATATCTTTTTTAAAAAATTTAACATGATTATAGGCAAACAAATTTCTAATGGTATCGCCTTTTATTCCAGTAGTATCATTTTCATTTAATAAAGAGTCTCTTATAATATATTGTGATGAAATTTTAAAGGTATCTGCATGCATAAATAAAGTATCTTCATCAAACAGCTGCATCATCAATGCTTCACCAGTAATCATAGCGCTATCTTGTAATTCAAATAAATGAGCAACATCTCCTTTTAAAATAATATTTTCAACTGTATCGGTAATAGTTCCATTACATATAATTTCTCCAAAACCTAACTCTCTGTCATAATACAATGTGTCTCCTTCTATTAATTTTTCTTCAGAATACAAATAAGCATTTTCATAGAACTTAGATTTGTTACTCTGGGTGTTGTACCAACCTCTTTCTGTATAAATAAAATTATCTTTACTTGTAATTGTTGTTGGTCCTAAAAAATTAACTATTTCTGATGCAGAATTATAGTTTAATGTATCTGCTTCAATTTTATAATCTGGATTAATAAGCACTACATTTTCTTTAAAATAAAACGACTCTCCATTAGAATGATAATAACCTTGTTCACTAGTTAGAGTATTATTTTCTTTTTGATTTACCATTTTTCCGCCACCATAATAATAAGCTACATTATCGGTTCTATTATAATCTAAATAGTTTGTGGTTAAAGTCATATCTTCATTGACCAACCTAATATCTCCTCTAAGAATTGCTATTTTGGTATTCCCATCATACTTTAATGAATCTCCGTATAGCTGTAAAGAATCTCCCTGATTAATACGAACATGGCCAAAAGCATCCATCGTGTTATTTGCAGAATAGATATAAGCACTATCGCAAAACATCAATGCATCATCATGTTTTAACCGAACATCACCGATTAATCGCTTTACATTTTCACCATCACGCTCTTCAAACTCTAAAGTATTGGCATTGAGTATCTCTATTTTAGTAGGTTTTTGAGCAAAAGAAACGGAAGAAACTAGAAGTATTAAGGCAATACAAAAAGTCCCCGCAGAATATACGGGGGCTTTAAATTTTGTATTAAAAATCAGTCTCATTTATGTTTTAGATTCTGTTTTACGCCAATACTTTTCCTCTCATCAAGGTTTGTTTTCTATCTGGTCCAACCGAAACAATTGTAATAGGAACGTTCAATTCTTGTTCTAAGTATTCAACATAACTATTTAATTCTGATGGAATTTCTTCGATAGAAGAAAGTTTAGTTAAGTCCGTTTTCCAACCAGGCAATTCTTTATAAACTGGAGTTACCTCTTTAGAAACAATATCGTAAGGCATATAATCAATTCTTTCTCCGTCAACATCATAATGCGTACAAACTTTAATTGTATCAAAACCATCTAGTACATCCGCTTTCATCATAATTAATTGAGTAACTCCATTAATCATAATAGCATATTTTAATGCAGGTAAATCTATCCACCCACATCTTCTTGGTCTTCCTGTAGTAGCACCAAATTCATGACCAACTGTTGCTAATGTTTTTCCATCTTCATCAAACAATTCTGTTGGAAATGGTCCGCTACCAACTCTGGTACAATAAGCTTTAAATATTCCAAAAACCTCTCCTACTCTGTTTGGAGCAACTCCTAAACCTGTACAAGTACCTGCCGCAGTTGTATTACTTGAAGTAACAAATGGATAAGAACCAAAATCAACATCTAACAAAGTACCTTGTGCACCTTCTGCCAAAACAGTTTTACCATTTAACATAGAGTTATTAATGTGATGCTCACTATCAATTACTGTTAATGATTTAATTAAACCAACCCCTTCATAAAAAGCAGGTTCTAATTCTGATAAATCATAATCAAACTGATGAAATTTCAAGATTTGCTTATGCTTTTCTACCAACTTCTCGTAACGCTGCTTAAAATCTGGTAAAAACAAATCTCCAACTCTAATTCCGTTTCTACCTGTTTTATCCATATAAGTTGGTCCTATTCCTTTTAAGGTTGAACCTATTTTTTCCTTTCCTTTTGCTGCTTCAGAAGCTGCATCTAATAAACGATGTGTAGGTAAGATAATGTGTGCTTTTTTAGAAACCAACATCTTCTTATTTACATCAACCCCCATTTCAACTAAAGCATCAATTTCTTTCTTTAAGATTACTGGATCAATAACAACACCATTACCAACTACATTTTCTACTCCGTCATGAAAAATACCTGAAGGAATAGTATGTAGAACGTGTTTTATTCCGTCAAATTCTAAGGTATGACCAGCATTTGGACCACCTTGAAAACGACCAATAATATCATACTTAGGCGTTAAAACATCTACAATTTTACCTTTACCCTCGTCTCCCCATTGAAGACCCAATAATACATCTACTTTATTCATTATTATATCAATATTTTTTTCGCATCTTCTACTGAATCTTCAATATTAAAAATGCTATTTAATTTAGTTATTATCAGTAATTTATTAATCTTCTCTGGAATATTAGCCAACACAACTTCCCCTCCTTTACTTCGAGTTTGAGTAAAAATATTTATCAAAATACTTAAGCCCGTACTATTCATGTATTGAGTTCCTGATAAATCAATAATTATTTTTTTCATCCCTTCATTAAAAAAGAATTCTAGCTCATCCAATAATCCTTGTACTTGTTGTTTGTTCATTAAATTACCTTCTAATGATACTTGAACAATTTGATCGTCTTTGGAAATATTATAGGAAAAACTCATAGTTATTTCTTTTTGTTTTTAACTCCATAAAAGTTTAAAGAATGATGAAGTATATCTACATCAAACATTTCTTCCAACGTTTTTTTTATGTTTTGAATTCTTGGATCACAAAACTCAATAACTTCTCCATTACTTAAAATAATATGATCATGCTGCTTAGACCCATGAGAACGTTCATATTGAGCCATATTATTACCAAACTGATGCTTACGAACCAAGTTAGCTTCCATCAACAAATCAATCGTGTTATAAAGCGTAGCTCTACTAACTCGGTATTTTTTATTTTTCATAGAAATATATAATTCCTCTATAAAAAAATGATGGTCATTAGAATAAATTTCTTGAAGTATAGCAAAGCGCTCAGGCGTTTTTCGATGCCCTTTTTCTTCTAAAAAATCAGTAAAAATCGCTTTTACTTTCTGCTGAAGTTCTTCTCCTGTATTCATTTCAGGTTGTTAAGAAGTAAAATTAAATATTAAGTACTTAACATTAACCAAATGTTAATGCTTTGTTGATAAGTTGTAAAATGCCCAGAAGGTTAACTATCCTTACGTTCAACCTTAGTTACACCTTGCACTTTTTTAAGGTTAGCTATTAAATTTATTAAATGAACGGTATCATGAACATACAATTTTACCATACCTTCAAATATTCCATCATCACTCTCAAAACTTATAGAACGCATATTTACATTTAACTCATTACTTATTATTTGAGTGATATTATTTACAATCCCCATATCATCAATTCCTGTAATTCTAATACCTGCTAAAAAAGCAACATTTTTGTCGTTAACCCATTTCGCTTTAATAATTCGGTAGGCATAATTACTCATTAATTGAGTTGCATTACTACAGTTAATTTTATGAATTTTAATTCCATCATTAATGGTAACAAAACCAAAAACCTCATCACCTGAAATAGGATTACAACAAGGAGCTAAAGTATAATCCAACTTCTCCATATTATCTCCCAATACTAAGGCTTTTTTCACATCATCTTCATCCTTAGTAGTTGTTCTTCGTTGACCAATATAACTTGTAACCCTTTTACGAATTGTTTGCTTTGGTTTAAGTACTCCTTTTTTAACTTCAAAGCCTTTTAAATGAGTTAGATTAATTTCTCCCTGAGCAATTTCATAATACAAATCTAGATTCGAAAGCACTTTGTAATACTTACGAAGCTCTCTTAAACTTATATTTTCATAAGCAATTTTTAATCGCTTAAACTCTTTTTCTAAAATAGCTTTTCCTTCTTTAGCAATTTCTCTTTTATCATCTTTTAGAGATGATTTTATAGCCGATTTAGCTCTGTGAGTTTTTACAAAATTTAACCAATCTTCTTTTGGTCGCTGCTTTTGTGAAGTTAATATCTCTACCTGATCACCACTCCTTAAAGTGTGACTTAAAGGCACAAGTTTACTATTAACTTTAGCACCTAAACAACGCTCTCCAACCTGAGTATGAACGGTAAAAGCAAAATCTAAAGCACTTGCTCCAGCGGGTAAATTTTTCATATCTCCATTTGGAGTGAAAACAAAAATCTCATCTGAATACAAATTCAATTGGAAATCGTCCATTAAATCCAATGCGCTTCCTTCTTGATTTTCTAGCAACTCTCTTACTTGGCTAATCCATCTATCAAACTGACTTTCCCCTTTCCCTTCTTTATATTTCCAATGAGCCGCAAATCCTTTCTCCGCAATATCATCCATTCTTCGGGTTCTAATCTGAACCTCTACCCACTTTCCTGTTGGACTCATCACCGTAGTATGTAATGATTCGTAACCATTTGCTTTCGGTACCGAAACCCAATCCCTCAACCTATCTATATTTGGTGAGTAATAATCAGTAACAACAGAATAAACCTGCCAGCAAGAAGCCTTTTCATCTAGCTCACCATTATCGATAATTATTCTAATGGCAAACAAATCATAAACTTCTTCAAATGGGACTTCTTTTTTCACCATTTTATTCCAAATAGAATAAATGGATTTAGAACGTCCTTTAATTTCAAATTGAATTCCTTTTTCTTCTAAAGTTTGTTTAATGGGAGATGAAAATTGACGAATAAATCGCTTACGAACCTCTTCATTCTTTTTCAGTTTACTTTGAATTTCTTCAAACATTTCAGGCTCTTTGCATTTTAACGATAAATCTTCCAATTCAGATTTTATCGCATGCAACCCTAAACGATGTGCTAATGGAGCATACAAAAACAATGTTTCTGAAGCAATTTTTAGTTGCTTATCTCTACGCATAGCACCAATCGTTCGCATATTATGTAAACGGTCGGCTAGCTTAATTAAAATTACCCTAACATCTTCAGAAAGAGTTAAAAGTACCTTCTTGAAATTTTCTGCTTGCAAGGAAACGGAATAATCTACTACCCCAGAAATTTTGGTTAATCCCTCTATAATTTTAGCTTCTTTCTTACCGAATAACCTATCAATATCGTCTATTGTAATTTCAGTATCTTCAACAGTGTCATGCAATAACGCACAAACAATAGAAGTTGCTCCTAAACCAATTTCTTCACCACAAATTCTTGCAACAGCTATTGGATGAAAAATATATGGTTCGCCAGATTTTCTTCGAACATCTGAATGTGCTTCTACTGCAACATCAAAAGCTTTACGAATACGTTTTTTTGTTTCAGCATCTTTTTTAGAATGCTTAGCAGCCCTCAACAAACCTTTGTAGGCTTGAAGTATGTCTTTTCGTTCTTGTTCTAAATCAATTTCAGGCTTCATTCAACAAATATTATACTCTTTCTATAATTGTTGCATAACCTTGCCCTACACCTATACACATTGTTACCAGTGCATATTTTTTATTTTGTTTGTGTAATTCAATTGCTGCACTTTGTAAAATTCTTGAACCAGTAACTCCTAATGGATGACCGATTGCAATAGCCCCTCCATTTGGATTAATTCTTGGATCATTATCTGCCAATCCCATTTTACGAGTACAAGCCAATGCTTGAGCTGCAAAAGCTTCATTCAACTCTATCACATCCATATCATCCATCGTTAAGCCTACTCTTTTCAATGCTTTTTCAGATGCATAAACTGGTCCTATTCCCATAATACGTGGTTCAACTCCTGCAATAGCACTAGAAACAATT
>JARGOE010000023.1:21879-36111 GCA_029210015.1 Vicingaceae bacterium
TCTCTACTTATACCATATTGTGCTACTAAATTTTCAGCAGTTACTCCCATTCCATCTGTTCCATACAAATCATGCATTTTAGGATTAATAAATCTCCAACCAAAACTAGAATCATACATTTTTGAATCTGTTCCATAAGGTCTAGCAGATTTAGAAATCACATAAGGTCCTCTACTCATATTTTCAACTCCACCTGTAACATAAATATCTCCATCACCTAACTTAATTGCTCTTGAAGCATTTATAGCAGATGCCATACCCGAAGAACATAAACGATTAATTGTTTCTCCACCAACTTGCCAAGGCAAACCAGCTAACAAGCCACTCATACGAGCAACATTTCTATTATCTTCTCCAGCTTGATTAGCACACCCAAACAGTACATCTTCTATTTCTTCTTGAACTAAAGATTGGTTTCTGTTCATTAACTCCTTAATTACAATTGCGCCCAAATCATCGGTTCTAACTGCAGCTAAGGTTCCACCAAAATTTCCAATTGGAGTTCGTATTGCATCAATTATATAAGCTTCTTTCATTCGTGTATGTTTATTGTTAATTATTGTCTCATGGAACTCACAAAAAGTTCGGTTTATGTCAGTATTTTAAAAATAGTAATTCTAGGTAAAGGTAATAAAATTGCCCTTTCAATGTTGAATGACATTAAAATAATAACTGTAAGAATAATTCAGAAAAGCGGAAAAGCTAAAAAATAAACATTACTTATTTTCCACCCATTTTCTTGCATTAACAAAAGCTTCAAACCAAGGTGTAACATCATCTACTTTTCTATCAGTAGCATAATGTGCTCCTTGCCAAGGGAAAATAATACGCTCTAAATGAGGCATCATTGCTAAATGTCTTCCATCATCAGAACATAATCCTGCAGCATTGTATTCTGATGAATTTGGGTTAGCAGGGTAAGAACTATCAACATACTTCATCGTAATGTTATATTCCTCTTCATCTCCTTCAAATAAGAAACGACCTTCACCGTGAGCAACCCAAATACCTAATTTACTTCCAGCTAATGAATTTAACATAACAGAATTATTTCCTGGCACTTCAACATTTAAATAACCTGATTCAAATTTATACGATTTGTTGTGGTGCATTGGTTGGGTTTCTCCTTTAGATTTAACTAAACCTAGTTCCATCATTAACTGACAACCATTACACACTCCTAAACTTAAAGTATCAGGTCGTGTATAAAAATTATCTAATGCTTCTTTTGCTTTTGGATTGTATAAGAATGCTCCTGCCCAACCTTTTGCAGAACCTAACACATCAGAATTAGAGAAACCACCAACAAAAACAATCATATTTACATCAGATAAATCTTCCCTACCGGCAATTAAATCCGTCATGTGAACATCCTTCACATCAAAACCTGCTAAAAATAAAGAGTAAGCCATTTCTCTATCTCCATTTACCCCTTTCTCTCGAATGATAGCTGCTTTAACTCCAGTTTTATTTTGACGTCCATGCTCAACAGCATAATCACTTAATTTACCTGTAAATCCTTCAGGGAATTTATAATTTAAAATATTCTTTTTATAAGTTTCAAAACGCTCGGCAGCTAATTTTTCAGTTGACTGTTTTTTATCTAATAAGTAAGATGTTTTGTACCAAACATCTCTCATCTCATCAATATCAAAATTCAACTCTGCTCCGTGGTTTTTAATTGCAATTGTTCTTTCTGCAGTTGGTGCTCCAATTACATGTCCATGAACTCCTTTTTTACCCAATTCAGAAAGCACTTTAGAACTGTCTTTAACCTGAATAACTACAGCTGATATCTCTGAGAACAATATTTTTACTAAATCTTTTTCATCTAAAGAACCAAAATTTACATTTAAACCGCCTTTAGCATTAGCAAAATTCATTTCTAATAAAGTAGTTATTAAACCTCCAGCAGAAACATCGTGCCCAGCCAAAACCAATCCTTGATTAATTAAATTTTGAACTGCATTAAAAGCATTAACAAAATATTCGTTATCGCTAATAGTTGGAGTAGCATCTCCTACTTTATTAATTACTTGAGCAAATGTAGAACCTCCTAATTCAAATTTATCTTTAGAAAAATCTACCAGTAGCAAACTTGTATTTTCATCGTTAACTAAAACAGGCTCTACTACTTTTCTAACATCACTCACCTCTCCAGAAGCAGTAATAATTACTGTACCTGGTGAATAAACTTTTTCATCATTATATTTCTGAACCATTGATAAAGAATCTTTTCCTGTTGGAATATTGATTCCTAAATCGCAAGCAAAATCACTTACCGCTTCAACAGCATCATATAAACGAGCATCTTCTCCTTCGTTTTTACATGGCCACATCCAATTAGCACTTAACGAAACTGATTTAATTCCATCAGCTAAAGGAGCCCAAATAAGGTTAGTTAATGCTTCCGCAATTGCCATTTTACTACCATCTTTAGGACAACTTAATGCAACTGCTGGTGCATGACCTAAAGCAGTTGCTATTCCAGCTTCCCCCTTAAAATCTAACGCAACAACACCTAAATTATTTAATGGCAACTGAATTTCTCCTGCAGTTTGTTGCTTGGCAACTTTACCTGTTACCGAACGGTCAACTTTATTCGTTAACCAATCTTTACAAGCAACTGCTTCTAATTGTAACACTTGCTTTAAGTATTCTGCAATTTTAGAATTATCGTAATCAAGCCCATCAAAATTTGGAGCAACATGTTTATCAGTAATAACCGTTTTTGGTGGACTACCAAACATGTCTTCTATTTTTAAATCAATAGGATCTTCTCCCGTTTGCTCGTCTTCAAATTTAAAGTTGTGGTCTCCTGTAATATCTCCAACAACATACATCGGTGATCTTTCTCGTTCGCAAATTTCTTGCATTAAAGCAATATCTTCTTGCTTAATAACTAACCCCATTCTTTCTTGAGATTCGTTCCCTACAATTTCTTTAGCAGATAATGTTGGGTCACCAACAGGTAAACTTCTTAAATTAATTGTTCCACCAACTTCTTCAACTAATTCTGATAAACAGTTTAAATGTCCACCAGCACCATGATCATGAATAGAAATAATTGGATTTGTAGTTGACTCGCAAAAAGCACGAACTGCATTACAAGCTCTTTTTTGCATTTCTGGGTTAGAACGCTGTATTGCATTTAACTCAATTGAACTACTAAACTCACCAGTATCTACAGAAGAAACAGCACTTCCTCCCATTCCAATTCGGTAGTTATCACCTCCTAACACCACAATTTTATCTCCTTTTTCAGGAACATGCTTTAATGCGTCTTGAAATTTCCCATAACCTATTCCACCAGCTTGCATAATTACTTTATCGTAACCATACTTTTTGCCATTTTCGGTATGCTCAAAAGTTAATAGCGAACCATTAATTAATGGCTGACCAAACTTATTACCGAAATCTGAAGCTCCATTAGAAGCTTTAATTAAAATCTCTATTGGAGATTGGTACAACCAATCTCTTGCTGGCATTCCATTTTCCCAATTCCTGTTTTCTTCTAAACGAGAATAAGAAGTCATGTAAACTGCTGTTCCTGCCATTGGCACAGAACCTTGCCCACCAGCCATTCTATCTCTTATCTCTCCACCACTACCTGTTGCAGCGCCATTAAAAGGCTCTACTGTAGTTGGAAAATTATGTGTTTCTGCTTTTAAAGAAAGTACAGTATCAATGTCTTTTGTTTCAAAAAAGTCTGCTTTGTTTTGAGATATTGGAGCAAATTGCATTGCTTTTGGCCCTTTTACAAAACTTACATTATCCTTATAAGCCGAAACAATAGTATTTGGATTTTGATTAGATGTTTTACGAATTAAATTGAATAACGAAGATGGTTTTTCCTGTCCATCAATTACAAAAGTTCCGTTAAATATTTTATGGCGACAATGCTCAGAGTTTACTTGAGAAAAACCAAACACCTCACTATCTGTTAATTTTCTTCCAACACGGTCAGAAACATTTTGCAAATACGCTACCTCATCTTCACTTAAAGCCAATCCTTCTTGCTGATTGTATGCTGCAATATCATCAATGTACAATACTTTTTCTGGTTGAACATCAACCGTAAAAATATCCTGACCTAATGTTTCAAACATCATTTCTAACATTGGATCATAAAAATCTGAAGTAGATTTAGCTATTTTGTATTCTTCAATTCTAACTATATTTTCTATAGCCATGTTTTGAGTTATCTCAACCGCATTGGTACTCCACGGAGAAACCATTGCTGCTCTAGGACCAATAAATGCTCCAGACAATTGCTCATCATTTAATTTCTCTCCATCCAACAACCAATTCAGTTTAGGCAAATCACTTTCGTTCATTTCACCATTAAATTGTACTGCTATAATTTTGTTAGAATTTGTTTTAAAGAATACGATCATTTTCACTTTTTAAATAGAAAACACAAAGTTAGAAAGAACAAAAAAACGGCAACTTTATAATGCTGTTTTTTTTCACAACATTTCAACAAAAAATAAACCTAACTATTTTAAAGCAAACCTTTTTTACACTTTATCCGTATTACCTCCGTAATACACCAATTTACACACTAGTTTTGGATTTAAAAGAAATTATAGAAGGTTGCTACAAAGGTAGCCGTAAACATCAAGAAGCATTATACAAAATGTATGCTTCTAAAATGTTTGGTGTTTGCTTAACCTATACCAAAGACCGAGATTTAGCTCAAGATATTCTTCACGATGGTTTTTTTAAAGTTTTTAAAAAATTTGAGCAGTACAATGACGCTTGGAATTTAAGTTCTTGGATTAGGAGAATAATTGTAAATACAGCTATTGATCATTTTAGAAAAACCAATCGTATTTCTAACGTTGATTTTCAAGAAGCAGTTTATCTTGCTGGAACTTATGATGAGACCAATGAAATTTCAAAAACCAACGATTTATCAGATATTATAAATATGCTCCCAAAGGGTGCAAAAACTGTTTTTAACCTTTATACTATTGAAGGTTATAAGCACAAAGAAATTGCTGACATGCTTCAAATTAGTGAAGGAACATCAAAATCCCAACTTAGCAAAGCAAAAAGTGTTTTACGTGAATTGGTAAACAAATACTACATCAGATAGGTGAAAGATTTCGACAACATAGAAGATTGGTACAGAGACGAACTGAATGACTTTAATGTTAATCCAGATGATAAGGTCTGGAACTCTTTATCTGATGATTTGGATGCTAATATGACCTTAACTGATGATAATATTAGTGAATGGTACAAACGTGAAGCTTCCAAACTAGAAGAACGACCAGATTATACAGTTTGGGAAAAACTAGCAACAAAACTTGATACAACATCTGTTTGGGACAAACTAGTCGTTTCACTAAATCAGTATGATAAATTTATTTGGTGGAGAAATACCATCTTAAAAACTAGTGCAGTATTATTATTAATTGGAGGTAGCTACTTAGCTTACCATAATTATTCTAACGATATTTCTAATTCTGTTATCTCAAAAAATGAAGGAAATAATAAGTCTAATAATTTAAAGGCTAGTTATTCTAATACTAAAGAGAATCCAAACAAACCTTCAAACAACATAAAAAATAACATCGCTGAAAGTTTGTTTTCAGAAAAGAACCCAACTAATAAACTCCAAAACGAAAAGAAAAATTTAAAACAGATCCTATCAAATACTGAAAAGAAAGAAAGTAATACTACTTCTGATAATAATAAATTATACGCTTCCAATCAAAAGGAAGAGCTGTACTCATCTTTAAAAATAAAAGATTTAAATAATTTGAAAACTGAAAACCAACCAACCATTGCAACAGAAATAGAACGTAGAAATCTTACTATAGAAGACATTTCACATACCTTTTCAAGTGCTGATTTTTTAGTTAAAAAAGAAAAAAATAAAATTGTTTTTAATAGCAAACGCTTTTCATCTTATACTTCTTACGGACTTTATGCTAGAAGATTTTATTTAGGTTTAAATGCTGGTATTAAAAAGCAAGGTTTAATTACTAAAATAAAAGAAGAAAGCTCACTTGCTGAATTTAACCAAGTCGAATACCTAGATTATGGAAGTAATTTTGGTGGAACATTTGGTTACATCCTTTCTGATAAAATTAATTTAGAATCAAATGTCAATCTTTTTTCTAGTTCTGGTTATAAAAAACGCTATAATGGTGAAGGAATTTCTTACAAAGAAAACCTTAATTTAAATTATGGTACTATAAACTTTCTAGCTAAATACATGAATACTAAATCAACTTTTGATAACAAAGTTTATTCTACCAACTTTATTACTGGAATTTATGCAAGTTGGTTATATGCTGCCAACTCATCAATTAATGGTAACTCATCAAATTTAAAAAGTTTTAACAACACTGATTTAGGTATTGTATTAGGAATTGAGCAAGATAGATATCTTTCTAAAACCTTAATTATAACTCCAGGAATTAGGTACAATCAAGGGCTAACAAATATTGCAAACTCTTCTAATCAATACGAATCTGCTAGAAATTACTCATTAGAATTTAACATAGGGTTAAAATATATCTTCCTAAAAACTTCAAAGTAAATCCAACCTTTACAACCACGTAATCGTTTTACTATCAGAGTTTGAAACAATGATTTCTTTTAAAAACATATTAACCTCAGTATTTGTAATAGGAATATTTGCCTTACACCCAAGCCTTAATAAAGGAGAAAACCCTATAACCTACTTACACTATTTCGTTTATGGAAATGATTTTAACTTATCATACAACAATTCAATTGACAAAGATAAAATACTAGTTAAGTGGGCCTGCGAAAATGCCAATGCCAATTGTAAGGAATTAGTTATCTACCAAAATGGTAAAAAAATAAATGACATACCATTTGAACAAGGAAATCAAGCCCTGATTGTTTATTACAACAACAGAATAATTGGAGATTTAAAACAAATAAAAACAAATAAAACTCAATCTCATCAATACAACATTAACCTAGAAACAAAAGACGAGTTAATAACCTTTAATGGTAAAATAATTGGCCCTGCAGCCAACGAAGTATCAGAAACAACTTCTTTTATTGACTTAGTATTGGCTAAACAATAAAAAAAGCCCCAAATAAATTTGGAGCTTTTTATTATTTCAAAGGTAAATTATTTTAACCACACTTTGAATGTCCACAACTTTTACAGTTCAAACAACCTTCTTCATAAACTAAAGAAGCTTCTTTACAACTAGGACAAGTATTTTCAGCTGGTTTAGTTCCGTCTGGTATAAATCTTTTTAATGAACGAGCAACACCTTTCTTCCAAGTATTTAAAGTCTCATCACTTAAATGTAAATTGTTTACCATATCAACAACAAAGCTTAACGGCATTCCATGACGTAATACACCAGAAATCAATTTAGCATAATTCCAATATTCTTTATTAAAGGTTCTTGACAATCCTTCAATTGTTGTTTTATACCCATGACTGTCTTCGTATTGGAAATCATAACGCGTTTTACCATCATCAGATTTACTTTTAATTACCCAACCATTTTGTACCTGAGATAATATCGCAAAAGACTCTTCCGCTCCACCAGTAAATATTTCATAAGGTCGGCCATCAAGCAATCCTATTACAGCAATCCATTTTTCTGTTTCGTTATTAAACTGAATTATTTCAGCTTCTAATTTTTCTGGTCTTTTTGGCGCAGTAGTTTCTAAGAATTTAGAAATAATCTCATTCTCTTCTTCTTTCTTCTCATCGTCATTAGAAATTAAAACTCCACTTCTTGAACCATCTCTATAAACTGTAATTCCTTTACAGCCACTTTCCCATCCTCTTAAGTAAATTTTACTTACCATATCTTCTGGACAATCGTTAGGAACATTAACAGTTACACTAATAGAGTGATCAATCCACTTTTGTACTGACCCTTGTAAATTTACTTTCTCTACCCAATCAACATCATTTGCAGTTGCACCATGATAAGGAGATTTTGCAATAATGGCATTCAACTCATCATTAGTCATTGTAGCTACTTCATTCACATCAAACCCATTAACTTCTAACCAAGTATTAAATTTGTGATGGAATACATTATACTCTTCCCAAGAATCTCCAACCTCATCAACAAAATCAACTCTTGCCTGAGCATCATTAGGGTTAACTTTTCTTCTTCTCTTATAAGAAACCATAAATACTGGCTCAATTCCTGAAGAGGTTTGAGTCATTAAACTTGTTGTTCCAGTTGGAGCAATAGTTAACAACGCAATATTTCTTCTTCCATATTTTACCATATCATCATAAAGTGCTGGATCAGCATCTTTAATTCTGTTAATCATTGGGTTTTTCTCTTCTCTAATTGAATCGTAAATTGGAAAAGCACCTCTATCTCTAGCCATATCTACAGATGAACGGTAAGCAGCTAAAGCTAATTTTTTATGGATTTCAGTAGAAAAATCTGTTGCCTCTGGAGTACCATACTTATAATTTAAAGCAGCTAACATATCTCCTTCAGCAGTAATTCCAACACCAGTTCTTCTTCCTTGAATAGCTTTAGTTTTAATCTTTTTCCAAAGGTTTAGCTCTACTCTTTTTACTTCTTCTGTCTCTGGATCAGATTCAATTTTATCTATTATCTTATTTACTTTTTCTAATTCTAAATCAACAATATCATCCATTATTCTTTGAGCCATTCCAACATGTTTGTTGAATTTCTCATAATTAAATGTTGCTCCTTCTGTAAATGGATTCTCTACATAACTGTAAAGGTTTACCGCTAATAATCTACAACTATCATAAGGACATAAAGGAATTTCTCCACACGGATTTGTAGAAACTGTTTTAAAACCTAAGTCAGCATAACAATCTGGAATAGATTCGTTTGTTACAGTATCCCAAAATAAAATTCCTGGTTCTGCAGATTTCCATGCATTATGAATAATCTTATCCCATAAATTTTTAGCATTTACTGAGCTTGTATATTTTGGAGTATCAGAGTTAATTGGGTATTGTTGTTTATAATCTTCACCAGCTTTAACAGCTCTCATAAATTCATCATCTATTCTTACAGAAACATTTGCTCCTGTAACCTTAGTTCCATCCATTTTTGCATCAACAAACTGTTCAGCATCTGGATGTTTTACAGAAACTGAAAGCATTAATGCTCCTCTTCTACCATCTTGTGCAACTTCTCTTGTTGAGTTAGAATATCTTTCCATAAAAGGAACAATTCCTGTTGAGGTTAATGCACTATTTTTTACTGGGCTTCCTTTAGGTCTGATGTGTGATAAATCATGCCCAACTCCACCTCTACGCTTCATTAATTGAACTTGTTCTTCATCAATTTTCATAACTCCACCATAAGAATCAGAACTCCCATCATTTCCAATTACAAAACAATTAGATAAAGAACCTATTTGATAATCATTACCGATACCTGTCATTGGTCCGCCTTGTGGTACGATATGTTTAAACCCCTTTAAAACATCATATATATCTTCTTCAGTGTAAGAGTTATCATATTTACTTTCTACTCTTGCAATTTCTTTAGCCAATCTGCGGTGCATTTGATCAGGATTACTTTCAAAAATATTCCCTTGAGAATCTTTCAAAGCATATTTATTAATCCAAACATTTGCTGCCAATTCATCACCATTAAAATATTTTGTGGCTTCTATCAAAGCTTCATCAAAAGTGAACACTTTTTGTTCAGTTTTGTCATTTTTTGGAGTTGATGAAGATAAATTTTCTTCATTTTTGTCGATAGATTCGCTCACTTGTTTTAATGTTTTTTCCATTGCAGAAAGGGGTTTGATCGGTTAATAAATTAAATGCACTTTTACAGTAAAAATGCTTGTACAATTATAAAGCAGATTGGTCGATTTTTTAACCTTATTCATCCACTATATTTTTCAACAACCAAGTTAGTTTTTAAGCATAGGCACTTGAGGTTATTTTAAGTGTTTTTATTAACAACACTTTTTTAATTTCTTTATTTTTTATAGTAAAAAAAATAGTTTAAAAAAGTACCTAACTTAATCAACTCAGAATTAATGTTTTTAGTCTTTAAATCCAATAAATTAAGGTAGATTTTAGTAAAATTTAATACATTTGCAATCCTTTTGAATGAAGTATGGATAAAGTTGTAGGTGTAGAATTAAGTCACAGGTTTGCTCCAATCTCGGTAAGAGAAAGATTAGCTCTAAATACAGAGCAAACTAAAACTGCGATTCAGGAATTAAAAAAATCTTTTAAAGAAGTTTTTATAATCTCTACATGTAACCGATTATCTATTTATGCATTCGGAAAAAGTCACAACCCTATTTTAGAATATTTTGACACTTTTGGTAATTACCGCCAATACCTATCTATTTTACCTGATAGTGAAATAGCAATTAAAAATCTTTTTTCTACAGCAGCTGGATTAGAATCTCAAGCAATTGGCGAACACCAAATAATTGGACAAATTAGAGATGCTTTAGATTTAGGAAGAGAGGAAAAAACAATTGGACCAGTTTTAGATGAATTGATTAGACAATCAATTCATACTGGAAAAAAAGTAAGGCAAGAAACTAATATTGGGAAATTTTCTGCATCATTAGCCACTGTTGGTTTTGAATTAATTCACAACCATGGAATTAAATTAGAAGATTCTACCTTTTTAATTATCGGAACTGGTAATATGGCCAATTTGGTAACTACTGTTTTAGATAGATCTAGCATTAAAAAACTATATGTTGCCAGTCATGATGATGAAAGAGCAAACCAAATGGCTGAGGAATGGAATGGAGAAGCTGTAAATATGCAAAACATGCATCAAGCATTATCAGAAGCGAACATTATAGTTGGTGGGACCCAAGGAGAAATTAACTTACTGCATGAAGAAACCATGGCAGAAAGTAAATGTCCGAGAGCAAACTTTGCTTTAGAAGCTGGAGATAAAAAATTATTTATTGACTTTGGTGTTCCAAGAAACTTTAATCCAGACTTAAAAAACCATAACAACATTGCTTTATACGATTTAGATGACATCAAAAAAATAACATACGATGGCTTACTAAAGCGTTACAATGAAATACCACAGGCTAGACAAATTGTTAATGAAGAAGTTACATGGTTTGCAACTTGGCTTAAAAACAGAAAAGTTGCCCCAGTTATTGAAGCATACTGGAATAACCTAGAAGAAATTAGAGACGAAGAAATTAAATGGCTACTTCCTAAGCTTGGAAATATAGATGAGCATCAAAAAGAAGTTTTAATGCGATTTACACATCGTTTATTGCGTAAAATTTCTAATCCAACAATTGATGGTATTAAAAATATTGCTCAAAACCTACACGAACAAGAAAATCCTATCAATACTGCAAAACACATTTTAGATGTAGATAATGTAGATATTTTTGTTCCTAAAAAGAAAATTATTGTTGGCACTCGAGGAAGTAAACTAGCACTTACTCAAACTAACTGGATAGTAGAACAGCTAAAAAACCTACAACCAGATTATGAGTTTGAGACTAAAATAATTAGAACAAGTGGAGATGATGGAGATATTAGTGTTGTTGGAGCATTTACCTCAGCATTGCAGCGGACAATGTTAGCCGGTGAAATTGACATAGCTATTCACAGCTACAAAGACATCCCAACCGAAGAGGTAAACGGACTTAGAGTAATTCCTGTAACTGAAAGAAAAGATGCAAGAGATGTTTTTATTTCTAAATCTGGGCAATCATTTAAAGAAATAGCCGCGGGATCAATAATTGGAACAGGAAGCTTAAGAAGATCTACACAACTAAAACAACTTAGACCAGACTTAAACTACGAATTCATTCAGGGGAATGTAGATAGCCGTATTCACCAAATGGAAACAGGGAAATACGATGCTATTATTTTAGCAGCTACCGGCTTACAAAAAATGAATATGATTGATGTAGCTACTGAAATTTTTGACTTAGAAACAGTAGTTCCAGCCGTAGGACAAGCAATTTTAGGGATTGAATTAATTGATAAAGAAGGTTATATTTATGACTTAGTTAAAAAACTAAGGCATGAACCAACCAAACATGCAGCTGATGCTGAAAGAGCTTTTTTAATTGCTTTAGGTGGTGGGTGCAACTTACCAATTGCTGCTTATGCCACAGTTGATGATGATAATATAGATATCACTGGAGTTTTTGCTAACGAAGATGGCAGTATCTTTACTAAAAACAATATAACAGGAAATGTAGCCGACAGAAAAGCACTTGCTCAAGAGTTAGCTATGCAGCTTAAAGCTGAAGTAGAAACCAAAAAAGAGCAACTTGCTAATGTTACCATTAAATAATATCAAAGTATTAATTCCTCGCCCAGTAGGGCAAGCAACTGAATTTTCTGAAAAACTAATTAAGCTAGGAGCTACCCCAATTGTTTTTCCATTAATAAAAGTTGAAGCCATTAATAAAGATAAATTAAAATCAACTTACCAAAGCAATGAGTTTGATTGGATTATCTTTACAAGTAGCGTTGCTGTACAATTCTTTTTTAACACTATAAAAAAAGAGGATATTAAAGCTAAAATTGCTGTTGTTGGTACTTCTACAAAAAAAGAAGTTGAGGCTTTAGGGCTAAAGGTAGACTTTACCCCTTCTGCAGCTACGGCTAAGAAATTAGTTAAAGAAATCCCTGTAATTAAAGGGGAGAAAATTTTAATTCCCCGTTCAGAAATTGCAGGGAAAGGAGTTATTGCAATTCTTGAAAAAAGAAAAGTAAATGTTACTGAAATTGCAACTTATAGCAACACTCCTATTAAATATTCTAAAGAAGAGGTAGAGAAAGTTTTAGAACAAAATATCAATGTGATTTCATTTACTAGTGGCTCTACAGTTGACAGTTTTATGTCGTTAATAAGAGCTTACAAAATTAAATTAACTGATGAAAAATTGGTTTCTATCGGACCCTCAACAACTAGTATGATTCGCAAGCTACACTTTGAAGCTGATGCAACAGCCGAAGAACATAACATTGATGGTTTAATTGAAGCCATTAAAAGTTTGTACTCATAAAAAAACCGCTAAACTATTGTTCAGCGGCTTAACTTATATCTAGTTTTTTTCTAATGTAAATTATTTAAAACTTCTTTTGCTTGTTGCCATTCCAATCTTGGACCAAATTGTGTTACCACTTTAGATGATGCTAAAGATGCTAATTTCCCTGAATCAGCGAAACTATGCCCATTAGTTATTCCGTAAAGAAAAGCTCCAGCAAATAAATCTCCAGCTCCATTTGTATCGATAGCATGAACATTATATGGTTCAATATCAATAAATGTATCTCCATCAAAAATCATAGCTCCATTTTCTCCTTGAGTAATCACAAAACGTTTTGCAGCTTTTTTCAACTCCTCTCTTGCTTCTTGCAAATTATCTTTATCAGTAAAAAGCATAGCTTCTTCTTCATTACAGAATAATAAATCTACACTAGCACCAACAACTGATTCCATTTGCTCTTTAAAGTACTTTACCATTGATGGATCAGAAAAAGTTAATGCAGTTTTAACACCATTATCTTCAGCCAGCTTCTTTGCGTGCTTCATTGCATCCAACCCATTTTCTGAAGTAACCAAATATCCTTCTATATATAAATACTCAGAATCTCTTAGTGCATCTTCTTTTATTTCTGCTCTTGAATAAGTTGATGTGATACCCAAAAACGTATTCATTGTTCTAGAAGCATCATCCGTTGTCATCACTAAACATTTACCTGTTATTCCTGCTTCTAAGTCATCTTCATTAAGGTTAGATTCTACTCTATTAGCATTTAAATCTTGCATGTAAAAATGCCCGAATTCATCATTGGCAACTTTACAAGAATAATAACTTGAACCTCCAAATTGGCTAACTGCAATAATTGAATTTGCTGCAGACCCACCACATTGTTTATTACTATTATTCATGTTAATGGCATTTGAAATTCTCGTTTGATTATCCTCATCCACTAAAGTCATTAAGCCTTTTTCAATATTATGACTCTCCAAAAATTTATCATCAACCTCTGTTACAATATCAACTAAGGCATTACCTATTCCAAATACATTATACTTCTTACTCATTCTGCGATTAATTATTAGTTTATAAACTCAAAAAAATGTTTTACTTTTTTTGCAAATATAGTTGTATAATATAAAACTTTCAACTAATATTGCCGTCCGATTACGGATAAATTCCTCCTTAGCTCAGCTGGTTAGAGCATCTGACTGTTAATCAGAGGGTCCTTGGTTCGAGTCCAAGAGGGGGAGC
>JARGOE010000024.1:0-18864 GCA_029210015.1 Vicingaceae bacterium
TATGATGGAGACCATTTTGGAGAAATTGTTTGGTCAGAATTTGCCAATGGCACTTCTATTAGGGATCGGTATTATGATAATAATGGCTTTAAAACGGATTTAAATACATACTTAAAAGTTGATTACTTGATAGGAGAGAAACTAACCGCTTTTGCTGACTTACAAGTAAGAATGGTTGATTATTCTACAAAAGGAATTGATAATGATTTACGTTTGATAACGATAGACACTAATTTTGTTTTCTTTAATCCAAAGGCAGGTTTAAACTATAATGTAAACAAGAAGTTAAGGGCTTACGCTTCTGTTGCTGTTGGAAACAGAGAGCCAGTTAGAAACGATTTTATCGACAACCAAGCGAACCTTCAACCAAAACATGAGACATTGATAGATTATGAATTTGGAGTTGATTTTCAAACCAAGAAAGCTCGCTTACAAACCAATTTTTACTACATGGATTACACCAATCAGTTAGTATTAACGGGTGAATTAAATGATGTGGGATCATCTATCAGAACGAATGTAGATAAAAGTTATAGAGCAGGAGTTGAGTTAATTGCTAAAATGTTGATTAGTAAAAAAGTTCAAGTGAATTTTAATACTACCTTATCTCAAAATAAGATTAACGACTTTACAGAAGTATTGTATGATTATACCAATGGGTTTGAAATTATAGAGAACAATTATAGCAATACAGATATCGCTTTTTCTCCAAATGTAATTTCTGCTTTAGGTATTGAATATGTCCCAATAAAATCGTTGAATTTAATGTTACAAGGAAAATATGTGGCTGAACAGTTTTTAGATAATACTTCTAACGTATACAGAACGATTGATGCTTATTATACAGTTGATGCTAGAGTTTCATATACATTGTTCCCTAAAAAGATAAAAGAGGTAACCATTAATTTTATGGCTAACAATATTTTAAATAATTTATATAGCAGTAATGGTTATACCTATAGCTACATCTATGGAGATTTAATTACTGAGAATTTCTTTTATCCACAAGCTGGAGCTAACTTTTTGGTGGGGATAACAGCTAAGTTTTAGAAATAGTTAAAATTCAAAATTTATTTGTATTTTGATTCTAACTACATAAATTATTAGATAATACTAAATTAATCAGTGGCAACTATTTTGTTGAATTATCGACTAGTAATATAGTAACTTATAATTAGCATATTATGAAAGCTTTAGTTGTCTTTTTTATATTTTTTGGGATGTATTCTTTATCTGCCCAAACAGCAACTCAAAAGTTTGCTAACCAAGCTGGACAAAATATTGTTTATACATATGATTTGAAAGGAATCAGCTCCTCTTCAAATGTTATTTCTGATGATTCTTTATCAAGTGAGATATTGGCAGTTAAAAATTTGAAGGCTCAATTAGAAACAATTTCTGGGGTTAGAGATGTTATTTATGATAATGCAACGAACCTTATAAGTGTTACAGCAAACTTAACCGCTATTCTGCCTAAACAAATATCTGTAAATAAACAAAGTAGTAATGCTTCACATTAAAAAGTTATTAATCATAAATATTGCTATACTTATAGGCTTAGCTTCTTATGGACAATGTCTTAGCACAAATGGACTTACTACATTTTACGCTGACAACAATGGACAAGCAGGGCAGCAATTCGATGTTGTTGCTCTAGTTGATGTTGAAATATGTCTTATGGATGTTAATTTATATGCAGGAACTCATCAATATCAGATTTCAACTAAGGCAGGCACACATGTAGGTTTTGAATCAACCCCGGGAGCTTGGACTCTTATTGGAGGGCCAATTCCTATAACTGGAAATGGTGTTGGAGTTGCAACCCCTATTCCTTTGCCTATTAATCTTACTATACTTGCAGGTAATACTGGTTCAATATATTTTACATGCGATAGAACTGCAAGTTTTGGAGGAAATAGATACACTAATGGTATAGCAGTTGGAAATGTATTGACTGCAAACGCAGATATTCAAATATTAGATGGAACTGGTAAGGCTTGGAATTTTGGCACAAATTATAGACCAAGAAGTTTTAACGGTACTTTATATTATGATCGTATTAACGTACTTCCTGTTGAATTACTTGATTTTAATGGTGAAAATATTAAAAATGAAAATCATTTGTGGTGGAACACTGCAAGTGAAATTAATGCCGAAAGTTTTATAGTTCAGAGAAGTAAAGATGGTTCTTACTATGAAAACATTACAACCATCCAAGCAGCAGGTAATAGTAACACTATTCAAAATTATAATTATATTGATGAAAGTCCTAATGAAGGAATAAATTACTACCGGTTAAAACAAGTAGATGAGAATGGAGATAAGGACTACAGTAAGATCATAGCTGTTAATAAAGAAGGTGTTCAGGATTTTATGATAAATAATTTGTATCCAAATCCAGCAAGTGATGACTTGATTATTGATTTGTTTTCAAAATCTGAAGACCCCTTAAAAATTTGCATTATTGATATTACAGGGAAGCCTGTATTAGAGAAATATATTACTCCAAAGGAAGGTATTTCTAAGATGAAATTTGATTTGTCTTCCCTTAATGCTGGATTTTACAGCATTAGGTTGTATAATGATCGTAAAATAATGCAGAATTTACAGTTTGTTAAACAATAATTGTTGCCCTGATACTAACCATTAAAGTCACTTCTTTTTATTAAATCATATTTGGTAAATTTGGAGAAACACATCTTAAAATGGCAGAAAACAAAACTCAAAAAACACAACTAAGCGTAGAAGATTTTATCAATTCTGTTGACCATGAAGGAAAAAGAAATGATGCTATTGAAATTTTAGAAATGATGAAAACCATTACTAAAGAAGAACCTCGTATGTGGGGAACATCTATTATTGGTTTTGGTGATTTGCGTTATAAATATGCAAGTGGTAGAGAGGGCGATTGGTTTAAAGTGGGATTCTCTCCACGTAAGACTAAAATATCTATGTATATAAGTGGTTGTGATGTTTCTATGCACGAGCAACTACTAGCGAAATTAGGGAAGCATAAAACGGGTAAGGGTTGTTTATATATTAACAAATTAGCAGATGTTGATATGGAGGTGTTAAAGGAAATGACCAAACAGGGTTATGACAACCCTAATATTCCACATTAGTGAAAGACATTGAAAATAGAGAAGACTTATTATTTTTGATGGAAGCATTTTATAGTAAATTGTTAAAAGACGAACAGATAGGTTATATTTTTACAGATGTAGCTAACTTAGATTTAGAACACCATTTACCTTTGCTAGCGGATTTTTGGAATAATGCTTTGTTTCATACTGGCGGGTATAAAAATAATGTGGTGCAAATTCATAAAGATTTAAGTGAGAAAGAATATCTTAAACCTGAGCATTTTAAAAGATGGCAAGAGCTATTAACCGAAACTATTGACGCTAATTATCAAGGAGAAATAGCTGAAAAAATGAAGCTTCGAGCAAGTCAAGTTGGGATGACTATTCAAGCTAAATTGGGGCATTATTCGTGATGTAAAATACCACAAATGTGGTATTGATTAGAATGATTCTAAATAGTAGATTTGTTTCAGTTTATGAAACAGACTTTTATATATAACCTGCCTTCAGCAAATTCATCAGAATTTCTTCAGTTTAAAAAAAAGAAAAAAAAGAAAGATAACTGTTGCCGTAAATTCGAAAAGAAAGGCAAAAGCTGTTGTAAATCTTGCCCACTCAATTGGGGTTGATTAAATAGAATAATTTTTCAAAATTTCATCAATACGTTTTTCTGCCGATTCATCTTTAATTAAAGCTGGGGCATGATGTGGCTTTTTACGAGCATCAATTATTAATGGGCCATTGCATCCCCAATGTTTATTTTCTGTAAAACTATCTACACCGTAAATGTCATTAGCAGGATTACTTCTGGTAAAAGTAGTCCATAAAAAGTTGTTTAAAGCCTCAGAAACAAACTCAGCATCATCTACTAATAAAATAAGCATAACACCTTCAAAGTTTTGAGTTTTTAGTGATGTGGAAAGCGAATCAATTTCTGATTTAGCATTTTCGTAAGATGTAAATTCTTTATAATTTAAAGCAATAACTCCAGGTTGAACGAATTTGGCGTTATCCATTAAACAATTGTCACATAGTGACCTTTTTTTATCTCCAACTGCAGCAATAACTACTTTACTACCTTGGTTAATAGATGTGCCACTATAATCTAAAGTATCTATAGTTGTTTTTGTTTGGAAGTGTAAGTCTCTTGTCCAATCCACCCGTTCTAAAATATGGGTAAAGAATTCGGCTATATTATTACAACTCAATTTAGGGTTGTCTCCTTTATTAGAGATAAATAAATATTTTGCTAAACTTAATTGCCCTTTACCTAAAATGTGATTGGCAATGGTTAGCAATTCTTGTGGTTGTTTAGTAGTTTGATAAGGTGTATACCTCTCGCTACCAATTGCTAATAATAACGGATGAACTCCTGCTGCATCAACTGCATTTATTTCATGTACTCCGGGTATTTCATGTTTAATTGCACTACCTGCCAAATCATGAATTAACGCACCAAACTGCGTGTCTTCTTGTGGTGGTCTGCCTACTACTGTAAATGGCCAAATAGCATTTTCTCTATGGTAAACCTTATGTACTTTTAAAACAGGGAATTCATGTGTTAAACTGTAATAGCCTAAATGATCTCCAAAAGGACCTTCAGGTTTTGTTTTATTTGGATGAATATCTCCTGTAATAACAAAGTCAGCGTCAGTAGCTACACAATAACCATCAATATATGTATAGTTAAATTTTTTATTTGCCAATGCACCCGCAAAAGTCATTTCAGATAAGCCTTCGGGTAGAGGCATTACAGCTGCTAAAGTATTTGCTGGAGGGCCACCCACAAAAATGGAAACTTTTAAAGGTTTTCCCAATTCATTGGCTTTGCTTTGATGTACACCTATTCCTCGATGGATTTGATAGTGTAGACCGATTTCTTCATTTAGTTTGTAGTCGTTTCCGTTTAACTGGATACGATACATCCCTAAATTAGAATTCATTACTCCTGGTTTTGTGGGGTCTTCTGAGTAAACTTGAGGTAATGTTATAAATGCACCTCCATCATTAGGCCAACACTTTATTAAGGGGATTTTATCTATTGTAGTTTCCTTAAAATTTGATGGCAATCCCTTAAGTTTTTTTGGTAATGCTTTCAATCCTAATAAACCTAAACTAAAATTTTTAATTGGTGACTTTATCGCTTTAATGGGGTTGTTCTTTAGTTCTATCATTTGCTGAACTTTGTCAAATGTATCTCTAAAAATAAATTTACTTCTCTCGGGTGTTCCAAATATATTAGATACTGCTGGGAATTCACATCCTTTTATATTTTCAAATAAAACAGCTGGTCCGCCTTTTTCAAAAACACGTAATTGAATTGAAGCCATTTCTAAGTTAGGATCAACCTCTTCCTTAATTCTAATTAAATGACCGTTTTTTTCAAGGTCGTTTATTAAGTCTATGGTACTGTTATAAATCACGTGTTAAAGGTAGTAAATAAAAAAGCAGGTTAAATAGATTTAACCTGCTTTAATAAATGTCTGTGGCGACTCGCAACTATTTAAAATAATCTTTCATTCTATCAAAGAAACCTTTGTCTTTACTAGTTGGGTTTGGTTTAAAGTTTTCTGAACTTTTTAATCCTTCAAGCATAGCTTTTTCTTCTTTACTTAGTTTTTGAGGAGTCCAAATGTTTACATAAATCAAAAAGTCTCCAGTGCCATAACCTTGTATGTTAGGAATACCTTTTCCTTTTAATCGAAGCACTTTACCACTTTGGGTTCCAGCATCAATTTTAATTTTAACTTTTCCACTAATTGTTTGAATTTCGACATCAGTACCTAATGCAGCGTCTACAAAATTGAGGTATAAATCATACAATAGATTTGTTCCATCTCTTTTAATAGTGTCATGTGGTAATTCTTCAATAACAACAATTAAATCTCCAGCTATTCCATCTTTTGGACCAGCATTTCCTTTTCCAGAAACAGATAATTGCATCCCATCTTCAACTCCACCAGGAATATCAATGGTAATAACTTCTTCTTTTTTGATTAGACCATCTGCATTTGCACCTTCAGGCTTTTTATCAATCATTTTGCCATCACCACCACAGGTAGTACAAGGTGATGAAGTTTGCATTTGACCAAGAATTGTATTTGCAATTCGAGTTACTTGACCAGTTCCGTTACATTGAGAACAAGTTTTGGTAGTAACACCTTCGGCATTTACTAATTTGGTTACTTTAATTTTTTTCTCTACTCCGTTAACTATATCCTCTAGAGTCATTTTAACACGAACTCTTAGATTACTTCCCTTTCTAACACGTCTTCCTCTTCCGCCTCCTCCGAAGCCTCCAAATCCGCCTCCGCCACCACCAAAAGCACCGCCAAAAATATCTCCAAATTGAGAGAAAATGTCATCCATATTCATTCCACCACCACCGAAACCACCTCCGGCTGCACCACCAACACCTTGGTGACCAAATTGGTCATAGCGTTGTTTTTTCTCTGGATTGCTTAATACTTCGTAAGCTTCTGCAGCTTCTTTAAATTTCTCTTCAGCTTCTTTATCATCAGGGTTCTTGTCTGGGTGATACTTAATAGCCATTTTTCGGTAAGCTTTTTTTATCTCAGCTTCCGAAGAACTTTTGGTAACACCTAATATTTCGTAGTAATCTCTTTTACTCATAACTTCTTTTATTTTCCTACAACTACTTTAGTAAATCGAATTACTTTACCATTAAGCTGATAACCTTTTTCAACTTCATCAATAACCTTACCTACTAGCTTTTTGCTAGGAGCAGGAATTTGAGTGATTGCTTCATGATATTCTAAATCAAAATCTTTATTAATTGCAGATTTTGTTTCTTCTAACCCTTTTTGTTTAAGTGTAGATGTTAGCTTGTTATAAACTAATTTTAAACCATCTTTAACTCCTTTAATATCATCAGATTCTTTCATTGCTTTTTGAGCTCTTTCAAAATCATCAATTACAGGTAAAATGGCAGAAATAACATCTTCGCCAGCAGTTTTATAAAGTTCTACTTTTTCTTTTTGAGTTCTTTTTCTAAAGTTTTCAAAATCAGAATACAACCTTAAATATTTATCATTTATTTCGTTGTATTTAGCTATTGCTTGCTCTTCGGCAGACAATTCTTGAGTTTCTTCTTTTGAGTCTTGAGCTTGTTCTTCTTGTTGCTCAAATTCTTCTTCATTTACTTTTTCTTCTTTACTCATAATTGTAAGTTTTATAGTCTCGAAAAACGAGTTGTCAAAAATACTACCATTGAATGAATTAAAGCCAAATTGACAGTTTTTTTAATGAATCTAGAAATTAGGACGAAAAAAAGGCAGAAGTGTCTGCTTCTGCCTTTTAGAATTAGAGTGTCTTTTTTTATTTTAAATACTTTGCAATAGCTTGGTGAAGAGCATCTCCCCTTAAATTTTTAGCTAAAATATTTCCTTTTCCGTCAATCAAATAATTGCTAGGAATTGAAGTGATTCCATATTTAAGAGATCCTTCAGAACTCCAGCCTTTTAAATCACTTACGTGATATTCCCAAGTTAAATTATCTTTTTCAATTGCCGTTTTCCAAGCAGTAGGGTTTTTATCTAAAGAGTAACTGAATACAGTAAAGCCTTTTCCATTTGTAAATTTACTGTCTTTATATTTTTCGTAAGCTTTAACTACGTGAGGGTTTTCTGCTCTACAAGGTCTACACCATGATGCCCAAAAGTCAATTAAAACTAATTTCCCTTTTAAATCAGAAAGTTTCATCATTTTTCCATCTGGGTTATTGTAGGCTAATTCTGGAGCTTTAGTACCGATTGCTGGGCTTGCAACTGGTTTCATCATGAAACCAGCAGTAACAATAATTATTAATCCTAAAATTATTGAAGCTTTAAATTTTTTAATTGTTTCCATAAGTTAAATATTGTTTACCAAAGTTAGCAAAGATTAAGCCAACTAAAATGTAATAACTGCGACACTATTGAATTTATAAACGCGTAATATCAGCACCTATTGCATTTAGTCTATCATCAATGAATTGATAACCTCTGTCTATTTGCTCAATGTTATTAATTGTGCTTTCTCCATCTGCAGAAAGTGCAGCGATTAATAAGGAGACACCAGCTCTAATATCAGGAGAAGACATAGTTACACCTCTTAAATTGTACTCTCGGTTAATACCTATAATGTTTGCTCTGTGTGGATCACAAAGAATAATTTGAGCCCCCATGTCTTTAAGTCTATCGATAAAGAATAAACGGCTATCAAACATTTTTTGGTGTACTAAAACACTTCCTTTTGCCTGTATTGCTGTAACTAAAATGATACTTAATAAATCAGGTGTAAATCCTGGCCAAGGAGCATCATAAATTGTTGGTATAGAACCATCAATCATTCTTTGTATTTCGTAATGTTTTTGTGATGGAATCATAATGTCATCACCAATAATTTCTAATTCAATTCCTAACCTTCTAAAAGTATCAGGAATCCTACCTAACATATCTACTCTACAATTTTTAATTGTAATGTTAGATTTTGTCATAGCAGCTAACCCAATAAAAGAACCTATTTCAATAAAGTCAGGTAATAAACGATGAACACATCCTCCCATTTCAGTAACACCTTCAATGGTTAATAGATTTGAACCTACACCACCAATTTTTGCTCCCATACTATTTAGCATTTGGCAAAGCTGTTGTAAATAAGGTTCACACGCAGCATTGTATATGGTAGTTTTACCTTTAGCCATTACTGCAGTCATAATAATATTAGCAGTACCAGTTACAGAAGGCTCATCTAATAAAATGTATTTTCCTTGAAGATTGTCCGCCTTTAAAGTGTAAAAGCTTGTATCGTGATCATAACTATAAGTAGCTCCTAATTTTGTAAAACCAAGAAAGTGAGTATCTAAAGGTCTTGCGCCAATTTTATCTCCACCAGGCTTAGGCATGTAAGCCTTTTTAAAACGAGTTAATAAAGGCCCCATTATCATAATAGAACCTCTTAATGAGCCTGCACGTTTTTTAAATTGTTCGCTTTGAAGGTAATCTAAGTTGATATCATCTGCTTGAAAATGTACAGTTCCATTTCCTGCTCTGTCAACTTTAACTCCAAGTTCTTCTAGTAAGTCTATTAAAAAATTAACATCTCTAATAAAGGGGAGGTTTTCTAAGGTAACTTTTTCAGAAGTTAATAAAACAGCACAAACAACTTGAAGTGCTTCATTTTTTGCCCCTTGAGGGGTTAATTCTCCGTTTAGTTTATTTCCGCCTTTTATTTTGAATGTTGCCATTAATATCTTCTTTTTTTATAGTTCTGTTTACCTTTGTTGTTGTTCTGTTTGTGATTCTTATTGTTGTTGTTAGGTTTCCGTTTAGTTTTAGTCAATGCTAAAATTTCATTTGTTGGAACAATAACAATTTTGTCGCTAACTTTTAACTCTCCTTTTGATAACGTCTCTAAGTCTTTTAGAATTAATGTGTCATCTACAGAATCTTGATTAAAAGTTAAATAACTTTTTTTCATCAAATTAACTATAACACCAATTAAAGCTTCTTTTTCATCTCCTTCAGGGAATTCAATAGCTCTATTAATTAGGTTGACAACAGATTTACCATAATGTTTAAAACGATTATCTGTTTGAGGGTAAGCCATTTTTTCAGGTTTACGCATTATCTCTTCCTTTTCAGGAATTGGGTATGGAGAATCTACATCTAATTTAAAATCAGAAATGATAAATAAATGATCCCAAAGTTTGTGCTTAAAATCTGCTATATCTCTTAAGTGCGGATTTAATTGTCCCATCACACTAATAATTGCTGTTGCAATTTTATTTCTTTCATCTCTATCTGTAGTATTAATGGCATGTTCTACCATTTTTTGAATATTTCTACCATATTCAGGGATTACCATTTGTGGTCTTCTTGTGTTGTAATCTTTCTCTACTGTTTCCATTTAATGGGGTGTAATTTTTATATGTAGCTCAAAGCTAATTATTTTATTTTACTATTGTAAGCTTAGCAAACTTTAATAGCAGTTGTTTGTTGCCAATATTTTGAAAATTAATAGTGGCTTTACCATTTTCTAAAGTTTCAATAACACCATTACCAAATTTTTGGTGGTTGACCATCATACCTTCAGAAAGATTTAAAGTATTAGCACTAACATCATCTGTGCTTGCTCCAATTTTGGTTAAGTTTTTAGGTGTTGTATGTTCAGGTTGGGGTGGTTTGTTTTTCTTCTGAGAAGAGTAGTTTTTCGGCTTGCTATAGTCATTTTTAGTAGAAGGATAACCACTATTGTAGCTGTTTTTTGGTTTAACAGGATTTTCTGCTCTGCTACCTTTTGTAAAGGTATATTCTACATATTTTTCGTCTATTTCTTCAATAAAACGGCTGGGTTCACAAAACATTAAGTTACCCCATTTATATCTGCTAGTAGAAAAAGATAAGTGTAACTCTTTTTCAGCCCTTGTAATAGCTACGTAAAATAATCTACGCTCTTCTTCTAAGTCAACTCTTGAGGTTAAAGATAATTGCGATGGAAATAAGTTTTCTTCTAGGCCAACAATATGAACATAAGGAAATTCTAATCCTTTAGCAGAATGTATGGTCATTAAAGTCACTTTGTTTTTATCCTCTTCTTTTTCATTGTCTGCATTTGTAAGCAAAGCTACATCTTGTAAAAATTCAGGTAACCCTCTAGGAGTTACATCTTCCTCTTCTTCGTTTTCTGTTTCGGTAAACTCTTTTAAACCATTTAATAATTCTTGTATGTTTTCGTAGCGACTAATTCCTTCTGGGGTTCTATCAGCATATAAATCTTTTAAAACGCCAGAGGTGGTTGCTACTTCGTTTGCTAAATCGTAAGCATTCTTAGAAGTTATTTGAGCTGCAAAACTTTGTAACATGCTAACGAAGTCATTGATTTTTAAAATAGCTCCATTGTTTATACCAATATTTACACGATGTAAATTGGTAATGATTTGCCACATACTTTTTTGATAGTTGTTGGCAGCAATGGTTATTTTATCTAAAGTAGTTTTTCCTATTCCACGAGCTGGGTAATTAATTACTCTTTTTAATGCTTCTTCATCATTAGGATTAATTATCAATCTGAAGTAAGAGATTAAATCTTTAATTTCTTTACGCTGATAAAAAGATAACCCTCCATAAATTTTATAAGGAATATTTTTTCTTCTAAGTGCTTCTTCCATTGCTCTAGATTGAGCATTGGTACGATATAAAATAGCAAAATCTTTAGCTTTAGCTTGTTGTTGTAATTGGGTTTCAAAAATTAAATTGGCAACCATTTTACCTTCTTCGTTGTCGGTTGCCGCTCTATGAATTTTAATTGCTTTCCCTTCAGTATTAGAGGTGAAAACATTTTTTTCAATTTGATCCTTATTGTTTTTTATTACACAGTTAGCGGCTTCTACAATATTTTGAGTTGAACGGTAATTTTGCTCTAGTTTATAAGTTTGAACATCAGGATAATCGTTTTTAAAGTTTAAAATATTTTGAATATCAGCACCTCTAAAGCCATAAATGCTTTGTGCATCATCACCTACAACACAAACATTCTCTAATACAGCGCCAAGTTTTTTTACAATTGTATACTGGGAGAAGTTGGTATCTTGGTACTCATCAACCAAAATGTATTTAAAGCGGTGTTGGTATTTATTTAAAACATCAGGAAAATCCCGCAATAAAATATTGGTTTTAAATAAAAGATCATCAAAATCCATTGCACCAGATTTGAAACAACGACTTTCATATTTTTTATAAACCTCACCAATTTTAGGCTTGGCAGATTGTCTATCTTCCGATTGAATAGTTGTATTGTTATTATAAGCTGTAGATGAAAGTAAGTTGTTTTTTGCTGCAGAAATTCTATTTAAAACTAATCCAGGTTTATACACTTTCTCATCTAAACCCTCTTCTTTTAAGATGGCTTTAATTAGATTTTTAGCATCTTGGGTATCGTAAATAGTAAAGTTACTTGGGTAGCCAATTTTTTCTGCTTCACTTCTTAAAATTCGTGCAAAAACAGAGTGAAATGTTCCCATCCATATATTTCGAGCTTCGCTAAATCCAACAATTTTTCCAATACGCTCTTTCATTTCTTGAGCCGCTTTATTGGTAAAGGTTAAAGATAATATGTTGAAAGGATCTACACCTTTATTTATAAGGTGTGCAATACGGTATGTCAATACTCTTGTTTTCCCCGACCCAGCACCAGCAATTACCATTACAGGTCCTTCTGTAGCTTCAACTGCTTTTCGTTGAGATTCGTTTAATCCATCCAAATAATCCATCAAACAAAAATAAGATTATAGGGTTGTTTTTTTAAGGATGTGAATAAATAAAAATGAGAAATTATGAGTTGTAAAGGTTATAGTATTTACTCTTGTTTTTTATTAACTCATCATGAGTTCCATTTTCAATTATTTTGCCATTCTCAAGCATAATAATTTGATCAGCATTTTTAATAGTATTAAGTCTGTGAGCAACTATTATTATAGTTCTGTTTTTCATTAATTTTTTAATACTTGCAGTAATTTCTTTTTGGTTTTGAGCATCTAAGTTTGACGTTGCTTCATCTAAAATTAAAACTTTAGGATTTGATAAGAATGCTCTAGCTATAGCAATTCTTTGTTTTTGTCCTTCAGATAGTTTACTCCCGTTTTCACCAATAATGGTGTTTATGTTTTTAGGCAATTCATTAATAAATTGGGTTGCATTTGCATTTTTTAGAGCTTCTTTTATTTCATGTTCGGATGCATTCGGGTTAGCTATTAATATATTTTGCTTAATAGAATCATTAAACAAAAAGGTATCTTGAAAAACAAACCCTAATTGATTTCTATAATGATTTAAATGAATGGTTTTTAAGTTTTCATTTTCAATTAAAATTGTGCCAATATCTGCATTGTGAAATCCAGCAATTAAATCAATTAATGTAGTTTTTCCAGTTCCAGATTTTCCTACAAATGCATTTATAGTATTTGGTTTTATGTCAATAGATATATTATCTAAAACTTTTTCATTGTCATAACTGAAAGAGATGTTTTGAAGAGAAATATTTCCAGTTAAACTAACTTCTTTTCCTGTTTTATTAATGTTTTCGTTTTTAAGATTTAATGTCTCATTAATTCTATCGATACTAGCTTGGGCATCGGTAAACTGGCTTGAGTTTTTGGTGATTTGAATAACAGGTGTAATCATAAAACCAAGGTACATGGTAAAAGTAGTTAATTCACCAATTGTTAATTCGTTATTTATTACCATGTTACTTCCAAACCACATAACAAGTAAAGAGACAAGTCCAACAAATAGAATTCCAAACGATTTTAATAAGTTGGTTGATAGTAGGGTAGTTTTAATGGAATAAAATATGTTAAACAAATCATCCTTAATGATATTGGTTACAAATCTATTGCTTCCAAACCCTTTAATAATTTTCATTGCTCGGTAAGCTTCTGTAAGATTTGAAGAAGCTTTTGCTCTTGCCACTTTCCTTTTAGTGAAATTCTTTTTTTGATTTTTATAAATGAAAAATAAAATACTTCCAAATAATAATGTTGGTACTAGGACATAAAGCGCTAGATTAAAACTGAGATAATACATTAAAAATATAGCAATACTTAAAGAGATTAATCCACCTAAAAAATCTACTAGTCCATTCCCTAAATAAACCCTAACAGTATCAAAATCATTTAAGGTTCGAGATGTTAACTCACCTGAGGATGAATTTTTAAAGTATGAGAGGGGTAAATGAGTAACCTTGTAAAAAAAATGAGTTCTCATCTCTGCGATGGTTTTTTGCGCTTTAATTGCTAATAAATGAGTTAGAGCAAAAGATGTAATAGCTTGAATAAATAATGAGATGATTATTGATATGACTATTTTTATTAATAATGCTTTGTCATTGTTTTTGATTACATCATCAATCACATATTTTCCAGTAGAAGGAATAAACATTATTGCAGCCTTATTAATAATTAATAAAACTAATCCTAGCAGTATAAAATACTTATTACTTAATAAAAGTTGTCTTAAAGATATGTTATTGATTAATTTCAAAAAAAGCTAATTTGATTGATAGGAAAATAATATGAAGCATTAAGATTAATCATCGCTTATCTTATGTAACATAGGAAATACGTCTTCAGATAACATATCACAAGAGTTTTCTTTATATTTTTCTTGGTTAATTACTAGGTGATGGTATCGAGCAATCTGTTTAGGGTTTTGTAAAAAATCTAAATAGGTTAAATATTTTTTGTGTTCGTTGTAAAAATCACCTCCCATTAAAAAATGAACTAATGAGAAAGCAATTAATCTTTTAGAATGTTCTTCATCACCGTTATAATTGTCTTCACCAATTTCAGCAAGATTTATAAAATCTGGATTGTAAAAATTATTGATAAATCTTTCTAAAAGTTCTAAGGCACCTTCATATTTGGAATAAGCATTTTTCATTTTGTTTAATCCTTCACTTTCATTTTTTAATAATGTGATAATACTTTCCGAAACATATTTTGAAGTATTTAAGGCTAAGTATATTCCAGTCGCAAAAATTGGGTCTAAAAACCCTGCAGCATCACCAATAAGAGCATAATTTGTGTCGTATTTTTTTGACATGCTGTAACTGTAATCACCAACAATCATAAGCTTATTAATAGTCTTGGAATTTTTTAAAAGCTCTTTTGTGTATGGGGATTTTTTTATTTCATCATAATAGAATTGTTGTTTCCAATCTTCAACACCATTATTAGTATATTTTTTTTTAGCAGTTTTCACATAATTATTATCAAAAATAATTCCGACACTTAACCTATTTAAGTCAACTGGCTGTAATCCCATCCATCCTTGTTTGGTAGATGAAAGGTAGATAATTTGAAGGAGACCTTCGTTAATTCCTTCTTGAGAAGTATCACAATTCCAATGCTGTAAAAAGGCTATGCGATCTAAATCTTTATGTTTTGATTTAAATCCCTTTTTCTTTCCTAAAAATGAGTCTTGACCAGTTGCATCAATTAAAAATTTAGAAGTGTATTCTTTTTTTTCTTGACCATTATCTACTGTAATGTATGCTTGATTAGGGTTAGATAAATTTACATCAAAAACTTTGTGGTTCTCAAAAATGATAGCACCATCTATTTTAGCTTTATCTAATAATTGTTTATCAAATTGTTCTCTTAATACATGGAACGATAAATGGTTATCTCCGTTAAGTATGTTTTTAAAGCAATAGGTAGTTGATTGATCTCCATTTTTATTAATGAACCTAACACCAGGCTTTCTAACAGCATTTTTTTTAATGTTGTTTAGTATTCCTAAATCTTCAAATAAATCATAACAAAATGGCACAAGTGATTCTCCAACATGTGGGCGCGGGAAAGTTTCTTTTTCAAAAACAGCTACGCTAACTCCAGCTTTGCGTAAGTGAATTGCTGCTGATGAACCTGCAGGGCCACCTCCAATTATAATAACATCAAAATCCATTTTATAAGCCATTCCATTTGGCGATTATATTCTTTTGTATTTCTGAAGTGCCCGAATAAATTGTGCTTGCTTGTGCATCTCTTAAGCATCTTTCAATTTCGTATTCTTCCATATATCCATTTCCTCCATGAATTTGCATAGCATTTTGGCAAATTTTGATGTAGCTTTCACTTACATATAATTTACATATACTAGCTAACTCTGATACAGTTCGTTCTTTACCTAGTTTTTTAGCAGCGTTATATATCATTATTCTGCAGGAGTGAATTGTCGTTTTCATCTCAGCAATTTTGTGACTTATAGCTTGGTTTTTGCCTATTTCTTTGTCTCCTTGGGTTCTTGTTTTTGCGTAAGCCAAAGATTGTTCAAATAAGCGTTGCATAGTACCAACATAAATAGCGCTTAATCCTATTCGCTCCCAGTCCATTGCCGTTGTGAAAATACCTAATCCAGCTCCTTCTTTTCCTATAAGTTGAGATACATCTAAACTACTGTTATCTAATATTAATTCACCAATAGAACAAGTTCTTAATCCCATTTTAGCATAAATCTGACCAACTTTAAATTGAGCTTTTTCTATAATAAATGCTGAGATACCACCATGGGCACCCTTATTTTTGTTGGTTACTGCATAAACTACTGCTAAATCTGCTTCTTTAATACTACTACAGAATGTCTTTAAACCATTTAAAGAATAGGTGTTTTCATTTTTGATAGCAGAAGTTTTCATGCTAAAAATGTCAGAACCTGCTTCAGGTTCAGTAATTGCATTGGCACAAATTAACGAACCATTTTTAAGTTGATTAAAATACTTTTCTTTTTGTTCGTTTGAAGCATAAATCCAAAAAGGGATAGTGGCAGCTAATGTTTGAGCACCCATTGCAAAATTTAACCCTCCATCTTCTGATGAATAGCCAATAGCCTCAAATATATTACAAATTGCTGCCCCATCTAATATATTATAATCGATAGAAGATACAACTTCATTCATGATAAAACTCCATGCATCTTTTGGAAACTTATTTTCATGATAATGATCAATAACATTATAATTAATGTTGGCATTAATTATTTCTTCTATTTCCTTTAAATAATTATTCATAAAAGTTAAAGGTATTGAATTAATTGAGCGTAATCAATTTTTCCATTCGAATTTACTGGTAATTCGGTTAAATGAAAAAAATCATCAGGAATCATATATTTTATAAGTTGATTATTGCTGTAGATTTTAAGAGTTATGTTGGAGCATTTATTGCCAGAATAGAATGCTATTATCTTGTTGTTTTTGAAGATACAAGCAACTTGATTAATGTCTGGATGATTTGATAATTCGTTTTCAATTTCGAATAGTTCTATTCTGTATCCATTTTTTTTAATCATTCGGTCATTACGAGCTTTATAATAAATCAAATCATTTTTTAACTCTACAATATCTCCTGATTTAAACCATTTTTTACCATTTGTAGTTATGATTTTTTCTTTTGTTAAAGATGGTTCGTTTAAATAAGATAACATTAAAGTTTCACCGGAAATTAATAATTCATCACTATTTGTAACTAATATTTTTGAGTAAGGGCAGGCAATACCAATTGGATAGTTTGTTGTTCTGTCTTCAATTTTTTTAGGGAGCTTATAGTATGTACACACATTTGTTTCTGTTGGCCCATAGAGATTGTAGAAAGTAGTATTGTTCCAAATATTTCGTAATGAATTAAGCTCTTTTGTGTTATAAACCTCTCCAGCAAAAAGTGCAAGCCTTGGCTGGTTTATTTGATTTAAATTTCCGTACTGTTTTATTAAATTATAGACTGTTGGTGTAGCATACCAAACTGTTGGATTTAATTCTTTTATATGCTCACCTAACAACCTGAAATTGCTAGATAATTTATTGTCAATTAGCCATGTTGACGCTCCATTTTTTAATCCTGCAAAAACATCGAATGTTGATAAATCGAAATGGAAAGGGGCATAATTGGTTAGAATGTCTTTAGGGGTTATCTTAAATTCTTTACTACTCCAATTGATGAAAGATGCTAGACCTTTTTTTGAAGTGACTACTCCTTTTGGAGTGCCTGAAGAACCTGAAGTGTATAATACACAACAAGCTTCATTGTCCATATAGTTAGGTGCTGAATTTAAAAAACGAATAGAAAAATCATTATTAATTATTGCGTTGGCTTTACTAGAGGCTATTATTTTATCTAACCTGTTTTTGGGAGTATTGTTATCAATCGGAATATAAATAACCCCCATTTTTAAACAACATAATAAATGAGCTAAACCAACAAATGATTTATCAAAATTAAGAATAACAAGATTTCCTTTTTGGATGTTTTGAGTCTTGTATAGCTTTTCAATTTGGTTTATTTCATCATATAATTGAGTGTAAGTATAGCTATTTAGTTCGCTATCATATATAGCAATATCACTGTTGTTCGGAGTTATATGTTTATTTATAGTTTCAAAAAACATATCACTGTTTTTTGTCGACAATTAATTGATTAATTAAATCTATTGAATCAAACTTGTCTCTATCAATTTCATGAGCTTCAAAACCAATTTCGAATGTTTTTTCTAATGTATCAATCAATTGTAAAATTGAAATAGAGTCAAGTATACCGCTTGATATTAGTGGTGTGTCATTTTCAAGTTCATTTCCATTTTCAACTTCAATAAACCCATCGAGTAAAATTTGTTTAATTTGCTCTTTATTATCCATTAGTTTAGTTTTAATTCTTTTTTATGTTTTATTATTTCATCAAATAATTTATTAGCGATTAATTGATGGCCCTTTTCGTTTGGATGGCTATCCCAATCTGATAATTGTATAGTTTTAACATCAATATCATCATAAATACCTACTAAATCAATAACATAAAATCCATATTGCATAGCATAAGATTTTAACTCATTAAATTCCTCAATGTTAAATTGGTCAGCAGTAGCAGGTAAAAATATCCAAATATGTTTAGTTTTATTAAGAGATGCTTGTTTCGCTATTTGAGCATATGACCATTTCACTATTTTTCCAATATGAGGTTTTAATCGTTGTTCAATTTCTACTCTACTCATGCTCTGTTTTGCTCCAGATAGTTTTTTTAATTGGATTAAAAATGGATATTTTAGTTGGGTGCCGTTTTGAATTAAATCTGTTACAAATCTTAGTAGTCTTCTTTTGTCTTCAGTATGGGCAAAGTAAATTAGTCCATCAGGCTGATATTGAAAAACTAGATTGCCATTTACTTGTTCTACATGTTGAATTAAATGATAGCCGCCCATTGAAAAATTGATTATTTCTACGGAAGTATTAAACTCTT
>JARGOE010000024.1:18964-32841 GCA_029210015.1 Vicingaceae bacterium
GCAACTTCATCTAAAGGAGAAAATGTTTTTGTTCTTTTTACTTCAACTTCCCATAAACTTGTTACATTTTTACCCTCACCATCTAATAATTTTTCATAATAACCTTGCTCTAGCTCATGTTTGTTTTCGGAAGTGATTTTTTTATTCGAGATTGAATCAATAAGAATCGTGGTGCTTTTAGGGAGTTTTTGTTTAATTGGTTGGTAACCAATTGCTGCTAAAAGAATTAAGGAGGGGAGGGTTAATGATAACGTTTTGCTAGAAGGTTTATTAACAAAGGAATAAAATGTTTTGTTTTTGAGTAGCTGCGTAATGAAAATACCGAGCACAAGAATTGATGAAATAACAAGAGAAATTAATCCAATATCGCTAAAAGTAAAATTGCCAGATTGAGACAAAAGAAAGAACCATTCTTCCACATTTTTGCTAGACCATAAAGTCCACATTGTTGCCATAAATAGAAATAGGGCAATCATTTTTAAAATATTGGTTATCGCATTAGCAATATTTTTTTTTGGTTTTGGGGTCTTACTTTTTACTCGTTTAGCTTCTAATATTGAATTAAAAGTAACACAAGAGCCTATTGTTATCCAAAATAATGCATCTGTTAACGAAATAGGAAAGTTGCCTCTTATCCAAAACCATTGATAATTATGTAAAATCCATGTGATGAAAAACATAAACATCATAGTTATGGGCAAGCTATATTTTGGATTAACTTTTTTAAGTTTAAAGATTAAAGGGTAAAAGAAAAGTTTCATAATAAACTCTCTCCAGTAAATATTAATTCTTCTCCAAAGGTTAACAAAGCTTGTTGCTAAAAAGTAATTATTAAATATTGGGTGTAAGCTAAACCCGAAGATACAGAGTAGTCCCACAACCAAATGGAACATTCCTGATAATCTAAAAATTAAGAGGTAATTCGCATTAGAATGTATTAATAATGAAGTAAGATTAGTTACCTCTTCTTTAGGTATAATAAGGTTATTATATATTAATTGGTAGATAATTAAGTGAACAACCCCTCTTAATATCCAACGAATTCCTTTTTGCCAAAAATGTTCTTCTTCGTGAAAGTAAAATGATTTTATAAATGACTTATAATCCACAATTGGAAATAACAAAAATAAATTATTTGGGAACATAAAGAAGTATCCAACCCTTTGCCAGAGGGTTGCATTAGGTGTGCTTTTATGTTTGAGTTCATATAGGTATATAAATACTCTAAACATAAACATAGTGGCAATGTACGGGGTAACAGCTACTGCTCTTGGAACATATAGTTGATTAGACCTTATAAAGGCTAATCCAGCAAATATTATTAAGATTATTATCAGTTTTAAATAATACTTTATTGGAAGGTGGCAACAGAGTAAAATAATGATCCCAGAACCAATTATTAGTGATCCTCCAAACCAGCCGAAAGCATAATAAATAATAATAAATGATATTAAACTAAAAGCAAAAGGTTTAAATTTAATAGAGATAAAAGAATAAATAATAAAAGAAGATATTATAATTATGGCAACTTCGTTTATGCCAGATTGGTTGGCAAGGTTAAATTGATTTAAAACTATAAATGCAATAAATAGCTGAATAAAAGCTATAAAAAAATGTTTGAGTCTTTTTATCTCAAACAGTTTTCCTGTAGGAATGTTAGTTTCTATTTCAGGGAATAATTTCATGAAAAGCTATATCCTAATTGTTGCATTAAATTTACTAACTCAATATCCTTTTTTAAAAAATCAATGTCTGAATCAGAGAGGTGTTTTTGCCAATTACCAACTTTACCTTCTCTGAAAAATGAATTTCCAGTTAATTTTTTAAAGTTGCCTTGCTTTTTATTTTCAATAGTTTTTAAATAATCGAAATCACTTTTTAATAAAGCTTCATTAACAGTGTTTATTGGTTTTATTTCACAAAAATTGATTAGCTTGTTCACTATTTTTTCTGGATTTAAAGAAAGTTCTTCATAGCTGATTAGTAAAATATTTTCTGGACATGTTTTTTGATAATTTAAAGCAGAGGTTATATGATTTTTCCAGGATTTAAAAGGTTTGTTTAGCGCATCACTAGTTATAAATTCTTGAATAGTTCCTTTAAATTTATTTAGAGCGGATTGGTATAAATAATATGAAACTAAAACATCCCGATAATCTCGATAGATATAAATTGTTTTAGGATAATACCTAAAATAAGTGTTGTGAGACTTTAGTATTCTACGCTCTTTTTTAGAGTTTACAATCTTGTGAGAAATATATAAGTCAGGTACGTATTGATCAATATTTTCAAAAGAGATTTCTTCATCAGATATTAAATTAGCAATGATAAATCGTAGCCATGTATTTCCTGACTTTGGAAAAGAGACCAAAAAGATATCATCATTTAAAATGTTATCTATTTGATGTAAAAAAGCACCCTTATTAAATAATCCTAAGTGTGCAGGTAACCATCTAAAATATTGTTTTATAGAATTATTTCCAGCCATAATCAACATCTAATAAGTTGTATAGTTCTTGGTTGAAAGGTTGATAAAAATTAACTAACATTTCCCGTGTTTTGGGATTCATTTTTTCAGAATAGTTCCCTTGGTTTATAGGTTTAAAATCAATTTTTTTAGTTGGTTTAAGATTTAAAAAATCTAATATTTTATTATAAGTGTTCGCAGTATCTTTAAATAGACTTTCACTATTTAAAATAAGTATATTTTCTTTTGAGAAAGTATTAATCCAAGGCTTAATGTTGTTTATGTATATCCCTCTTTTTTTATAGCTTAACCTTTGGTAAATGTAGTTGTGGGTTTGATTAGGTAAGTTTAGACGGTCATTTTCTAATTTTAGGGCTTCTTCAAATGAAAGTGTTTCAAACCCAAACTTTTTAGCCATCTGGTAATTAGACCATGCTCTATCAATTGGGTTACGTAGCAGTAAAATTAATTTAGCATTCGGGTTAAAGCTATGTATACGCTGAGCTGCTTCTGGTATATCAAAATAGTTTGGAGTTGAGTCGTATGTTATAGCATTGGTATTGTTTTTTAAATCATATATTTTTTTGTATGCTTTTAATGCAAAATGGGCTTTGTACCAATTGATACCTTTTTGATAATGAGAATCGTTGTTAAAATAAAAAACATCTTTTCGTTGAGCAGGAATAACTTCAGTGTGCTGCTCTAAATATTTTGATAACGAAGTAGTTCCTCCTTTTTGAACTCCAATAATGAAAAAAGAAGGTTTTATTCTATAGTTTGAGGTAAAATGAAAATATGAGTTGATTTTTGGTACAACTGTGTCGTCAAATGTTTTTTCAATATTTACCCCAAGCTTAATATTCATGTTAATTTTTGAGTTTTAACCATACATTTCTAACTTGCTTTCTTACAGTATATTGATTGGTATTTTTTTTCTGAAAATCATTAACTTCTTGTTGGAAATCAGTGTTGTAATCTTTTATTAGAGTATTAAATTTTGTTACTGCATAATCATATAGCTTTATGTCGTATTGATTGTAATGATTAAGCAACTTATTGGTTTCATTATCAAATTTCTCTATATAATTATTTTTTTTTGAAATGTTTGCCTTAACATAATAGGGGTTGCTCCAATCCAATATTCTTTTTATGTGAATTAATGATTCATCAAATTGTTCGCAAATACCATAAGCATGAATTTTTTCATCTAAATTTTTAATTGCAACATTATAGGTGTCTTCATTAACTTGTCCATAATCTAAATTCCTAACTCCAGCTAAAAATCTTACTTGGCAGTTGTCAAAATTTTTAATATAACCACCAGTTAACATATCTTTTAGGCTATAATTATTTTTAATCATTTCATTATGGAAGTAATGGCTTTTGTTTTGATACAAATAATTAAACCCAGAAATACTTCTAGTAATAGGTTCTCTAAAAAAGGTGATATACTTATAACTAGATTTTAGATGTTTATGAACACCGAAATGGAAATGACCTTTTAGTACTTTAATACTTTCTTTTTCTTTATTAGATAGATTTGTTAGAGGTTCTAATCGGTTTACATTTCCGATAGTAATGGTTTTTTGAAAACGGTACTTATTATTTAAAATAAATAGCATTGTAGATCCCGCTGTTTTTGGGATATGCATAAATATTATGGTGTCTTTGCTACTCAAAATTAATTTTTCCGTCCAATTATTTTATTCCTTATTGGTACTATTGTTTGTATAATTTTATTCGTACTTCTAAAACTTTCAATCTGTTTTTCTATATTAATATCAGAAGATTTTATTTGTGATTCTAAACGCTTTTTTGACCAATCGTATAATTCAATATCAAGATGATTATATTGTTTTATAGTTGCAATTGTATCTTCATCAATATCATTTTTGATGTTATAATTAATACGTGCTTTATTTTTTTCAATATAATAGGGTTGTTTCCATCCAAAATAATTTTTCATTAATAAGATAGATTGATCATATAGTTCGGTAATACCTACAATTGGAAAATGAGTTTCTATATTTTTTTTTGCCTGCTCTAGCATTTCAGAAGTACATGAATTATGGGGAGTATCAATATTATTACTAAAAAATCTAACATAACAATTTTCTGTTTTTCCGTTTATTCCATGCTCAACAAATTGCTTTATACTATAATTATTCTCAATTAACATTGAATGATGAGGGTTATTTTCTCTAGCTAAAATGTGATAATAATTAGAGACAAGACGTTCGATAGGGTTTCTAATTAGTGATAAATACTGAACTTTTTTTGGTTGCTCAAAATATATATGATACCCAAAAGGGAAGTGCCCTACCAATAGATTAATATTTTTCTTGTCAAGTAAGTTAAAATCCTCAAGGCTATTCCTTTTGTTTATCCTAAAGAATTTTTTCTTGCCATATTGCCGAATTATAATGGCTTGTAAAGTGGACCCACCTGTTTTTGGGATATGAACATATATTAGTTTTTGATTACTCATCACTAATTAATTTAGTTTTGATTTAATCCTTCTTCTAATAAACCCTCTAACTGAACCAGGTAAACTTTTTAATATGGGGTATTTATATTCTAAGCGTTGGAGCTCAATAAGTGATTGTGCATTTTTACATACATCCCCTTTTTGATTAAGGTATTCAGGTTTTATAATATCGAATATTAATAAATATCTTTTTTCATTAGTATAGTTCCATGCTCTGTGTAATTGAGCATCATTAAATAATAGTAACTCACCTTCGTTCCAGTTTTTTTGAATATCACCAACTTCAAATCCACAATCAGGGAGTTGTGCCGGCACTTTAAAAGGTAGGTGCCCACGAATCGAAGCGTCTGTATCTCCATTATGTAGCTCAATAGATGTGTTGGGTTCTAAAATGCTTAACCCAGCTGAGACAAAACCAGGAATAGTTGTAAGAATTCTTTCTAGTGTTGGGACATGTTTGCAATTATCTTCAAATCTTTCTCCCCAAAAATAAAAGCCCCCTATTCGCCATTTATTTTCTCCTTTTACTAAATCTACATTAAAATAAGGGTCGAGATCTTTATCCTTTATTGTAATAAAATTTTCAATTTCAACTTTTATTTTAGTGTAATTATCTTCAATAGTTTTTGCCCATTTAAAACTATTAGTGTCATAGTATTTAGATGTGTTTCTTTTGTATTTTCCATGGTAAGAAAACCAAGGGTATGAGTATGTTGAGTTGAGTTCGGGCAATAGAATAATATTTATTAAGTAAATGTAACATATTAATTACTATTTTTTTCTATTTTTAGATAGTAGTTTAATGAGCAAATTAAAAATACTCCATATTATAAACCCCTTTAATGGCAGCGATGAGCACACTCAAATTCAATCGCTTACTTTACAGTCAATTTTAGCTGCCAAAAATTATTCTAGTAACATTGAAATTACAAATTGTGCTGTTGTTTTTGAAGAGGATAAATCATCTGTTCCAAATTTTATTGAACAAACTGAACTAATAGATAGATCTGTTTTAGATGTTAATAAGAATTTGAAAAATAGGAAGTTGCCTATATTAGGAGATGTTTTAGAAAAAGGTTCAAAGCTTATTAATACTGATTATATTATTTACACAAACATTGATATTGGCTTGCAGCCAAACTTTTATGAATCTGTTGCTGAGTTTACAGCAAAAGGATATGATGCGTTCGCAATTAATAGAAGACGCGTTTCTGAAAAATATACAAATGTTAATCAACTAAATCAGATTTATGCTGAGGTGGGGGAAATGCATATTGGTTATGATTGTTTTGTTTTTAAAACTGAGTTATTAAAGTGTTTTAAATTAAATAATGTTTGTGTTGGAATACCCTTTGTTGATAGTGCTATTTTGTTTAATTTGATAGCTTATTCGAATAGTTTTAAGTTATTTACTAATAAGCATTTAACATTTCATGTGGGTTACGATTTGGTTAAAAATTGGGGTAGTAAAGCTTTTATACACCATAATAAAAGAGAATATCAAAAGATATTAAATGAAATTAAAGGAGATATTAAATTAAACAATATACCCGGTTCAGGTTATTCGTTTTTTAAAAGACATTATAAATGGTTGATGAACCCTACTATGCCTTATCCTTTATTATTTAGTCTCGATTTTAAAGGTGGTGATAGGTATCATCAAGATAAAAAATTGAAAGGTTATTATGAGAGACTGCAACCTAAAATATCTTTAGATTAGTTTTGTTTCGAAAAGTTGACGGTTTTCTATAGGTTGCTTCTTTATTCTATTTACATAAAACATATCAATTTCACTTTTTGTGTCAAAGAGTATTTGTTTTTGTTCGTTAGGTAGGTCGAATATGTTTTTAATAAGCTTTTCTCTTTTTAATTTGTAATCATTGATGGCCAATACATACTGCTGGTTGTTCTGGTTTTGATTTTCACAAATTTTGTAGCCAAGCATTTTGTTAAATGCTATAGCTTTTATGTTGTCTTTTAAAACTTTTATATAGGTTCTTTTAAGCCCTAATAAAATAGAGGTGTCAGTTAGTAATATTGAAGCACAAGCAGGAATCATACTATCCCAATAATAGGTGTCCCATATAAATATTCCACCATTACCAGTTTCTAATTTGTCCCAATTGATTTCAGCGCCATATATTAAACCAATTTTATTGTTCTGATGAATTATAATGTAATAGTTATTGTTGAGGTTGTTAATCGATTGGAACCACTGTTTTTGTTGTTCTTCAGAGATGGGATCTCTAAATTCCATATATTGATTAATTGTGGTTGAGTTTCGATGTTTTCTAACCAATTCAATATCTTTTTGTGTAAGTCGATGTAATTCTATACCATAACCTATAATTTTCATTTATTATATGGTTTGATCAATTCGGTAAAGAGGTTTGTTTTTTTGTTGATTGTATAAGTTGAAAATGTATTTGCCAATAATTCCAATACATAGCATAATAATACTGGTAGAGAACAATATACTCACAATTAAAGATGTATAACCCAAAGGAGCTCCAGTAGATACTTTTTTAATGATAAATTTCAATCCAAAACCAAAAGTAACAATCGATGATAATAGTCCTCCATAAATCATTATTCTTAATGGATTTGCGGAGTAGTTGATAAATACATCAAGGTAAAGTTTAGTTAATTTTAAGAATGAATATCCAGTTTTCCCATACTTTCTAGCATCATGCTTAACATCAACAAGTGCAATTTTTGAAGTATACCAATGAACAATTTCATCTATAAAAACATAATTATTGGAGTGGTTAAGAACGATGCTTTTAATAGTTTTAGAGTCAATCATTCTGAAAGAAGAGCCTTCACCATTTGGATTATCAGCAAAGTATTTAGATGATTTTCTTACAAAGTAGCTACCTGCTTTTTTTACCGAACTGTGTTTTCTATCTATCGGAAGTCCGTAAACTAAATCAGCATTAGTTTCTTTTTGTGTGTTAATTAATTTGACAATCTCCTCTGGGGGGTGTTGTAAATCGTCATCCATCGTAATTATAAAATTACCGGTTGCACTTGCAAATCCACACATTAAAGCACTATGTTGCCCATAGTTTCTAGAAAGCTTTATTCCTTTAATTTCTGGGTTGGATGCTTTTAATTTTGAGATTGTTATCCAACTTCCATCTGAGCTTCCATCATCAACAAGAATAATTTCAAAAGTTACAATTGTTTGTAAAGTATTATTAATTCTTTCAATTAATAAAGGTATAGTATCCTGACTATTAAATACAGGTATTACAATTGATATGTCGATGATACTACTCATTATTTCATAGCTTCTAATAAGTATCCTCCATCAAGCCGCATGTTAATGCCTGTTATCCATCTTGATGCTTCTGATAATAAGAATATTGCCGCATTGGCAACATCTTCAGGGTAACCAACACCTAAAGGGTATCCGTCAATGTGTTTGTCCATAAATTCTTTAGACATTCCTTCTTCAGCTTCATCATACATTTCTGTTTTAACCATAGCAGGAGAAATGCAGTTTGACCTAATCCCTAAGTGATAATTTTCTAGAGCAAGAACTTTGCTTAAAGATTCAATACTTGCTTTTGAGCTGGAGTATATTACTCCACCTTTATGTGGGTTTTGCCCAGCTGTGGAAGAGATAAAAACTAAAGATGCATTTTTATTAAGTTTTTTCTTTTTTAAGATGCCAGCCATTAATAGTAATGGGGCTTCGTAATTAATGTTTAAAGTTTCGTCAATTTTTTGTTGGGTAATAAACTTTATGGGATATGGTTTTACTACACCGGCACAATTAACTAATCCGTCTAAATTAGGTAATGATTCAATTAGATTAATTCTGTCATTCTCAGATAATATGTCTGCAGTTATAGTTTTATGTCCATCTGATTTTAAGAGCTTAATATTATCGTTTAGCCTACTCTCATTTCTGCCAGTTAAAATCACTTTAGCGCCCATTTCTGAAGCACTAATGGCAATTTGTTTGCCGATGCCTGATGAGGCTCCAGTAATTAAAATGGTTTTATTATTTAAATGAAAAGGTGTCATTAAACTTCTATAATTTTTGGGCAACAAATATTATCAAGTTCTAAAATTACAGAACCCCACGATAAACCAACACCAAAACCACAAAGTAATAATGATAATTTTTTTGATGAAGCTTCTTTATTTAATTCGGTTACAATAGTTAGGGGAATAGATGCTGAACTTGTATTGCCATATTTTTGGAGAGATAGAGGTACTTTTTCTTCCTCAATTTTTAATTTTTTTCTAATAGTATTTAATATTAGTTTGTTGGCTTGATGGAAAACAAAATAATCTATTCCATCAACTGACTTGCTAGAATTGTCAAGCAATTTAATAATGTGGGGATGAATTTTTGTGATAGAAAAAGTGAAAACATCTAAACCATTTAGGCTTAAATTTCTTGGGCAACGCCAAACACCTTTGTCTATCTCTATATCAGTATAGGAGTCATTTTTTATAGGGTTTCTCATTCCTCCATCAGGAATAATAATTGCTTCATATCCAGAACCATCGCTATGTAAATCAAAGCTCATTTCAATTTTGTTTGAGTTTAGTTCAAGGGCAGTAACAGTACCTGCATCACCAAACAAAGGGTAGGTGCTTTTGTCTCTTTTGTTAAGGGAGGTTGATGACACATCACCAACCATTAATAAGGCTTTTTTTGTTTGGGTTGTTTGCATTAAACTACTAATTACAGATAGGCCATAAACATATCCAGAACAACCTAGGCTAATGTCAAAAGCCATAGTTGATTGTTTTAACCCTAATTTATCTTGTAAGATTATGCTAGTAGCAGGTAAAAAGTAATCACGAGATTGTGAAATAAAAATTAAAATTCCAATATCACTTTTGTCCCAGTCTAATTCACTAATTAATTTTTCTGAAGCGGTATAGCATAAGTCTGAAGTAACAACGCCTTTTTCTGCAATTCTTCGCTCTTCTATGCCAGTAGTCTTTATCAGTAAGTTTCTTTCATTTTCTGTAATCCAATCATAGTCATGATTAGATTCTTTTTGTTTAGGGACACATGCTGCAATCCCAGAAATTTTTACATTAGAAATAGAAAAGCTACTCATTATTTTTTTCTAAGTACAGTGGTGTATAAGTCTCTTAATGTTATACAGTTTTTTAAATCTTCACCACTAATAGTTACATCATACTCAGTGTCTATCATAGCAATTAAGATTAGAGCATACATTGAGCTCCACTGTTCAATTTCTCGGTAATCCTTATCAGCTGTTAAAGTGCCAGGCTCTAGGTCTTCTATTTCTTCTTCAACTTGTTTAACAAAAACATCTAAACTCATAAGTTCTACTTTAATTAAAAGATTATAAAGATACTAACAGTTTTATAATTTAACAATTGTTCCTCCCCAAGTTAAACCTGTGCCAAATGCTGCTATTAAAACTGTTTTTTCAGAAAGAGATTCACCTTTTTTCATAAGAGAGTTTAAGGCTAAGGGTATTGTTGATGCTACGGTGTTGCCTGTGTCTTTCAAGTGGATGATAAATTTCTCTTTTGGAATATTTGATTTTTTCCTAATAGACTCCAGTAAGAATTCATTTGCTTGATGGAGAACGAAGTAATCTATTTCATCATGAGTTTTGTTGTTTTTAGTCAAAATATCATTAATTAATTGAGGTATCGTTTTAATCCCAAATAGGAATACCCCTGTACCGTTCATGAAAAAATTAGCATTACAGGAAACATTACCATATTCATTTATATTATTGGTGTATGAAGATTCATTTATAGGGTTTCTGCCTCTACCATCTTTAATTATGATGTAATCTTTTCTACTCCCATCAGTTCCGAATACAAATTGACCAATTGAGTTTTCTTTTTCATTCTTTAAAAGGACTGCCGAGGCACCATCCCCAAAAATAAACTTAGAATTATAATCTTTAGGATGAAATTCTTTGGTGAGTGAAGAAGGAAATAACATTAAAATATTTTGATGTCCATTTGTATCCATTAGTCCTTTAGCAACACTTAAAGAATGTATGAAGCCAGTGCAACTAGATACTATATCAATAGCTCCGATATTTTTTGACAAACCTAGTTTGTCTTGAAAAACTGCGGCAGTGCTCGGAAGAGTATATTCGAACTCTAAAGAACAAAAAATAATAAAATCAATATCATTGGGTTGAACAGGATGTTCTTTAAAAAGTTTTTTTGCGGCCTTAATGGCTAAATCTAATGATGTTTCAGATTTTGAAATTATATGACGGTTTTCCACTCCAATTTTTTCAAGCGATTTTTTTTGTTTTTCTAATTGAGGGAACTCTTTGAAAAAATCATCGTTAGTGTATTTCTCTTCCGGAAAGAATTCGCTGATATATTTTATGCTTGTAGCCATATTTAAAATAGGGTGAAAACAAATATAATAATAATGTTTTTCTATTTAGTTGGTAGTTGTTATTAATGGGGTATAATAAATGAATTTAATTTTTATTTTTGTAAGCATGCAAATCAACCTATCTAAAATAAAAGATTCTAGGTATTATATCTTTATTCTAGTAATCACTTTTATTATTTATGGTAATGGTATTAACAACGAATATTCATTAGATGATAACATTATTGTTGATAGGGTTGATAGTGTCGTGGAAGGAGGGGTTAAGGCAATCCCTAAAATTTTAAGGTCGCGTTACGCAAAAGATAAAAAACAAGTTTACGATTATAGACCTATTACCACAATTTCATTTGCATTAGAAAAGCAGATGTTTAAAAGGTTACCACCTTTTCAGTTGAAAGATCAAAAAAAGAAAAAAGATAAGTTAACGCAAGCAAATATTAGTCACTTTATTAATATTCTGCTATACGCTATAACATGTATTTTGATTTTCCAAGTATTAAAAGTTACATTTAAGGATTACAGTATACTTTTAACTATTGTAATTACTTTACTTTATTTAATCCACCCATTGCATACTGAAGTGGTTGATAATATAAAAAGTAGGGATGAAATCTTGATGTTTCTCTTTATGATTTTAAGTATTAAGTACTTCTATAAGTTTGAAGATTTTAGAAAGATTAAATATTTGATATTTGCATGTGTAAGTGTATTGCTCTCTCTATTGTCCAAAAAAAATGGGGTTGCGATTTTCGCAGTGCTTCCAGTTTTACTTTATTTTAAAGGAGTTTCCTTAAAGAGATTTTTATATCCTGCAATAACATTTGTTATTGTAATTATCTCTATAAAATTAATCAAGAAAGGATTATTGGAAAAAGAATCATTAAGAGAGTTGCAATACTTTGAAAACCCTTTATTATATGTAGGTGGTTTTATGGATAAGATAACTGTAGGTTTATATTGTTCTTGGTTTTATTTTAAGATGTTAATTTTTCCAATTGATTTGTCATATTACTATGGGTATAATCAGATACCTATGGCAACATGGAAGTATTGGGAAGTGTGGGTTTCTTTATTTCTATTTATTCCTTTAGGTGTATACGGTGTTATTCAGTTTGTTAAAAGAAAGGTTATAGGTTTAGGTATTGTATTGTGGTTGGGGTTGATGTTAATGGTGATAAATGTGTTGTTTCCTATTGTTGGTATTGTAGCTGAGAGATTTACTTATTCATTTTCATTGGGGTTTTGTATCGTTTTAGGTGTGTTGCTTTTAAAGTTGTTTAAAATTGACATTAATTCTCCTAAATCTTCATTGACAATTCCTCAGCCGTTTATGATAGTTATGGCTATAATTGTAATTGCATATTCTGGAAGAACTATTGCTAGAAATCCTGATTGGCATGACTATCTTCATACTTATGAAGCTGATGTAGATAATGTGCCTAATTCTGCAAAAGCACATTCTTTAATAGCAAATACATTGTATACTAAAGTAGTAAATAATAGAACAAGCCCTAAGAATAAGGGTTATATAGATGAGATTTTATTTCATTACCAAGAGGCTATAAAAATTGATAGTACTTACTTGACTTGTTATTGCAACTTAGGTTCTGCGTATATAGATTTTTTAAAGGATTATAATAAGGGAGTGTATTATTGCGGTAAAGCAGTTCAAATGGATGGAGATTACTTAGAAGCGAACTATAACCTAGCTACAGCTTATGATAGGTTAAATATTCCGGATAGCGCATACAAATATTATTTAAACACAATTAGAATTGATCCAAGTTCTCTGGGGACATACAAGTCTTTTAATGATTTGTTAAAGAAAGAAGGCAGGGTAGATGAGGGTATTGATGCATTGCTTAAAATAGCAGTTGAAGCGGAGAACCCAAAATTTGTTTATACTGATATTGCAAATTTATATTCACTAGATAACTCCAAGGTTAATAAGTCTATAGAGTATTTCGAAAAGGCTTTTGCTTCAGATCCTTCAGATATGATTCTTTGTAATCATCTTGTTACTCTTTTTGAAAGATTTGGAGATGTTCAAAAAGCCAATTATTATAGATTATTATATGTAAAACCATAATTTTTGAATGGTAATTTTGAACTTTTAATCGCTAGTTATTAAATGTTTATATTCATTTTTTTTAGTATTATTGTAGTCCATAAAAAAATATAATAATGAAAAAATTATTGTTATTCTTAGTTATTGGTTCGTTCACAACTATAACTTTCGCACAAAATGTTGGTATTAATACTACAGGAGCTACGCCAGATGCGTCTGCGGCATTAGATATAGATTATACAGATAAAGGGTTATTGATTCCTAGAGTTTCTCTTAATTCTACTACAGATATTTTAACTATTCCTGCACCTGCAACAAGTTTACTGGTTTATAATACTAACGCTGCTATGACAGGTGGTGCTATTGGTTATTGGTATTGGGATGGTAGTGCTTGGGTTCAAGCTATTGGACCTGCTGGTCCACAAGGTCCTATTGGCCTTACTGGTCCTGCTGGAGCTACTGGTCCACAAGGTCCTATTGG
>JARGOE010000024.1:32941-34484 GCA_029210015.1 Vicingaceae bacterium
CCTGCTGGAGCAACTGGACCTGCTGGAGCTACTGGTCCACAAGGTCCTATTGGTCCCATCGGACTTACCGGTCCTACTGGAGCTACTGGTCCACAAGGGCCTGTTGGACCAACATGGGACATTACATCTAATGTAATGAATCCTAATGGTACTATAACAATTACAACAGATCAGCCCTCAACATTTACTACTACTGCAGGAGCATGGAGGACAATTGGTAATTCAGGTACTACTCCAGCTACAAATTTTATAGGTACAATTGATAATCAATCTTTTGTAACTAGAACAAATAATACTGAAAGAATGAGGGTTTTGAATACTGGACAAGTTGCTATTAACGGCACTGTTTCTGCATTTGGCACTTCTGTTTTATCAACTTACGCAGGTGGTGGTGATCAAGCTATTGCTGGAATCTCAACAGGAACTAATAGAGCAGTTTTTGGAGGGATATTCAATCCAGCATCAACTGCATCTGCCATTCAAGGACAAACCGATGGTACGTCAGGTAGAGGTGTTTTAGGGATACATACTGGAGCAACAGGTGGAGTAGGTGTACAAGGTCAGTCTTCCAGTGCAACAGGTGAAGGTGTTGTTGGTATTAATACCAATGCTGCTAATAGTGCATTGGGAGTTTTAGGTCAAGCAAATGGTGATGGTGTTGGAACGATGGGGCTTGTTACAGGAACTGCTGGTATAGGCGTGTTTGGTAGTATGACTGGGAACGGTGGTGCTGGTGGATTTTTTACAAATGGAAATGCTTCTGGTACAGGTTTATTAGCTGGAGGGAATAACTTAGCGACTACTTACTATTTAACAACAGGTTCAGGTTTGTCTACAAATGGTCAGCAGTACGGGTTATACTCTTTTGCATGGAGTGGAAACACAACATTGTCTGCAGGTGGTTTTTTTAGAGATAGTGTTAGTTTAGCCAATCAAAGTAGTGCTAGAGTTGCTGCGTATATAGCAGGAACCGATTATAAAATAAATGGTACAGGTACTGTATCTACAATTATTCAAGATGAAAACGGAAATGATAGAATCATGTTCTGTCCTGAGGCTACAGAAGTATTGTTCGAAGATTATGGAAGTGGACAATTGATAAATGGTTCTGCTAAAATAGATTTAGATCCTACTTATGCAAAAAACATTACTGTTAATGGTAAGCATCCTTTAAGGGTATTTATTCAGTTAGAAGGAGATTGTAATGGTGTGTATGTTACCAATAAATCCAAAAGTGGTTTTGAGGTTAAAGAATTAGCTAAGGGTAATTCTAACGTTAAGTTTACATATAAAGTGATAGGAAATAGAGCTGATAGATATGTAAATGGGCAATTGTCTTCTAAGTTTGAAGATTTAAGATTGCCTGAAGGACCAAAAAGAGAATATTCTGGCGGAAAAATTACTAGAGAGATTAAGGATGTTAAGGCTGCAGATAGTGCTGAAGCAAAGCCATCAAAAAACTAATTTGAGTTTAATATTTTATACAAAATGAAAACACCCATACATAGATATTGGATTAGGTTATGCTTAGTTACCATATTTA
>JARGOE010000025.1:0-2539 GCA_029210015.1 Vicingaceae bacterium
ACAGTCTTGGCTCTTAAAGCTTTAAATGCAGATACTAAATAAGATTTAGCTGAATAGAACAATACTGGAATTGAAAAGCTTAATATTAAATAGGTGAAAAAACTTCTGTATGATTTTAAAAATGTCTCATCAGGATTTAAGTATTCTGGAAAACTAAACAACATTACATTTCCAAAACAAAACAAGGTAACACCTAATTTAAAGTATTGTTTTTTATTTATTACACTTGTTTTTTTGTGCGAATCAAACTTAGGTTCGTAGCCAATTCTATGTAACAAAATTGCCAACTCTTTAAAACTAATTTCGTTAGTATTAAATGATATTAGAGCCTCTTTTTTTAGAAAGTTAACTTCTGAGAAAACTATTCCTTCATTTAACTTGTTTAAATTCTCGAGTAACCAAACACAAGATGTACAGTGGATTTCGGGTAAAAACAACCTTACTACTCTCCTATCATTTTCTACAAATTCAAATAAAGGGTTTGCGATTTCATCAATTTCTAAAAACTTATAATAACTTTCACTTACTTTTTTATTTTTAACACCTGGTGTGTTCTCTATGCTATAATAATCTGAAAGATTGTTCTGATTAAGAATTTCATAAACAGTTTTACAACCGTTACAGCAAAAGTTCTTATCATCAAAAACTAACAATTCATTATCGCATGAATCACCACAATGATAACAAGGTATGTCTGTACTTTTTTCAGTCAAGAGCTTTCTTACTTTTATTAATCACAAAAAACAACTCAAATGTAAAACTATTAACTGATGAATATCAGTTTTCAAATTGTTCAACGTCATTATTTTTAAGATATAAAGAAACTATTTTAGCTCAAACATTAAAAACTTTATATTATGTCTGCAATAGAATTAATTTTTACTTCTCTGGCTGTATTTTCAATGTTATTTTTAATTGGTTTTTGTTGTGTAAAGATTACCAATTCAGTGGAGTAAAGCGTATTTAAGTACAATAAAAAAAAGTCCTTGATTTATCAAGGACTTTTTTGTAGGTGGCGGAGATGGAGGGATTCGAACCCCCGGTACCTTGCGGTACAATAGTTTTCAAGACTACCGCATTCGACCACTCTGCCACATCTCCGCTGCAAAAGTAGCAAACCATTTTAAATATGAAATACTTTTATACAATTTTTGAGAATATTTTTTTTATTACCCTTTAAACCAAACAATTACAGACTTTATACCGTTTATAAATTAACACCTCTTTTATTAAAGATAAATTGTAATTTTACAAACAAGATAACTTTTATGAAAAAATTATTCTCAATTATATTACTAACAGCCTTATTCTCAACTTATAGCTTTGGGGGAAACTTAAAGGCTTATTTCACATATTGTACATTTAACTCACCCGATAATGGTCCCTACATTGAAACTTATCTTTCAGTAATAGGCAATTCAGCTGTTTATGCAGAAAATGAAAATAATAAAATACAAAGTAGCATTGAAGTAACCTTAGTTTTTAAGCAAGGAGAAACTGTTAAAACATTTAAAAAATATAATCTGTTAAGTCCAGAGCTAAACGACACTCTTGCTCCTAAAGTTAATTTCATGGACCAACAGCGCATATCCTTACCTAACGGTAAATATGAATTTGAAATTACCTTAAGAGATATTAATTCTGAAGAGGCTCCTTTTAAATCTACTCAGAAACTTGATATTAATTACCCTTCTGATAGAATAACAATATCAGATATTGAATTGATTGAATCTTTAAGTGAAACCAAAGAAAAAAGCATTATTAGTAAAAGTGGATATGACATAATCCCTTACACTTCCGATTTCTACTCTGAAGATTTTGACAAAATAGCATTTTACGCAGAACTTTATAATAGCGACAAGTTTTTAGGTGCTAATGAACCTTTTTTAATCAATTCATACATCGAATCTCAAGAAACCGGTAAAATAGTAGGAAACTATAGTGCTTTTTCAAGAGAAACAGCAAAGCCAGTAAATGTGGTTTTAAATAGTTTTACCATAGAGAAACTACCTTCTGGAAATTACAACTTAGTTATAGAAGGTAAAAACAAAACAAATGAAGTTATAGCACAAAAAAAGATATTCTTCCAAAGAAGCAATCCTCAAGCAACTCCTTTATTAGTTTCAGATGAATACTTAAACTCATTTGTAGACAATATGTCAAAAGAACAAGTTGAAGAATATATTAAATCCATTGAACCTATATCCTCCCAAATAGAAATTGACTACGCATCAAACCAACTAAAAGGTAAAGATGAAGATATGATGAAACAATTTTTTTACAACTTTTGGTCTACACGAAATAGTGCTGATCCAGAGCTTGAATGGAATAAATATTTAGAACAAGTTAAAATTGCCAATAAATTATTTTCTAGCCCACATAAAAAAGGTTACAAAACTGATAGAGGGAGAGTTTTTTTAAAGCATGGAAAACCCAATACCCGTTCAGAATTTGTTAGTGAACCAAACTCTTATCCTTATGAAATATGGCATTACTATAAAATTGATGAATTCAGCAACAAAAGATTTGTTTTTTATGA
>JARGOE010000025.1:2639-33831 GCA_029210015.1 Vicingaceae bacterium
CTAAATACTTGCTTTTTTATGAATAAAGTGTACATTAGCAATTAAACAATTTTTTTAAATGGGAAGACCTGCAACGAAACCAACCGAACTTAGAGACGGTTTTTATATTGAAGTAAGAAACAAAGGAAGCAAGAACGGGATCAGAATTAGAAGAGATACTGAAAAAGCTATGGAAATTGCTATTAAAGAGTATCAAAGAGTAAAAGATGTTGTTGTTTTAGGTGAATACAAAAACGGCAAACCTCTTTCAGATAAAAAGAAGAAAAAGAAATAAGCTACTCGTTTATCTCAGCTAGCTTAATCATTACCTTTTCCATTTTCTTTCGCATTTCACGAGCGCTACAGTTATAATTGTTTGCAATAATTGCAAATGCCACATTCTTTTTGCTCTTAGTTTTTACATAACCCGCATAACTTTTTACACGTGTCATGGTTCCACTCTTTGCCATAACTCTACCTTTTGCAGCTGTTCCTTTGCCAACATTAATTAATGTTCCTGACTTTCCTGCAACTGGTAATGATTTTAAGAAAACCTTATAATTTTTACTCTCATACATTATCTTTAAGATTCCGACTAACTGCTTTGCTGTTACTCCATTAAATCTTGATAAACCACTGCCATCATTTACATAAAACCCATCCACATCCAAGCCTTTCTCTTTCCAGAATTGATAAGTAGCTGTAGTACCCGAACCAGTCGCTCCATGCCTGTATTTGTACACCCCTATTTGGTTCATTAAATGTTCTGCATAAAGGTTAATGCTATGCATATTAGTAGCACTAATTAAAGAAGATAAGCTTGGAGAACGAGTTGTAGTTACAATACGCCTTTTTTCTTTTGGAAATTCAATTCCTTTAGCTTTGATTTTTCGGAGTGTTGATGATGGATTAGAAAGCTTTACACCTATTTCTCTTAGCTTCATATCCAATTCAAATGCGGCTAAATAGCTAGGATCAGGAATTGAACCATCAACATCAAACTCTTCTTGATTAACAGGTATACCTCCTTTTATAATTCTTTCTTCCTGATATGGTGCTCCATAAATATATGATTGATCCTTATTAGTAATCATCCCTTTTACATAATTATCAAATTCTAAATTAGGTATATAGGGTTTAACACAGCTAATGTATGTTGAATCTCCTTTTTTCCCTGAAATCAAGGACAGTGTACATCTATTCTCATAAATTGATAGTCCACAAGGACCTGCACCATAATAATTTCCTAAATCACCCCATATCCATGTCGGAGGAATCATTTGTTCACTAAAAATTGATGCATCTCCTATTACTCTACCATTTATAGAATCAATCCCTAAGTTTAAAATAGCTGTAGCCCATTTACCTAAAAAATCTCCATAATGTCTACCATATCGATGAGAGCCCAAAGCCGGATCACCTCCTCCAACAATATATATGTTGCCATTTAAAACACAGTTCGTATCTATTTCTCCAGAATATTTTATAGTTGTAGAAAAACGTTTTCCTGACCCCATCATTTCAAGAGCAGTAGCTGTAGTAATCAATTTCATAGTAGATGCAGGAACCAAACTTCTACTCGAACTAATTCCAGAAATAATTCTATTTGAATCTAAATCATAAGCATAAAAACTAATTGAAGCATTTTTCAAGTCTTCGTCTTCAACTACTTTTTTAATTGCATCCCTAACCTCTTTTACTGTTTGAGCTTTAAGAGTATATAACGAACAACTTAATATTATAAGAACTATTAGTCTCATTAATTCTTAATTGATTTTGTAGAATAAGTGTAAGCCAATTCTAATTTCTTAAATCGCTCTTCATCTATTATACTGCATCCAGATTCTAACAATTGAAAAACCTCCTCTTCTCTATCTTCGCTATACCCTTTGCTTGTTTTAAAGATATCTAAATCATCATTAAAATCAGCCAAAGAATTTTTAGTGAAATCCAACTCATTATTTGAGGATGTAATTCCTATCAGCACCATTTCATTTTCAAAACAGCCAAATGCTTTTATATCGCTAGCTGTTATATGCTCTAAATAATTAATATTTTTCAACGCCTTATCCAGTACTAAATCACTAAACAAATCAACAAGCTCTTGAACACGCACATCTTTCTTTTTGTTTAGTTCTTCCCACTCTTCAGTATACACATTATTTGTGATTAAAAAATGTTTAAACTCTGTTTCAAGCTCATTTAACTCCTCATCAGTTAAACTTCTGTATTTCATTTAATTAAATATAAATTTTTATTAAAAATATGGAATAAATGACAAAGGTACATCTAATAGGTAAATATTTAGTCAACAGGCAAAGTCCATAAAAAATTAAGATATGAAAAAATTAATAAGCACAATTATGTTAGTAGTGATAGCCAATATGGCATTTACAGCTACTCGAACTACTGTAAACTCTAAAATAAAAAACGTTACAGTATTTTTAAATGGAGCTCAGATTTTTAGAAAAGCAAGTGTTAACCTAAAAAAAGGAGTAACAGAAATAGTATTCGATAGTATTTCATCGAGCATTAATGCAAACAGCATTCAAGTAAAAGGAAAAGGGAATTATACTATTTTAGAAACTAAGTATAAGTATTTTCAACCAACAAGTTCAACTATACCTCCAGCTATTCCTAAAAACATTTTAGACAAAATACAACATACACAAGACTCATTAGATTTTGTAAATTTTGATTTAGAAGAAGTTAAATATAAAAAAGATGTTTTAGAATTAGAGAAACAATTACTAGTAGGTAATAAAAGTATGAAAAGCGATTCCTTGGCATTACTTAAAGATGCAATGAGCTTTTTCAGAGCAAAATATAATGATATTAATGCTACTTTAATAAAAGTTAAAAAACAAGAGTATCAATTAAATAAAACCAAAAATCGTTTACAAACAAGACTAAATAAAATAAACACTAACAATGCTCAAAAATATAAAGCAAAGCCTTCATACCCAAGATATCAAATAGTAGTTACTGTATCAGCAAATGATCCAACACCAGGCGTATTAGATGTAAATTACTTAGTAGCAAATGCTTCATGGACTCCTAAGTATGATTTAAGAGCAAGTGGAGTTAATGAGCCAATAGAATTAACATACAAAGCAAACGTTTACCAAAACTCAGGAGAAAATTGGGATAATGTAAAACTGAAACTTTCTACTAACAATCCAAACAAAAGTAAAGTTAAACCAGTTTTACCAATATGGTATTTAAACTATTACTCACCAAATTATGGGTACAATAATAGAAAAAGTAAAAGTGGCATGGCTATTATCCAAAGATCTACAGAGGCAGCTAAAAGCTTAGATGACTATAGTGAGAAAGAGGAAGAACTGCCTATAGCAACCACATCTGCTTATTATGCTTCAATGAACGAAAATTTAACCAATATTGAGTTTGATTTAGGAATAGCTTATTCGATTCCCTCAGATGGACAAAACCATTTAGTTGCTGTTAAAAATGAAAAGTTAGATGCTAAATATCAATACTACATGGTCCCTAAATTAGATAAAGATGCCTTTTTAGTTGCTGATGTTAGAGGTTTTGAAGGATTAAGTTTACTACCTGCTTCTGCTAACATCTATTTTGAAGGGACTTTTATTGGGGAGACAATGTTAAACCCTGACGTTATGGGAGATTCTTTAGCACTGACTTTAGGCAGAGATGAAAGAATTTCAATAAGAAGAAAATTAGTTAAAGAGGAAAAGAAAGATAAGTTTTTAGCTGACAAACAATTAAAATATTTTACTTATGAATTAGAAGTTAAAAATCATAGACCTAATAATGTAGATATAATAATTGAAGATCATATTCCGGTACCAAATAACGAAGACATAAAAGTAGGCTTGTTAAGTTATGGAAAAGCTGACTACATTGAAAAAACTGGAATGTTAAGTTGGAAATTCACATTACCATCAAAACAAAATAAAAAGATGGAGTTTAAATACTCTGTAGAATACAACAAAGACAAGCAAATAGCTTTAAAATAAATCATAAAAAATCCCGAAGTAAATCTTCGGGATTTTTTTATTTAGATTTCTTTATCAAATCCTTCACTTCACTTTCAATAATATCACGGACTTTAGCAAACTCATCAGGTTCCATATATTTTGGATCTGGCAAGCCCCAATCCTCTCTATTATCAGCTAAAATCATTGGACACTCATCCCCACACCCCATTGTAATAGCATAATCCCATTTGATTTGTGGAATTTCATCCAACCCAAAAGAATCATGTTTAGCTAAATCATAACCCACTTCTTTCATACTTGCAATAGCTTTAGGATTTACAATTCCAGATGGTTTAGAGCCTGAACTATAAACGTTAATAATTCCTTCTCCGTGCATTTTACCAAAAGCCTCTGCCATTTGGCTACGACAAGAATTCTCTACACAAACAAATAATACATTTTTCATATTTAAAATTTAAACTTATTAGAAAACCTTACTAATGACAACATTATTGGAACCTCAATCAGTACACCTACTACGGTAACTAGAGCCGCACCTGAATCTATACCAAACAATGCAATAGCTACAGCAACTGCCAATTCAAAAAAGTTACTAGCTCCAATCATTGCAGCAGGTGAACACTTAGAATGAGGTAGTTTTATCAATCTCCCAAAGCCCCATGTTATAAAGAAAATGAAATAGGTTTGAATAACTAGAGGCACAGCTATTAAAAAAACTAATACTGGATCATTAATGATTGACTGTCCTTTAAATGCAAACAGTAAGATTAGGGTGGTTAGTAGTGCAATAATTGAAACCGGCTTTAAGTTTTTCAAAAACACAGTGGAAAACCATTCTTTTCCTTTAGATTTAATTAACCATATTCTGGTTACAACTCCAGCAAATAAAGGAATAACAACAAAAGTAACGATAGATGTAAACAATGTATAATATGGCACCTCAACATTAGTTACCCCTAATAATAAACCAACAATAGGAATAAAAGCAATTAAAATAATTAAGTCATTAACAGACACCTGTATTAATGTATAAGCTGGGTCTCCATTGGTTAAATAAGACCATACAAAAACCATTGCTGTACAAGGAGCAGCCCCCAACAATATTGCTCCTGAAATATACTCTTTAGCATCATCTGGATTAATAAAAGCTTGATATAAATAATCAAAGAATATCCATGCAAAAAATGCCATAGTAAAAGGTTTAACTAGCCAATTCATTATTACTGTAAGGATTAAAGCCTTAGGTTTCGTCCCTGCATTTTTCACAGATGTAAAATCTATTTGAACCATCATAGGATAAATCATAAGCCAAACTAAAACTGCAACCGGAATATTTATATCATAAATATTCATGTTACTTAAAACATGAATACCCGTTCCTGCTATATTTCCTACTAGAATTCCAACTCCCATACATATTAGAACCCATAAGGTTAGGTACTTTTCAAAAAATCCAATCTTTTTATTCTTAACCATATCAATTCAATATTATTTTTTTTCTACTAAAATCTTATTCCTAAATAGGCTTTAATACTATACTGTTCATTTTCTATATCTATCCCACGTTCTAGATAGAAAATTGATTTTTCATAACGTGTTACAATTCCATAATAATTATTTGGATTATTAATGCCTACCGGTAAATTGAATCCATATTTAACAGATCGATTAAATCCCTGAAAATCACCTTTTGCAGCAGATTCATAATCTTGGTACTGAATACCTAAACCACCAAATGCTGTTGGAGATATATTAAACTTATTTTTAATAAAATTATATTGATAACCAATTGTAGGAATTACCGCAATAAATTTACCATCATTCTCCTCTCCTAAAATCTGTAAATCATCAACAATATCATCAGGAAAAATACTATTAGTAAAACTAATTTGTGTATAATTTTGACTAACCCCAGCTAATAAACTTCCACTACTCCTCGACTGTAATTCATTATATTTATATACTGATTGAACAGAATGTTTAGGGTTTAAACTATAATAAAAGTTTGCTCCACCACTAAATAAATCTAAGTTAGGGTTGGCCAATTCTAACAAATTTCCATCATTTGATTTTGGTAATTCTTTAACTGAAAACCCTTTATAAAATTGAAAATATAAGTCTAATGCTCCACGCCTTCGAGAAAAATTAAACCTGAAATCGAAATATTTACTTTTTTCTTCTAGCCCACTATTAAATTCATTGTAAACACTATAATACAAACTACCAACAAACCACTTGTAAGATAATGTAGCTCCAATAGCAGCTGTTTTTCCAGGCTCATAAGATACAATACTTCCATGAGTACCATTAATAGTCAAATCTAAATTTTGAACCAAAAAATTAGGAGTTATCATAAAATTACTCGGCCGATCAATAAATAACGAGTCAGTTTGTCCATAAAAACATAACGGAAAAAACAGACTCAACACTATTTTTAATTTCAAATTCAAACTCTAACAACAACCAGAACCTGGAGCACAATTATTTTGATTTTGTATATCAGCTAATTTAATTCTTTGTTTTGTTTCCGGAATACCACAATTGTCTTTTGCTAGACAATCAGTAAATTTATTTTGAAGTTTAAAAAACCCATCATCGAATATTAAATCAAATTTTCCAACAGTTTCAGATTGATACTCCACTTCTAATTCTGCATCAATAATACCCAACTTTTCTTCTGACATGGCAATTACTTTTAATAGCTTTTCTGGTGCAAAACGATGATCTATATCATCAGCAACCCATAACTGAAAATTTACTACATTCTCTTCCCTCATAGTTCCACCACAATCGATAAAATGTTTGTTTATTTTACCTATTTCAGTTACATGAAAATGGCTTGGTACTAGCATTCCATCTGGCTGAACAAAAGTTAACTCATTTACTTGAGTTAACGCATCTTTAAATTCTGATAATTTCATAACATATATTTTTTATAATTTTAACAACAATCTGTTGAATTACAACTTAAAGATTGCCCAAAAAATTCATTGATTTCATTTTTAATAGAATTCCATTCTTCAGGGTTAATACAGTAACACATAGCCTTTCCCTCAACTGTCCCTTGTAAAATACCCACTTTTTTCAACTCCTTTAAATGCTGACTAACTGTTGCTTGAGCCAACCCCAATTGATTTACTAATTCATTATTAATACAAGTGTTTGATTTAATAATGTGCTGAATTATAGCTATCCGAGCTGGATGAGCAATTGCTTTAGCTAAAACAGCCAATCTATTTTGCTCTTCTGTAAATAAATCTGTTTTTGTAATTCCCATATCGCAATATTACGATAATAAGTTTTATACCAACTTATTTTTTAAAAGTATTTTTACAAACAATGAAAAAACAACTCATCTTATTTATAATCTTATCTCTTATCTGCCTCTCATTTTTCGGAAATAATTCTGCAGATACAATAAAAATAAAAGCTCACTTAACAGCCATTACAAAAACCCAACAACCTCGTAACCATAAAAATATTGATCAACTCAACAAAACAGCAAGCTATATTTATAATGAATTTAGTCATTATGCTGATACTGTTTACTTTCAAAATTATACTGCAAACGGAAAGGAATATAAAAATGTAATTTGTGTTTTTGGAATCAACAACCCAAAAACGATTGTCGTAGGAGCTCACTATGATGTTTGTGATAATCAAGAAGGTGCTGACGATAATGCTAGTGGAACAGTTGGACTACTCGAGCTAGCTCGACTCCTAAAAGGAAAAGTATTAAACCACAGAATTGAAATGGTAGCTTATACTTTAGAGGAACCGCCATATTTTAGAACAAATAAAATGGGAAGCTATATACATGCAAAATCTTTAGTAGACAATAAAACTGATGTTTACGGAATGGTTTGCCTAGAAATGATTGGTTATTTTGATGATGCTAAAAAATCACAGGATTACCCAATAGGAATTCTTTCATGGATTTATGGAAACAAAGGCAACTACATTACCTTAGTTAATAAGTTTGGTAAAGGAAAGTTCGCCAGGAAATTTAACAAAGGGTTTAAGAAAAAGAAACTTATAAATACCAAAAAATTTGTTGCTCCAAAATGGCTTCCTGGCATTGATTTTTCTGACCATCTTAATTATTGGCAATTTGGGTTCAGCTCTTTAATGATAACAGACACTGCTTTTTATCGTAATAAAAATTATCACAAAAAAACTGACAAAATGGAAACATTAAATATTACTAAAATGGCTCAGGTTATAGATAGTACATTAGAAACTCTAATCAATTTAGAGTAATTAAAAATGTTTTTCAATAGCTTCTAAAAAATCTGCAGGAGCTTGTTGAGGCCTACCAGTTTTCATATTTACAAAAACCAAAGTTGTTGAGGCTTTATTCAATAAAACTTCCGACTCATTATAGCATTCATAATCAAATGTAATTCGTGCTGCAGGTTTTTCTGTTACAACAGTTTTAATGGTAATTTCCTCATCATAAAAAGCTGGTTTAAAGTATTTAATGTTAAACTCTAAAACAGGTAAAGCAACACCTTCATCTTCCATTTGCTTATAACTGAAACCTAATTTCTTAATCATTTCAACACGAGCTACCTCAAAATAAGTTGCATAATTACCATAATAACAATACCCCATTTTATCAGTTTCTGCATACCTTACACTCACTTTTGTTTCAGAACTAAACATATCTTTACTTTAAATTAATGATTATTTGAAATTCAAATTTCTAAATTTACATTCAATAAAATACAAGTACTTGAATAAACTATTCACATATTTACTATTAATAACTATAAGCTTAATTTTTGCTTGTAGCCCTTCCACTAAGTATACTTCAAAAAAGTCATCCATTACTGTCGATAGTACTTTAACAAATCATGAATTAGCCCAAAACTTAATTAATCCCTATAAAGAAAAGTTAGATACTGAAATGAATGAGGTTTTAGTGATCTCATCAGAAGAGTTTCCAAAAGAAAGAGGCAAAGCACAAACTAAATTAGGCAACTTAGCAGCTGATTTAAGCTTAGAAATAGCTCAAAAAATATATGCTGATACAATAGATTTTTGTCTTCTAAATTTTGGTGGCCTAAGAACCTCTCTTCCGAAGGGAGAAATTACCAGAGGTAAAATATTTGAACTAATGCCATTTGAAAATGAGCTTGTAATATTAACTATGGAAGGAAAAACATACAACCAGCTAATAAAGTATCTTCTAAACAAACCACAACCTATTTCTGGCAATTTCTCATTAAGAGCAACTAATTCCCCTAATAATAATTCAATACTATTCAATGACAGTTATTATAACGTATCTAAAAGTTTTGATAAAAATGGTAGAATACGCATTCTTACCTCAGACTACTTAGCCAATGGTGGAGATAATATGGCATTTTTTTTCAACCCAATTAAATATGAAAAAATAGGAATCAAATTAAGGGATGCTATTATTCAATACTGTAAAGAACAACATCAACAAGGAAAACAGCTAAAAGGAATTATTGATAACAGATTAATAATACAAGTAAATTGAGCAATAGAAGAACATTCATAAAACAAATAGCTATAGCTGGTGGTGGATTAGCTGCCATAAACTTAGTCCCATTAAGCTCTTTTGCTCGTTCAAAAAAAGACTTTACAAAACTTACCATTTTACACACTAATGATGTTCATAGTAGAATTGAACCCTTTCCTATAAACGACCCTAAATATCCAGGTTTAGGTGGAGCAGCCAGAAGAGCTGCATTAATTGAACGAATTAGAACTACCGAACAAAATGTTTTATTAATGGATGCTGGAGATGTTTTTCAAGGCACCCCCTACTTTAATAAATATAATGGTGAAATTGATTTTAAGCTGATGAGTTTAATGAATTACGATGTTGCCACAATTGGAAATCATGATTTTGACAATGGTATTGAAGGATTAAAAAAAATGCTGCCACACGCCAATTTTCCTTTTGTAAATAGTAATTACGACTTCAGCAAGACCATTTTAAATGGAGAAATATTACCACATAAAATCTTCATTAAAGACAATATTAAAATAGGTGTTTTTGGAGTGGGGGTTGAATTAGAAGGATTAGTAGGAAAAGACTTATACAAAGAAACAATCTATAATGATCCAATAGAAATTGCGAATAAAAAGGCGACCTATTTAAAAAAAGAAGAGCATTGTAATATAGTAGTTTGTCTGTCACACTTAGGCTACTCATATAAAAGCAATAAAATTTCTGACTTAATTATGGCAAAACAAACCAGTAATATTGATATAATTATTGGTGGCCACACTCATACTTTTTTAGAAAAACCCACTATAATTAAAAATAAGGAAAACAAAGCCACACTTATCAACCAAGTTGGTTGGGCAGGAATCAATTTAGGTCGTATAGACTTCTTAATATCAGCAGATCAAAAAAACTATTCCTTTAATTCAGAGACCATTAGAATTAGAAGTAAAAGTTTTTAAAAAAACAATACCCAAAAAGTTTTTTTTTTCACTTTTTTATTCAAATATTTGTTAGAACAAAACAAGGACACCATTTTCAGTTTGAAAATGTTGATTTTGAGAGAGTTAAAAATAAATTATACTGACAATTTTTTTTCAACAATCAACTCTTAAAATCTAAAGTTAGATTTGGAACATTAATTTATTTTTAACATTTAATAAAGGAGCTTTTTAAAATGCAGAAAGACTTTAATTTAGTTTGGGACAATTGCCTTCAGGTAATTAAGGATAATGTAAGTTTACAAAGTTATAAAACTTGGTTCGAACCTATCAAACCTATCAAACTAAAAAGTAATGTCTTAACCATTCAAGTTCCAAGTCAGTTTTTTTACGAATGGTTAGAAGAGCATTATGTAAGCATTCTAAAAAAGACCATCAAAAAAGAATTAGGCGCAGAAGGTAGACTTGAGTATAGTATTGTTATGGAGAGTAGTCAAAACTCTACAAAGCCATACACTGTTAAAATTCCAGCAACAAACCGTCAGGCTCTAAAAAACAAGCCTGTAAATATGCCAATTGACTTAAATAAAGACAAGTCTATTCGTAACCCATTCATTATCCCTGGCCTTAAAAAAATTAATGTAGATTCTCAATTAAACCCTAACTACTCTTTTAGCAATTTTGTTGAAGGTGATTGTAATAGATTAGCTCGTTCTGCAGGTTTTGCAGTAGCAAAGAACCCAGGAGGAACAGCATTTAACCCACTTTTAATTTATGGTGGTGTTGGATTAGGGAAAACACATTTAGCTCATGCAATTGGTATTGATGTAAAAAACAAATTCCCAAACAAAACGGTTTTATACGTTTCGTCTGAGAAGTTTACACACCAATTTATTGATGCCGTTAGAAATAACGAACAAAACGATTTTATTCACTTCTATCAAATGATAGATGTGTTAATTATAGATGACGTTCAGTTTTTTGGTGGAAAACCAAAGACACAAGACGTTTTCTTCCATATATTCAACCATTTACACCAATCAGGAAAACAAATCATTTTAACAGCCGATAAAGCGCCTGTTGAAATTATTGGAATGGAACAAAGATTACTTTCTCGTTTCAAATGGGGGTTAGCTGCAGATTTGCAAGCTCCTGCACTAGAAACAAGAATAGCTATCTTAGAAAAGAAAATGTATCAAGAAGGTTTAGAATTACCTAAAGATGTTGTTGAATACATTGGATACAGTATTACTACAAACGTTAGAGAATTAGAAGGAGCTTTAATTTCTATATTAGCTCAAGCTTCATTAAACAAAAAAGCAGTTAACTTAGATTTAGCTCGTCAGATGGTTGACAAGTTTGTTAAGAATACTGCCAAAGAAGTTTCAATTGATTATATCCAAAAAGTAGTTTGTGATTATTTTGATATGGCCATCGATACTTTAAAATCTAAAACTAGAAAAAGAGAAGTTGTTCAAGCAAGACAAATTGCAATGTACTTCTCTAAACAAATGACAAAATCCAGTTTAGCTACTATTGGAATGCACTGCGGAGGAAAAGACCACGCAACTGTACTTCACGCATGTAAAACAGTTAACAACTTAATGGAAACTGACAAGCGTTTTAGAGGATACATTGATGATTTAAAGAAAAAAATAAGTTTACAATAATTTTTCTGCAATACAAATTGCACTAACTAAACAGGAATCGATTACTCACTTTTGATTCCTGTTTTTCTTTTTATGGGCTTTTTAAATAAAAAATACGAAACACCTACCCACTACAAACCCATCAATAAAACAGGTCAGAAAATAGTAGGCTATTCAATTATTGCAATTGTTATCTTTACAATAATTTACATTTTAAGCTTCTATATATGACCAAAGTATTATTTGTTTGTTTAGGAAATATTTGCCGTTCAGCAATTGCTGAGGGAGTTTTAAAACAAAAATCTCAAGATCAAAACCTCAATTTAATTGTAGAATCTGCCGGAACAGCCAACTATCATGTTGGAGAAGCCCCAGACAAAAGAATGCAAGCTAAAGCGATTGAACATGAACTAAACATCTCGAACCAAAGAGGAAGACAATTCTCAGTTTCAGATTTTGATGAATTCGATTATATTTTCGCAATGGACAACTCCAATAGAGATAACATTTTAAAACTAGCACGAAACGAAGCTGAGAAGAACAAAGTAGAACTATTTTTAAACCTTACTTTTCCAAACGAAGACATGAGTGTTCCTGATCCTTATTATGGAGGAGATCGAGGGTTTGAAGATGTTTACCAAATGGTAGACAAAGCATGTGATGATTTTATTAAAAAACTAAACAAATGAACCAGGGAACCTTATACTTAATACCTGTAACACTTGGTGACACTAATACAAATCAAGTTATTCCCGAACATAACAATATGATTATTAATCAAATTGATATCTATATTGTTGAAAATATTAAAACTGCTCGTAGGTTTTTAAAAAAAGCTGGACTAATTAAAGCAATTGACGAACTAACATTTTACGAGTTAAATAAACGTACTCATGAATCTGAAATACCTAAATTTATAAAACCTTTGCTTGAAGGAAAAAATGTAGGAATACTTTCTGAAGCTGGTTGCCCTGGAGTTGCTGACCCTGGAGCTGAAGCTATTGCAGTAGCACAACAAAAAAACATAAAAGTTGTCCCGCTAGTCGGTCCATCCTCCATTCTCCTAGCATTAATGGCTAGCGGTTTTAATGGACAAAGCTTTTGTTTTAATGGTTATTTACCAAAAGACCAAAAGGACAGAGTTAGAAAATTAAGAGATTTAGAGCGAACTGTAAAAACTAAAAATCAAACACAATTATTTATTGAAACTCCCTTTAGAAACAACCATGTTTTTGAAGATGTACTAAAGAATTGTTTTGACTCCACAAAACTTTGCATTGCAGTTGACATAACCCTTCCAACCGAAAAAATAACCACCAAAACAATTGACGAATGGAAAAAAACAAAAATTGACCTCCACAAAAGGCCTTGCATGTTTTTATTAGGTTAATTCTGATCAATCTCCCTATACTTCACTAACAACCCTCTATGTGACACACTACTTTCTTTATTAGACAACTCTAACAAAGCATTCGCCCCCTCAAACACATTTACATCTGGATAAAAATTATCACGTAGATAATGCATAAGCTTCAATACCTTAAAAGCATTAAACCAATTAAAAAATAGCTTTACAAAATGATTTTCTGATGTAGAGTTTCGTCTAACTTTCAAAAGATTATCCTGAAAATCAATTTCATCCAAATATTGATTAATTGAATTAGGTAACAAAATCTCCTCTAAACCATATAATTTCGGAACCAATTCAACAAAATCTTTTAAATCAACAAACGATTTTGGATTATAACTTAACATTTCATCTCTATCATCCAACAACCAATCTTGCATAGCCCTACCTGTACCAAAGGGAACTCTGTCAGAAATTCTTGGAGAAGGAATCACCTTAGTCGTTTTTATTTCGGTAAAACCTCCTAAAGGAATTAATTTTTGTAAAAAGTAGAAATCCTCTCCAGCCTTTCGCTTATTCATACCGTTTTGTTTTTGGTAAGCACTACTTCTTACTGCCATACTCGATCCAATAGTATGAAAAGCATAAGGCAAACCAGCATAATCTAACCCGTTTTTATAATACCTTAAATGCAGTTCATACTGAACAATTCCATTATAAATTTCATCAGAGAATTCAGCCCCATCAATTGGATGCTCGAAATGAATAGAACAAGCTGGTGTTTTAGGGTTGTTTTTAAAATGTCTTTCTATTTCAACCAAATAGTTTTCTTCACATTGAGAATCAGCATCAAAGCAGATAATAACACCATCTTTTTGCAATTCGTCAAACCTTCTTACAGCCTCATCCATACCTATCTTTCTAGCCAGTCCCACTCCTGCATACTTTTTAGGCAAAGCATTTTCATTAATCAAATAAAATTTTATTCCTTCTTTTTTATTATTCGATATCCATTCTGAAGCTTCATTAAAAGAAATTTTGTTTTGATCTAAAATAGATTTGTCAGCGATTTCTGATGCATTAATAACAACAATAACTTCAACACCACAATTAGGTAGTTGACAATTTAACAAACTCTGCAAAGTCTCTATTAAATTAGCTTCACTACAACAAGGAATTACGACAATTAAACCTAAGTCACTAGAAGGATTTTCTGTAATTAATTTCTCCCTAAATGAGTATTTATTCAAATAAAAATTCACCAAACGAAATTAGGTAAAAAAACTCCAAGAGTTAAAACCAGTGAGCTTATAGAACATAAAATAGTCTATCAGGAATAATTATGAATTTAATTAAAAAAAAAAGAAGTAGGATTATTTGTCAATCAACAAGCTAAACATATTGAAGCAACCAAATCTCAGCTTCAACTTTAGATTTAAAAAATTTAGTTGGTACTGATGGTTTTTGCATCTTCATATAAAAATTAGCAAGAATTTTATGTGGTAATGAATTAATAACGAAAGCTTCAGCTTTAGAATATTTAAGTCCTTCCTCTGAAGAAGCGAACTCCCTAGCCTCCTTATCCATTGTAACATAATCTCCAACAACATGAAGTAACGGACACTTACTACCTCCTAAGAAACTTTCATAAACGGCTGTCAACTCCTCACATTCCCTTACACCAATATCAGAGTTCTCTTTAACATTAATCTCTAGAATTCCATCGTTACGAAGAAAAACTGTTGAGTGAGACAATAATATTTTATTGCTTTTATCGACCAAACATATTGATTTGGCGATGAATTTAGTTATTTACAGTTTTAAATCCAAATACTTAGCAGTAAAAGACTGCTTACATTTAACCAACTCCTCGGGGGTTCCTTTAAAAATTAATTCTCCCCCATCTTTTCCTCCGCCAGGCCCCAAATCAATCACCCAATCTGCACACTTAACAACATCCAAATTATGCTCAATCACAATTATAGAGTGTCCTTTGGCGATTAACGCATTAAAAGCTTTTAGCAATTTATTAATGTCATGAAAATGCAAACCTGTTGTAGGCTCATCAAATATAAAAAGGACATTATCCGAGCTATCTTTTTTAGTTAAAAACGAAGCTAATTTAACTCGCTGAGCCTCTCCACCACTCAATGTGCTAGAAGATTGTCCTAGATGCACATATCCCAGCCCAACCTCTTGAAGTGGCAACAACTTCTCAATAATCTTACGAGTTTGCTTTTCTTCTGATTGTTCAAAAAAACTGATTGCCTCATCGATTGTCATTTCTAACAAATCAGAAATATTTTTATCGTTAAATTTTACCTCTAAAACTTCTTCTTTAAAACGCTTCCCTCCACAACTCTCACAAACCAAATGAATATCTGCCATAAACTGCATCTCAACAGTTATCTCACCTTCACCTTTACAGCTTTCACATCTTCCTCCATCAATATTAAAAGAAAAGTGTGCCGTTTTATAACCTCTAGCTTTTGCTAAAGCCTGACTAGCATACAAACTTCTTATTTCATCATAAGCCTTTACATATGTTACTGGGTTTGAACGAGAAGATTTGCCTATTGGATTCTGATTAACAAACTCTACAGATGAAACACTCTGAATATCCCCATTTATTTTATCAATAATACCTGACTGTTCTGAATAGCCATCAAACATTTTTTTTAATGCTGGTAACAAACATTTTTTAACCAAAGAAGACTTCCCACTACCGCTAACACCTGTAACAACAGTTAAAGTATGTAATGGAAACTCTACATCAATGCCCTTTAAATTATTCTCTCTAGCTCCCTCTATCAAAATTCTTTTATTCCATTTTCTGCGGCTTGATGGAATTTCAATTTCCATTTGTCCATTAATATATTGAGCTGTTAGACTAATCGAATCCTTTAACAATTCTCCATAATTCCCTTGAAAAACTATCTCTCCACCTAAATGGCCTGCCTCTGGTCCTAAATCAATTATTTCATCTGCTGCTTTAATAATATCCTCATCATGCTCTACAATAATAACTGAGTTACCCAAATATTGTAAATCCTTTAGCACATTAATTAATCGCTCCGTATCTTTGGAGTGCAAACCAATACTCGGCTCATCTAAAATATACATTGAACCTACCAAACTACTTCCTAAAGAAGTTGCTAAATTAATACGCTGAGACTCCCCTCCTGAAAGTGTAGAAGACAACCGATTTAGCGTTAAATAACCTAACCCGACATCATTCAAATACTTTAACCTAGTATTTATCTCTATTAATAAGCGATGAGCAATTTCCTTTTCTTTTTTATTTAATTTGATTTTTTCAAAAAAGGAAGCTAGCTCAGTTACTGGCATTAAAACCAAATCCGTTATTGATTTATTATCAACCTTTACATAATTAGCATCTTTTCTCAAACGTGTTCCCCTACAATCAAAACAAGAAGTTTTACCCCTATATCGAGACAACATTACACGATATTGGATTTTATAACTCTTCTCTTCTATGAATTTGAAAAACTTATTTAATCCTTTAAAATGCTTATTCCCCGTCCAAATCAACTGTTTTTGCTCTTCAGATAGCTCATAATATGGTTTATGAATTGGAAAATCAAACTCCATAGCACTCATCACCAACTCATTCTTCCACTTCTGCATCTTCTCCCCCTTCCAACAAACTACCGCATCCTCATATATAGACAAGTTTTTATTTGGAATCACTAAATCTTCATCAATACCTATAACACTGCCGTATCCTTCACATGTTTTGCAAGCTCCAACAGGATTATTAAAACTGAAAAAATGAGCCGTTGGTTCATGAAATTCAATCCCATCCATTTCAAATATATTATTAAAGATTGATGATTTAAAATCTTCACCCACTAAAACTTCACAAGAACCATCACCTTCAAAAAAAGCTGTTTCTACACTATCATAAACACGACTAATATTATCTTCATCATCATCTATAACAAACCTATCAATTAAAACTTTAAGATCTTTTATTAATGTATTTTCTAAATCAATTTTATCAATTCTCTGAACTATATTATTTAACCATATCCTAGTAAAACCTTGTTTTAACAATAAGTCTAACTGATCTTCAATCGACTTATCTTTAAAAGGTACAGTAGCTAATAAAAAGACTTTAGTTCCTATTTTCAGATCGTTAATATATTCCGCTACACTCTGAGCAGTATCTCTCTTAACAATATCTCCTGATATGGGCGAATAGGTAACCCCTATTCGTGCGAACAATAATTTTAAATAATCATATATTTCAGTAGAGGTTCCAACTGTAGACCTCTTATTTACAGTATTAACTTTTTGTTCAATAGCTACAGCAGGAGCAATCCCATAGATATGGTCAACATCAGGCTTTTCTATTTTACCTAAAAACTGACGCGCATAAGACGATAAACTTTCCACATATCTTCTTTGTCCTTCAGCAAAAAGTGTATCAAAAGCCAATGAAGACTTTCCAGATCCAGACAAACCAGTAACTACAATGAATTTATTCCGAGGAATTGCAACATCAATATTTTTTAAATTATGCACCTTAGCACCCTTAATATGAATATGTGTTTTGGTGTTTATAGGTACTTTAACCAGTTTAGGCATAATTTATGTAATCTGTTAATTAATGTTAATGCAAACAAAATTACTTTTCTTTTTAGTAGTTTTGATGTAACAAAAAAATATTTTTGTCGTAAACAATAAACCAAAACAACATACGTTATTGTATTTATTGTTTCGAGAAATTAAAAAATTTAAACGCCTATAAGTAATATCTACTCTTTTTAAATAATAAGCTATTAAAGCTACAATTATTGTATAACCATTAAAGGAGGAGGGTATTATGAAACTTTCAAAATTTTCAGACCAGGAATTAGTTCAAGCCTATTTAAAAGGTAATGAACAAGCAATTGAACAACTTATTTTACGTTATAAAACACAAGTTTTTACTTACATAATTTGCAAAGTAAAGAAAGAAGCTTTAGCAGAAGATATTTTTCAGGACACGTTTATTAAAGTAATTAACACAGTTAAACGTGGTAAGTATAATGACGAAGGAAAGTTTTTACCTTGGGTAATGAGAATTGCTCACAACCTAATAATTGATCATTACAGAAAAAATACTCGTATGCCATTTGTTAAAAACAGTGACGAGTTTGATATTTTTGATATCATAAAGAACCCTGATGCTTCTGCTCAAGAAGAATTAGAAAAAAACCAAGTTCTATCCGATGTGAAAAGTTTAATAAAGTTTTTGCCATCAGATCAGAAAGAAGTACTAATGATGAGAATGTACTATGATATGAGTTTTAAAGAAATATCTGAAACTACAAACGTAAGTATTAACACTGCCTTAGGAAGAATGCGATACGCATTAATCAACCTTAGGAAAATGGCTGAAGAAAAGAATTTAAGTTTATCCCTTTATTAAATACATAAGTTAGTTGATTTAGTTAGTAAAAAAGTTTCTAGAAATTCTAGAAACTTTTTTTTATTTATAAATACAATAAATTAAAATATGTGCCGTTTTTAATCCAATAAAGCACAAACTAACTTAAAAAAAGCCTATGCAAAATTTTACTCACTTTGATTTACAAGAAATAACAAAAAAAGAAAAAGAGCTAAAAATGCTCTTAAACTTAACTAAGGAGAAAATGTATTATACTCCTAAAAAAGAAACCATAAACAACATACTTAATTATTCAAAGGCATTAAGTATTCGAAAATCTAAGCAATTAGATTTCATTGAGTTGATTTTAAATTAAATAAAACCTCCTTATTTTTAGGGAGGTTTTTTATTCTAAAACAAATTCATTCATAATCAATTAATTACATAAGTTTGTCAGCTCTAAAAACAAAGTTGAGCAGATTCCCTATAATATTATTTTTACTCTCTTTAGGACTAACTAGCTATTCCCAAAAGATCACACCATTTAAGACATGGAATGCTGGAATACTTGCAAAAGCTAATAGTGCCAGATCAATTGATGGACTTTCTTTTCAAGAAAAGAAAGTAATTTTCTATATAAACTTAGTAAGGATGAACGGGAAATTATTTGTTGATACCTACTTAAAAGATTACATGGAGGATGTAAGAATTCCTAAAAACAAATATTACAGATCTCTAATCAATACCCTTAAGCAACAAGACCCCCTCCCACCTCTTATACCTCAAGAAGATCTAATTAAAGAATCTATTAAGCATGCCAAAGAAATGGGACGTACTGGAAAAAAAGGTCATCGATCTGCTAATCAAAAAAGTTTTGATCAAAGAATGAAGAAATTCAGATTAAAATACAAAAAGGTTAAAGAAAATAATCAATACGGATACCCAGATGCTTTATCCATAGTAATTGACTTATTAATTGATGATGGCAAAGAAAGTTTAACTCATAGAAAAACACTACTTCATAAAAATTTAAAATATATTGGTGTTGGTATTAGAGCACACAAGAAATATCAAATAAACACTTCTTTACTTCTTGGTGGAGAATTGATCACCCCTCAATAAGGCCTTTCCCCATTTTTTTGAGTTTACCGTTAGTTTTTAGTTCAGCAACAAGTTTATCTAAAACTCCATTTACAAAAACCTTACTTTTAGGCGTGCTATACCATTTAGACAACTCAATATATTCATTTAAGGTAACTTTTACAGGGATAGATTTAAAATAAAGTAATTCTGTTAAGGCCAATTTCATTAGCATTACATCAACCAATGCAATTCTTTCCACATCCCAATTCTTCGTTTTTTCACCAATTAATTCAGTATTTTCCTCATCATTTGCAATTGTTTTTCTAAACAAATCTTTAACGAATTTTATATCTTCTTCTTCATCTCTATATAACTTCAACAATGATGCTGAAGCATCTGAATTTTTATCAAACTTTTTAATGGTTTTCAAAATCATACTTAAGATAAAGTCCATCTCATCATATCCCCAAAAAATACTTTTGTCTTCTAACTCAGAAATCAATAAGTCAAATTCAGGAATTATCTTTTTATAAAAATCCACTACAAACTTTTGATCTTCTTCAAAAGATGCTTCTCTGGTTGACATATAATCTTGAAAAACTTTATGTTCTCTTGTAAAATTAAAAAGCTTCAACATTAGTTCCTGATCAGCATGCCAAGTCAATTTTTTATTTTTCACTTGCTCATTTAGCGAGTTGTTTTCAGCTAACAAAGCAAAAACTGCATTATTAACGAATTTGGTGTTAGGATTTAAGTCTTCATCACTAGGTAAACGCTTCTTTTTTGCATCTTCCATCTTAAATTTTGACTGATGGATAAGTTCTTGACCCAATGTTAAAAGAATCAAATACAAATCATGCATTCTTTCTAGACTTAAAAACAATTCGTTTTCACATTTGAGCTCATTCTTGTCATCAGATTGAAAATAAGCATAAATTGCTTGAAATGTTTTTATTCTTAAATACCTTCTACTTATCATACCTTTTTCTTGTTGCTAATTATTTTTTAGCCTGCTTTATTCTATCTTCTGCCATTTTATTTGCAATAGCGTAAGTAGGTGTATTATTACTTTTTGACCCATTAATTATTTCTTTAGTAGTATCATAAATTTGTGCCGCTTTATCCATAGCCCATTCCGCAGAACGACCATCAACTTCAGCAAAACAATTAATTACACCGCCAGCATTAATCATAAAATCAGGAGCGTAAATAATACCTTTATCCATTACCGCTTGACCATGAATAGATTCATTTTGCAACTGATTATTAGCTGCACCAGCTATAATTGAACATTTTAATCTATTTAAAGTTTCATCATTAACAGTAGCACCTAAAGCACACGGAGCATAAACATCAACATCCAAATCATAAATCTCATCTAAACCAACTATAGTTGATCCATATTTATCAGACACCTCTTTCAAACTTGGCTCATGAATATCGGTAACAAAAACTTTAGCACCCTCATCTGTTAAATGTTTAATCAAATATTGCCCAACATGACCAGCACCTTGAACAGCCACTTTAATTCCATTTAATGAATCATTACCAAATTGAGCTTTAGCACAAGCTTTCATTCCAACATAAACACCGTAAGCTGTTACAGGTGAAGGATCTCCGCTTTTCCCTGGCAAACCAGCAACATGATTAGTCTCTTGATTTACCCAAACCATATCTTGTGGCGAAATTCCAACATCCTCAGCAGTAATATATTTACCACTTAACGAATCAACAAATTGACCAAACCTTCTAAATAAAGCTTCATTTTTATCAGTATGAGAATTACCAATTATTACAGCCTTTCCTCCTCCTAAATTCAATCCTGAAATTGAATTTTTATAAGTCATCCCCCTAGACAACCTCAACACATCAGTTAAAGCGTCCTCTTCTTTTGCATAACTCCACATCCTAGTACCTCCTAGAGCAGGACCTAAAACTGTATTATGAACAGCAATAATTGCCTTTAATCCTGTTGCTCTATCTTGACAATACAACACTTGCTCATGATCCATACTCACCATTTGAGCTAATGGATTTTTTTCATCAGCTGAAATCTCTTTTAATTCTAAAATATCTGCCATCGTAATAGTTTTTTAAGTTTTAACTTTTTATAAGGTTAAAGATAATTACTTTTGAAACCTCATTAAACTTTATATTTTTCCCTATTTATAGGGATGCAAAGTTAATGTTTTTACTGAATTGTGTTCGCTATTTTTGAATTATTTAAAGCCATCTCAGTAGTTTAACTATATAATGAATGAAATCCTTAAAGCATCTTAATAAATATATACTAAAGTACAAGTTCAGACTTCTACTTGGATTTATATTTATTATCTGCTCTAATATCTTTGGGTTATTTCCAGCTCAAATCATTCGTCAAGCTTTTGATTTAGCAGACAGTCAGCTAAATGGTATCAAACTGGAAACTGACTCATTCTTAACTACATTTTTTCAAGATCTTAACTTTACTCAAATTATTTTAACTTTTGGAGGTATTGTATTAACTCTTGCCGTTTTAAAAGGGATATTCACCTTCTTTATGCGTCAAACAATAATTATAGTTTCCAGATTAATTGAGTTCGATTTAAAAAATGAAATCTTTAACCATTACCAAGATCTAGACATCTCGTTCTATAAGCAGAACAACACTGGTGATATTATGAATAGAATTAGTGAAGATGTTAGTAAAGTAAGAATGTATTTAGGCCCTGGAATAATGTACTCCATGAACTTAGTAGTCCTATTTGCCTTAGTTGTTCCAACAATGTTTTCTATTAATACAAAGCTGAGCTTATACTCTTTAATTCCTTTACCTATATTATCAATTATTATTTATTTAGTTAGTAACTTAATCAATAAACAAAGCGAAAAAGTACAAGCTAAATTGTCAGATATCACTACTCTTTCTCAAGAAACTTATTCAGGTATTAGAATTTTAAAATCATTTGTTAAGGAAAAATTCTTTGTATCTAAACTTAATAGAGAAAATGAAGAATATAGAACGAGATCAATGAACTTGGTCAAAACCAATGCTTTTTTCTTCCCAACAATGATGCTTTTAATTGGCTTAAGCACGATATTTACCATTTATATTGGGGGTCAAGAATACATAAATGGCAACATCTCTAAAGGGAACATTTTAGAATTTGTAATCTACATCAACATGTTGACTTGGCCAGTAACTGCAATAGGCTGGGTCACATCAATAATACAAAGAGCAGCTGCATCTCAATCCCGAATTAATGAATTTTTAGCCACACAACCTAATGTTAAAAACACTACAAATCATAAAGAGGATATAGGTGGTTCCATCGAATTTAACAACATAACATTTACATATCCTGAATCTGGAATTAATGCTCTCAGAAATATCTCATTTAAAATTGATAAAGGTGAGACATTAGCTATAATTGGCAAAACAGGCTCTGGAAAATCATCAATTATTAATTTGCTTTTAAGAAATTACGATCCTAATAATGGTGAAGTTTTAATTGATAACAAAAATATAAAATCTATCAACCTTGATAATTTTAGAGAAAACGTTGGGTTAGTTCCCCAGGAAGTATTCTTATTTTCTGATACTATTGAAAATAATATTGCTTTTGGTTACAAATCTAAAATGCCAGATAAATCAGTAATTGAAAATGCAGCAAAAGACGCTGCTATCTATAGCAATATTATTGAATTTCCTGATGGCTTTAAAACTAAAGTTGGCGAAAGAGGTGTTACTCTTTCTGGCGGTCAAAAACAGCGAATATCAATTGCTAGAGCAATTATAAAATCTCCAAAAATTTTAATATTTGATGATTGCTTATCCGCTGTAGACACAGAAACTGAAGATAAGATTTTAAACAACCTAAATAGGATAATGAAAAATAGAACTTCCATTATTGTTAGTCATAGAGTCTCTTCCGCAAAAGGTGCAGATAAAATATTAGTTCTTGATAACGGTGAAATTATTGAAAATGGCACACATGATAGCTTACTAGAATTAAAAGGAAGTTATTATGAAACCTATCAAAATCAATTATTGGAGGAAGAACAAAATAAAAACGAATAATATTTTATTATTTGTTGGTTAACTGATTATTAATATATAAATTTGCAGCCCTTTAAGAGGAATTAAAAACAAGAGTTATGGATGCGATTAAATTTGTAGAAAATGAATTATCTCCAGTTGCTGATTTTCCAGCGTTTGGAGCAGGTGATACAATCACAGTATATTATAAAATTAAAGAAGGAAATAAAGAAAGAACTCAGCACTTTCAAGGTACAGTATTACAAAGAAGAAATACTGGTGCTAATGAAACATTTACAATTAGAAAAATGTCTGGTGGAATTGGTGTAGAAAGAGTATTCCCTTTAGCATCTCCATTTATCGAAAAAATTGAAGTGAACAAACACGGTAATGTTCGAAGAGCTAGAATATTCTACTTAAGAGAAAGAACTGGTAAGTCAGCAAGAATTAAAGAAAAGAAAATTATCAAAAAATAATTTTCACTTTTATAATACAAAAAATCCCGAAGATAATTCTTCGGGATTTTTTTTGTTTAAAAACATACAAACAGCATTAAAATAAAGACTAAAGAAACTATTTATTCGACCAAAAATTATAATGTATTTTCTTATTTCAGAACTATTGAAAATACCACAAAAGATGGTTAGATTTGTTATCCTATCAATTAACTAAAACAAGGTATGAGGCAATTAAAGATTACCAAATCTATTACCAATCGAGATAGTGCTTCGTTGGATAAGTATTTACAAGAAATAGGCAGAGAAGAATTAATCACTGCTGAAGACGAAGTAGAATTAGCCCAAAAAATAAAACAAGGAGACCAAATTGCTTTAGAGAAACTAGTTAAAGCTAACCTGCGTTTTGTTGTTTCTGTTTCAAAGCAATACCAAAATCAGGGATTAACTCTTCCTGATTTAATCAACGAAGGTAACTTAGGTTTAATTAAAGCCGCACAAAGATTTGATGAGACTAGAGGATTCAAATTTATCTCTTATGCAGTATGGTGGATTCGTCAATCTATTTTACAAGCCATAGCAGAACAAGCTCGAATAGTTAGACTTCCTCTTAATCAAGTTGGTTCATTAAACCGTATTAACAAAACCTTTTCTAAGCTAGAACAAGAATTTGAAAGAGAACCTTCTCCTGAAGAAATTGCAGAAGTTTTAGAGATTGAAAAAGAAAAAGTTACCGAATCACAAAGTATTTCAGGAAGACACGTATCAGTTGATGCTCCATTTAAAGATGGTGAAGACGGAACTTTGTTAGATGTTCTATCTAATGGAAATTCACCAAATACTGATATCAGCCTAATACACGAATCTTTACAAAGAGAAATTGATCGTTCTCTCTCAACTCTAACTGATAGAGAAAGAGATGTAATCAAAGATTTCTTTGGTATTGGAATACCTCACCCACTATCATTAGAAGAAATTGGGGAAAAATTTGGATTAACCAGAGAAAGAGTTCGTCAAATTAAAGAAAAAGGTATTAGACGATTAAGACACACATCAAGAAGTAAATTATTAAAAACATATTTAGGTTAAAAAAGCATGGAAATGTTAAATGAAAAATCGGCTTACGAAGCCAAACTTAATGAATACGTTAGTGATGAAAAAGCTGCCGTAAGTTTAATCAGCTCTATCGGACATTTAATGTACGAGAAATCTATAGAGTTAGTACTATTTAGAAACCCTTTGGTAGATCAAAGTATTTCTCAAGTACTAAATCTTCACAAAAAAGCAAAAACTATTTCTTATAATCCTGTTGGTATCCAAGAAACCTCATCTTTAGCTAAAGAAATAGAAAGTTTAGACATCGCTCCTTCTAAAATTGATATTGGTAGGTTAGCTAGTGAGTGGGAAACTGAAAAATCTAACTTCAGCTCAATGGCTGATTTTTTAAACAATAAGCTAGCCAATTTTACAAACTCTAATGCAACAGAACTAAATCCTAAAGATGTTGTTTTATATGGTTTTGGACGTATTGGAAGACTAGCTGCTAGAGAATTAATTAAACAAGCCGGGAAAGGCCAACAATTAAGACTTAAGGCAATTGTTACTCGTTCAGTAACAGCTAATGACATTATTAAAAGGGCAGCACTATTAAGAAACGACTCTGTTCATGGCTTCTTTTCTGGAACTGTTCAAGAAGATTTAGAAAACAAAGCATTAATCATTAATGGACAAATTGTTAAAATGATTGAAGCTAAAAACCCAGAAGATATTGACTATCCATCTTATGGTATTAATGACGCATTAATAATTGACAATACAGGTGTATTCACTGACAAAGAAGCTTTAGGTAGACATCTAAAAGCTAAAGGTGTTAGTAAGGTTCTATTAACTGCCCCTGGCAAAGAAATTCCAAACGTTGTATACGGAATTAATGAAAGTACATTAGATATTGATGGTGACAGTATATTTTCTGCAGCATCTTGTACAACTAATGCTATCTCCCCAATACTTTACACTATTGAGAATACTTTAGGAGTTGTAAAAGGTCATATTGAAACTGTACATGCTTACACTAATGACCAGAATTTACTAGACAATATGCATAAAAAGCCTCGAAGAGGTAGATCTGCAGCCATCAACATGGTAATTACTTCAACCGGTGCTGGAAAAGCAGTAACAAAAGTAATTCCTTCATTAGCGGACAAATTAACTGCTAATGCAGTAAGAGTTCCAACTCCTAATGGATCTTTAGCTATTTTAAGTTTAAATGTAGAAAAAGAAACTTCTGTTGAAGAATTAAATGAAATAATTAGGAAAGCTGCTTTAGAAGGTGGATTAGTTAATCAAATTAAATATGAGATTGATCCTGAATTGGTTTCAAATGATATTATTGGAAATATTTGCTGCTCTGTTTATGACAGTAATGCAACTATTGTATCTAACGATAAAAAGAACATTGTTCTATATGTATGGTATGACAATGAGTTTGGATACACTAAACAGGTTATCCGTTTAGCAAAATATATTGCAAAAGTTAGAAGATTAATATATTACTAATCTTTCAAATTTTAGATAATTTTGAGGGGCTGAATATATTTTCAGCCTCTTTCTTTTTGTACAATTATGAGTGATAAAAAAAATACGCGTTTACAAAATATTATTAAAGATTTAGGAGCATCCGAAGAGAAAAAGGTATTAACTGCTATTAAGCAATTAAGAAAACACGGAAAGCCTGAAGCAATTAGACCAATTGCCGAACTTTTGAAAAACACAACTAATGAAACTGTAAAATCTGAAGTAATTAGTTTACTTTATGATTTAAAAGAGCAAAATGTTGTAGAAGAAATTATATCAGCAATTGAAGATGATTATTTTATTAATGAAAAAGCGACTTTAATCTCTATATTTTGGCAATCAAGTCTTGATGGAAGTGAACACCTGTCTTCCTTCATTAAAGAAGCTATAAAGGGTGATTATTTGATATGTATAGAAGTACTAACAGTTGTAGAGAATTTTGATGCTACTTTCCAGGAAACTGAAGTTGAAGATTTAAAGTTTGATATTGATGAAGCGATTGCACAAGAGGAAACAGAAAAAATCAACCTTCTTATTGGAATTCGAAAAATACTAGATGAATTAAATTTAGAATTTTAATAAAAAAGCCAAGCATTGCTCGGCTTTTTTATTTGAATATTAATGCAAGAATTATTCTTTAGAACTACCTATTCTAATTCCAATTTTTAGAGCTAATCTAAAGTCTACTGGCAATTCATTACCAATATATGGGATATAATCATCTTCGTTAAATTCATTCTCATCTAAATCTTCAGCAATAGAATTACTATAACTTACACTTGTAGATAAAAATTTACCAATCCCTGCAGTTACTTCTAAAAACATGGCGCCAGAAGTTTTCCACTTATACCCTACAATTGCACCAAGTGCAATACCTGTTGAAGACACATCTGTCTTACCAATCACTGGGACAGTATCTACAACAGTAGCGAAAGTGTTTCCAGCTGAGCTTGATGTTCTGAATTTACCATAAATCCCCATATAAACTCCATCATTTCCTTTATTAGGAGTAAAGAAAGATTTATACTCAGGAATAATGTTCATTTCAGAATAATCCATATCGCCATCAATAAATGAATATTGATTTTTCATATCACTAAACATATTCTTAGAAGTAAAGTTAACGTTTATACCAACAGAATTTTTACTGTTTATAGCATACTCATAACCAACTCCATACTTAGAAAATGCAAATCCAAGCGCATCTAAACTAATATCATGCTGAGCTTTTAGACCCAAACCTGATGATAAAAGTAATGCTCCAATTATTAATTTTTTCATAATATAATTTTTAGTGTACTAATAATACTACCAAAGAGACTTATAAGTTACATTTTTAGGTTGTCCATTACCGTAAGCAACACCTATATCTCTAATAGCTTTGATTCTTTCACTTTCTTGTTGTTGCTCCTTCATAACATATTTCCACTCACGAGCATCAATTTGTTTAACTTTTGCAGCAATTTTATTAGAAAGTGTTTTAGCTTGTCCATAGCAAGATGCATCAGGATTAATGCTAGCTAAAATAGCACCTGCTTTTTCTGCAGCAGCCATATCTTGAGAAGCATTCCAAATTCCAGTGGCTTCTGATAATTTGAATTTACATTCCTTATCAATTTGTATTTGATACATAGGCTTAACAGCATCCATAGCTTTGTTGTAACATTCACCACAAGCATTAGGAACTGAAGTTAACTTAAAAATAGCTTCATCAAATTTATCTTGATCAGCTAAAGTTTTAGCTTCTTTAATAATCATATCACAGTTATTTTTGTAATACTCAATTATTTTAGCCTTTCCTTCATCAACAAAAGATTTTAATTCAGGATTATTAGTATTAATTTTTTTAATACCTGACATGTAAGCTTTTGTTGGATTTGTGCCAACACCTTTAACAGACATGTTATGACTAGCAAATACTTTACCGTCAAAACCATCTCCAATATAAACAGTTACATCTAAATTATAAGCATGCATTGTTGGTGGTCCAGGTACAATATCTTTAGTTACAACAGTTACATTCGCAGTGATTATAAATCGAGTATTAAACGAACTCCCTGCTAAACCACTTTTGGTAACAACCTGGGTTAACTTATTAGCTAACATTTTTCTCGCTCCAGCAGGCATATTCTCAATTTGCTGGGGAACGTATGCTGTCATCATTACACGTCCCATATCATCTGCAGTAGTTTTCTTTTGAGCAAAGCTGTTAGCACTTACTAAAATTAAACCTGCAACTAATATTTTACTTAATTTTTTCATAGTTATATAATTTAAATTATTTACCACCTAAGACAATAGTAACTTCTCCTAGACCTTTAGTCATAACTTTATTCACAATTAAATAAGGTTCATTTTTCAACATTTTACTCAAACCTTTTCCAAATCTTCTTGCATCTTGAGCTCTACCTTTAGCATCAAACATATCAATTCTAACTTGCTCAAAAAACGCCATAGTTTCAGTCGCATCTGTTAAACTATATCTTCCTTTAGCTGCATTATCAGCCATCCAGTTATCGATAATATCAAGAAGTTCTTCTCCATCAAACTCTGTTTCTAAATCACCATCAAAATCACCACCATCCCAAGTTTTAACTCTAACAATAATTTCTCTACCATTTGCAAATAAATCTTCGAAATGCGTCATTAACTGAGCATTGAAATTATCTATATGTGCTGTCACAGATTCTTGTAACAAAACAGGTACTTCAGCAGAAAAAGAAGGTGCTCCTGTTCCTTGAGCTGAGGCAACTTGCTTACCTGTATAAGCATCTAAACCTCTTAAAATAAATGTTACTGATTTTTTAGGTCCAGTAGCATTAATTTTCCAAGTTAACTCCATGATAATATCTGCCTTAGCAGTTTTCTTTAATGCATCTAATGGACTTTCAGCAATACCATATCCATCTTTAGACGAAGTCATATTATCCTCAGCAGCATTTTGAGCCATGATTTTCATTTGTTGCTCTAAATCTTTTAAAGGAAACCCTCTTTCAGACATCATTCCATTTATTGCACTTACTACTAATTTAGCATCAATATTTTCTTGAAAAGCTTTTTTGTAATCTGGCACTTTAATTTTTGAACCTTGATTATCAAACTCTGTAAAGTAACCTTGATCTATACACCAAGCTTCACTTGGTACAACCATAATTGTAGGTTTTTTTGCTTGTCCAAAAGCTGAAACAACTCCAACTGCAACAAGACTTAACGTTATAAATATTTTTTTCATTTCTATTCTAGTTTTATTTTATTGACATTTTATTATTTTGGTAAGATTCCATCCTGAATCATCTTATCCTTTAATTTAGCTCTTTGAACACGGATAATTACTCCATAAGTAACTTGATCTCCTGCTTTACCTCTTCCTTTTACAACAGAAAAATGTAAATCAGAACCATCTTCTCCTGTTATGAATTCTGTATATGGGCCTCCATCAGCAAAAAAAGCATTAAAGTAATCTTCCTTTTTCTCACGAATGTTAGAATCAAATAATATTGGTTTAGAATTACAACCTTTATTACTTCTAATCCCTTTAAAAAGAACATCAGCTAATCCATTTTTTTTTGCTTGCTCTACAGCATCTTCTCTATTTCTTCCACTTCCCCAACCTTTAACAGTTTGAGAACCATCCCCTTCAACGCCAAAGCATTCTGTTTCGTAATTGTAGTTTCCTGCCACATTTCTCTGAGGGTCACCACAAGAAGTTAGTGCTACTGATATAGCTAGCACTCCTCCTAAAATATAGTTTAATTTTTTCATAATTATTTATTTTAAAATCCTGAAGACAAACCTCTAACAATACCAGCGGCTTCTAAATCTTTTCTTAAATCATTGGTATTTACAGTAACTACAACACCAACTTTATATTTATATCCTTTTAATTTAACTCCAATAACCTCAGGAGTTGCATCGCCTGAATGAGAAACATATTTCATATACTTTCCTCCATCTGCAAAGAACTCTTCAAAAAATTCTTTCTTTTGGTGTTCAATAGAAGGATCAGCTACTAAGGCTTTTTGAGAAGTACATCCTTGACCTCCACCAGAGTATCCTTGAAAAACCATTCCATGAACAGCATTCTTTTTAGCTTGCCCAGTAGCTACTTTAGCATTTTTTGAGTAAGACCAAACCTTGATAACCTTAGTTCCCGGTTTACCTATCCCAACACATTCAACTTCATATTTCCAAGCTTGGGTATCATTATTAGCTTTCTTTTTCTTACTAATTTGTGCGTTAGACACCATTGCAAAAGCAAGACAAATCATAGTTATTACACTTGCTT
>JARGOE010000114.1 GCA_029210015.1 Vicingaceae bacterium
CAAGTTGTGTTATTTATGCTGGTTATTTAGGTGGTTTTGGTTTGTATTATTGGATAGGTTGCTGCTTGTTTGTATCGTTATTAATATACCAACACCTTTTAGTTAAGCCCAACGATTTAAGTAAAGTTAATTTAGCTTTTTTTACCACTAACGGTGTGGCAAGCGTTTTGTTTGCTGCATTTGTATTGTTAGATATTTTTATAAGGTAAAATGAAAAGCTTGTTTTCAAAAATCAAAAAACTTTTATTAAACAAATGGACGATTGGTGCAACAGTATTTTTAATACTGTTTGTTATTTTTTCTAATGTTTTAATTAAACAATCTACTAAAAAAGATATTTATAAATCTATAGCTAACACACCACCTAAAAAAGTAGCCTTATTACTTGGTACAAGTAGATATACAACAGCAGGCTATACTAACTTGTTTTTTAAATATAGAATTAATGCTGCAGCAGAATTATATCAGCAAGGTAAAATAAAACACATTATAGTTAGTGGAGATAATAGTTTAAAATCATACAATGAGCCAAGAGAAATGTTAAAAGCATTAATCGCATTAGGAATTCCTGATTCGTCAATTACTCTGGATTATGCAGGTTTTAGAACTTTAGACTCTGTGGTAAGGTGTAAAGAAGTTTTTGGACAAAGTGAAGTGGTAATTATTTCACAGCGATTTCATGTTGAGCGAGCTTTATTTATTTCTAAAAAACACAAAATGGAAGCCATAGGGTTTGCTGCTCAAGATCCTCCCGATAAATATTCAATAAAAACTCAATTTAGAGAGTATTTTGCCAAAACCAAGGCTGTAATCGATCTCTATATTATCAATAAAAAACCTAAATTCTTAGGTGATTTAGAAAAAATAAGACTGTAGTTAAAAATTATTCTCTCTGAATTTCAGATAGTTAGTTGTTTTTTTAGTACTATGTATTGCATAATACAATTTAAAACATATATCTTTGTATTGTAATTTAATATGTAATACAAGTATGAAGATAGAAAATACAAAAGCACAAATGAGAAAGGGAGTATTAGAATATTGTATCCTTTCTATTTTAGAAAACGGTGAAGCTTATCCTTCAGAAATAATAGATAAATTAAAAGAAGGAAAGTTAATTGTTGTAGAAGGCACATTATATCCTTTGTTAACAAGACTTAAAAATGCAGGGTTACTTTCATATCGTTGGGAAGAATCTAAATCTGGTCCACCAAGAAAATACTATCAATTAACCGAAATAGGAGATGAGTTCTTAAAGGAATTAGAAACTACATGGGATAATTTAGTAAAAGCAGTTAAGCTAACAAGAAAAGCAAAATAAAAACAAGTAATTAAACAAAATAAAATCAAGTAATATGAAATCAATAATATACACATTAGCAGTAATAAGTTCTATGACCTTTATTCTTCCTAATAGTTTTGGAGCTGTAAACATGAACGAAAAACTACAAGAAATAGTTAAGTTTAAAAAAGGTTCTCTTTCAATAGATGAAAATTCTTCAGCTTTTGTCAAAGTTAGTTTTAAGATAAATGAGAAAGGTCTTGTTGAAATTCTTGAAATGAACTATTCTGATGAAATAATAAAAACACAGTTGGTTGATAAATTATCAGAAATTAAAGTAGAGGAAGATCATAATGTAGGTGAAATTTATAATTACAATTTTACATTTAAAAAAATCTAAGATCTCTTAAAGAGTATAAGATAAAGGATAATAAGATAATAATATAATTTATATATAATGAATCAAACAGTAACAGTAAATATTAGTGGAGTAGTTTTTCATATTGAAGTGGATTCCTATGAAGCACTTAAAAAATATTTAAACAAGATTAGAAGTTATTTTAAAAACTCTGAAGAGTGTGAAGAGATAATGGTTGATATTGAAGCGAGAATTGCTGAGTTATTTAGCAGTAAAATATCTGATGTCAATCAAGTTATTCTTAATCAAGATGTTGAAGAGATTATCACAATTATGGGTAAGCCTGAGCAGTATTTAGATGAGGATGAGTTGGATGAAGAGGAACAGCCAAAAGCTCAGAAAAGAACTAACTATGCTAACGATAAAAAATTGTTTAGAAACCCTGATGAAAGAGTTTTAGGAGGGGTTTGTTCAGGAATTGCAGCTTATTTCGGGTTTGATAGAATTTGGGCAAGGTTATTTTTTGTTTTAGCTACAATTTTCTGGGGATTTGGACCTTTGCTTTATATTATTTTATGGATAGTTATTCCAGTCGCTAAGACCGCAGGCGATAAATTACAGATGAAAGGAGAACCAATTAATATTGATAATATTGGTAAGACTGTTCAGGATGAAGCTAGTAAGGTAAATGATAAACTAAAGAATATCGATAAAGGAAGGTTTGGACATTTTATTGAAAGATTTTTCAGTGTTTTAGGTGAAATATTAAGAGCTATTTTCAAGGTAGCTGGTAATGTAATTGGTTTTGCACTTATTGTATTCGGAATATTTTTAGCGATTGGTTTTATTGCCGGATTAAGTGGTTCTGATATGATTTTAGCAATTACTTCTGATGGAATTTTCTCAATAGAATCGAGTGAGTTTTTTAATCTAATTTTTGTGTCTGATGATCAATTTCAACTAGCAATTTTTGGAATAATTATGCTGATTGGTATTCCAATTATAACCATAATTTATGGTGGAGTTAAGTTACTTTTTAAAGTTAAAACACATTATAGTATTGGTATAGTTTTATTGATTTTTTGGATTACTGGTATTGCAATTTGCTCTTTAATAGGAATTAAAATGGGTACAGAAGTTTCATCAGATGAAGAGATTGTTGAGGAAATAATGTTGCCATCAAATACACAGAATTATATTTTATTCGCAGGAACTAACGATATTCCAGGTAAAGGAATCTTAGATGGACAGTTCTCTACTATTTCGTTAGATGAAGACTCAATATATTGCAATGATGTTTATGTAAATGTTTACCAAAGCAAAACGGATAGTGCTTATATGAAAGTAATAAAAGAGGCTAATGGAGAGTCGGTAAAAGCAGCTAAAATAAAAGCTAGAGGGATTATTTATAATTATAAGGTTGATAGTAATTCTGTTATGTTTAACAATTATTTAAGTACTGCCAAAACAAATAAAATTAGGGGTCAAGAAGTAAGAATTAAGTTATACTTGCCAATTGGAAAATCTGTTTACTTTGATAAAACAATTAGAAAAATAATTTATAATATTCCAAATGTTACAGATACTTATGATGG
>JARGOE010000115.1 GCA_029210015.1 Vicingaceae bacterium
AATGCTGCTCCCATAATGATTAACGGAACTGAATTATTAAATAAGTGTTTGAAATCCGCATGAATTAAGGGAGAAGTAAGTATGCCAATTAGTCCGCTTAATTTCCGTGGAAAAACACCATAAGAAACTAAAGAAACATCTAACGAATATGCCGAAAGATGTATCAACCCAATGACACCAACGAAAACAGCTGGAAATATAAGGGCTATTAAAAATCTATTTTTCTCTAATTTATCCAAGTTACTTTTGTTTTACTATTACTGTGCCAATGTAACTTTGGCAGTAATTTTACGTTAAAAGTTGTTAACAGTTTGTAAATTAGTAAAATGAATTATTACATTTGATAAACTATTACGAAAAAAATGAAAGCATTATTTATCATACTATTCTTGTTAGTTGGAGTTCTTAGCTCTGATGCTTATGCTGGTAATAACAACAATGACCCTCAAACACAAGACGAAAAGAAAACTGCAAAGCCAAAGTATGATTTTAATATCTTTAAATTCTTTTCTATCCCACTTCAACAATCTTCAGATTCTTTAAAAACATTACCTCAAACAAAAAATAAATCTATCTTCCTTACTAAGAAGGATTATTTTTATAACACTAAAAAACGAAGTTAGTTAGTTAGTTAGTTAGTTAGTTAGTTAGTTCATTCCTCTTTGTTTTTTTATATTTTCGTAAGCTTCTTGCACTTTTTGAAATTTTTCCTTTGCGGAATCTTTGTATTCTTCTCCCATGTGTGCAACTTTGTCAGGGTGATATTTTACGGCCATTTTACGGTAAGCTTTTTTAACATCTTCGTTGGTGGCACTTTTTGAAATTTCTAAAATTTTATAATCACCATCAACCTCACTCAAAAACATAGCCTTAATCGATTGGTAATCTTTTTGCTGAATCCCTAATATACTTGCTATTTTACTGATAACATCAAGCTCACTTTTATGAACTTCTGCATCTGCAGAAGCTACTCCAAACAACAAGTGAAGCAATTGTAACCTAGCAGGATACATTGTATAAGCTTTAATTTGAAGGCAAACTTTTTCCAAAGGAATATCTTGTTTTAATAAGTCCCTTAACATCAACATGTGTTGGCGCGTACGTTCTGTTCCGAACTGTTTTTTAAAGAATTTTTTAATGTATTCTAACTCAACCTTTAAGACTCTCCCATCAGCTTTCATAACAGAAGCGACTAAAACTAATAAGGCAGCACCAAAATCGCCAGGCTTACTTGAATAACCTGCAGCTCTCTGATAAGAATCCTCACCTTCATCTAATTTACTATCAATAACACTACCTACAGCAAACCCTAACAAGGCCCCAATTGGCCCAGCTACAGCCCAACCCAAGCCACTACCAATCCATTTTCCAAATTTTGCCATTTATACTAAAAATTAACCTCAAATGTAATTAAAGTAAAATCAAGTAATTATTATTTTTTTTATTGATATTTTTTTTTGAATATTCGCGTTTTGAAAAACCTTGCAAAACAGTTTGTTGCCATATAAAATAATACCGCCTGCAATTAAAAGCGGAACTGTTTATTCATTTGTAACAGATAGTGGTGTTAACTATGAAGTTAGATTTGGAAGGAAACAAGACAATATCTTAAACGCTACTATAGTATTTGGTGTTACTAACGAAGAATATGATGGTGAAGAATATAGTATTACAAATAAAGGAGAAGTTTATCGAGTAATGGCAACCATAGAGGAGGTAGTTCGTACTTATAAAGCAGAACATCCTAACATAAATTTGTTTGAATATACTGGAGAACAAAGTGAAAAAGAAAAGAGCAAAAATAAAAACGTAAGACTTGCGTTATATAGTCGATACATCAAAAGAGTGTTTGATGATAGCTGGGATGTTGTTAGTAAAGACAATAAAGTAATAATAAATAAAATTAAATAGTGTCAGTTTACTGACAAACAAATTTAACAAAGCGTTAAAAGTTGTTAAAAATTAGGTATTTAGAAACATTTGTTATTTTTTTACGTTAGTACAATAGCATCATAAAAGAGCAATAAAGTTTTGCACGGTTTTTGATGATATAGAACAAAAGAAAAAGTGAGAAGAATATGAGACAATTAAAAATTACACAACAAATTACCAAAAGAGAAAGTAAGTCTCTTGAAAAATACTTACAAGAAGTATCTCGTGAAGGAATGATTACTGCTGATGAAGAGGTAGAATTAGCTCAAAAGATTAAAGAAGGTGATGCTGCAGCTTTAAATAAGTTAGTCAGATCAAACCTTAGATTCGTTATTTCTGTAGCTAAACAATACCAGAATACAGGCTTAACCTTAGAAGATTTAATTAATGAGGGAAACTTAGGGCTTATAGAAGCTGCTAAGAGATATGACCACACTAAAGGGTTTAAGTTTATTTCTTATGCTGTATGGTGGATTAGACAAAGTATCTTAAAAGCTGCTGCTGATAACTCAAGAACAATACGTTTACCTCATAACCGTTTAGGTGAGATTCAAAAAATCAACAGGGCTTCAAGTGAATTTGAACAACAAATGGAACGTGAGCCGACTGATGAAGAATTAGCTGAAATTTTAGAAATGGATTTAGAGAAAGTTCAAAACTCTAGAAAGATGTCTAAAAAGCAAGCTTCTTTAGATGCTCCTATGGCTAATGATGAAGATAACAACAGTCTTATTAGTGTTATTGAAAGCGATTCTACACCTGCTCCAAATGACACATTAATTCATGAGTCTTTATCTACTGATATTGAAAGAACTTTATCTTACCTTAAAGGAATGGAAGCTGAAGTTATTCGTTTATTTTACGGATTAAGCGGTAGAAAAGAAATGACTTTAGAAGAAATAGGAAATCATTTTGGATTAACACGTGAAAGAATTAGACAAATTAAAGAACGAGGTTTAAGAAGATTGAGAAGATTATCAAGAACTAATAATTTACAGACATACTTGTAGTATTAATAGATATTTAAACATTAAAACGCTCCGACAATTCGGAGCGTTTTTTTTGTACATTTACTATCCTATTTTAGTTTGGAATAATTCTTGGAAAACTCCAACTCAAATTACTAAGGTCATGAAAAAAATATACTTTAT